>JAHBXT010000004.1:0-300000 GCA_019636385.1 Pirellulaceae bacterium | reverse complement strand
TTCGTTATTGCAATACTGCCTTCGCGAGTCCTGAGATTGCCGCGACCCTTGGAAGATTGTTGGGAGTCAACGCACGATGAATGAAAAGGCCCAGGTCTTTGGTCAATGGAGGCATTTGGTCGGCGTTTCCAGCGAGCCAGTCCCAGAAGCGCCCAGACGCAATACCGCTCTGCTTCTGCTCACCCCTGGTATGTTGCATCACGTGGGGCCGCTGAGGATGCACGTCCTGATCGCGCGGCGGCTTGCCTCATCTCATTTTGTTTCGCTTCGCTTCTGTCTGTCAGGCATTGGCGAGAGTTTTGGAGTCGCCTCTGAAGGCTCTTCGCTCGAGCGCGCGACCAGCGAAATTGTCACCGCCATGGACCATGTCGAAAATCAATTTAACCTATCGAGATTCGTGCTGTTCGGGTTGTGCTCCGGTGCAGATGACGCAGTGCAGGCGGCACTGAAAGATCGTCGCATTGTTGGCTTAGCTTTGATGGATGGTTGCGGATTCCCAACGCGCGGCCATGCAGTTCGAAAATGGTTGTATCACCGACCCCGGAAACTTTGGGGACGTTTGCAACATGCCCTCGACGAGAAATCCAGGAAATTTCGGATGATGGCCGAAAGCGGGTCTGCTTTCCCGGTAGGCGACGACATTCGCGAGTTCCCGGAACGTCAGCAATGCGAGGCGGAATTAGAATCGCTTGCCGAACGAAACGTCAAGAGCTTGTGGCTCTACACCGGTGGGGCACACAGCTATTTCAACGGCCTAGGGCAATTCAGCGAAATGTTTCCACGACTTGCGGGGAACCCTGCCTTCACCGTCCGCTACTATCCCCACATTGACCATGTTGCACGACTCGCCGAGGATCGGGCCTTAGTCGTCAATGAAGTCGCGAACTGGATGCAGACTCATTTCCCGCAAACACTGGAATCAAGCGCCCCGGCGACCTCAGCAGGTGGTTTTGGATCAGGCCAGTTACAAGCTATCCCAATCGGCCAGCCAGGCGGCGACGTCGGCGTCGCTGGGCATGCGCCAGTCGCCGCGCGGTGAGAGGCTGACGCTGCCGACCTTGGGGCCGTCAGGGACACAGGAACGTTTGAATTGGTTGCTAAAGAATCGCTTGAGGAAGATGCTCAGTGTGCGACGAACTTCGTCCGCTTCATAATGGCGGCTGAATTGAGCTCCAGCAGCCAAGTGCAGTATCTTTTTGGGTGAGGCACCGCCGCGAATAAGGTGGTACAAGAAAAAGTCGTGCAGTTCATACGGTCCGATGCTGTCTTCCGTCCTCTGCAATACTTCGCCACTAGCCGATTTGGGTAGTAGCTCAGGTGATATCGGAGCGGCGACCACTTGTTGCAGGCACTCGCGAACCGGCGATTGGAATTGATGTTCAGCTAGATAGGAAATCAAGAACCGCACCAGCGTCTTGGGTATCGATGTATTCACATTATACATCGACATATGATCGCCATTGTAGGTACTCCAACCAAGTGCCTGTTCTGAAAGATCGCCAGTGCCAAGTACAAATCCACGGCTCATGAGCAGCAGCGTTCGTACACGTGCCTGTACGTTTTCAAAAGTCAGATCGTTTCGGGCATCTGTCGGCAAGCTTTGTAGCCGCTTTTCAAATTCCGACATGTCCAGCCCCGCCAACGGAATTCCAAACGGAGCATGATCGATTCCCAAAAACGTATCTAAACACAATTGGCGGATGTCAATAGTCTGACTGGTCACCGACAGATGCTTCATCAGCGCCTGGGCAACGCCGAGCGTTTTGGCGGTGGTACCAAAGCCGGGCATGGTCAGTCCCACAATCCGCTGGACGGGCCAATCATATTGCTGGCAAGTTCGCACCGCGACCAACAGCGCGAGTGTACTGTCCAAGCCACCAGACACGCCAATACTCAGCGGCGTATGCGCCGGCAGGCGACCAATCCGCTTGGCCAGAGCGGCACACTGAATTCCAAAGATCTCTTCGCAACGACCATGTAGCGTAGCTGGGTCCTCTGGCACAAACGGTCGGCCACTGACATGGCGCAATCCACCGTCCGCAGTAGACTTTGAGGAAGGCAATTCAATAGTTCGAAATACCGTGCGACTGCGCTGGCAGGCGACCTGCCAACTAGTTGTTAGGCGACGATCGTGTTCGATACGCTGTAGATCAATATCGGCAGTCGCCTGTGTCTGCTGAACGGGGCGATTGTCGGAGTTGCCAACACGTTTTGACTCCGCCAGCAACCTGCCGCCTTCGGCGATCAAGCAGTGCCCACCAAACACGACGTCGGTCGTTGATTCGCTGGGGCCAGCGCTGGCGTAAGCATAGGCGGCCAGACAGCGGCCCGATTGACTGGTGACCAACACCTTGCGCCAATCGGCTTTGCCAATCAGTTCATTGCTAGCCGAAAGGTTCAGAATTAAATTGGCTCCAGCAGTGGCTTGTAAGCTGCTGGGCGGCACGGGCATCCACAAATCCTCGCACAGCTCAATACCAATCTTCAAGCCTCCACGACGAATCAGTAGATCGATTCCAAACGGTACCAGGCCGTGGCCTTCCAACTGGACGTGGCTGGGCAAATTACTGTCGGCCGCAGTAAACCATCGAGCTTCGTAGAACTCTTGGTAGTTTGGCAAGTACTGTTTGGGAACCAGGGCTACGACGCAGCCCGCATGGAGCGCCGCGGCTACATTGTACAGCCGTCCCTCTACAGCTAAAGGCAGACCGACCAGGACCAATTGGTCCGTCGTACCAGTCGCCTGGGCGATTCTGTTCAAGGCTCGCAGACTTGATTGCAACAAGACATCTTGGGCAAACAAATCGCCACACGAGTATCCGCAGAGCGATAATTCGCCAAAAACGACGACGCTGCTGTCGGAGTGCATCTTGAGCGCGGCAATTACGTTGTCGCCATTCGCGTTGGGATCGGCCACACAAACCGGATGACTGGCCGCCGTAACACGGACAAAGCCCCAATCTTGCATCAATGACTCCTGGGGCCAACTCTAGCTTGCTGCCCGCTATTGAATATTACCTTTAGTAAGACTGCTAGGAGTCCGCCCAGGTTCTTGCTTCTTACCGGCTCGGCCCAGACTCTGATTAGTTTTCACTAGCGGATCGGCCCTGGCAGAATGTCATAATTCTGCTGGGCCTCAGTTCGGGTTGCAGGGAACGACCTCGGCTTTCGACTTCAAGAGCATCACCATGCAATAGTGCTCCCAGCCAGTGTTTCATAAAACGTGATTGTCAGTGTAAAATAAACGTTCACAGTTCAGTCCCATAGTCTGCACCGCAATTGGCCGCCTGATGCGCTAACTTAAGTTTATTGTAACTGAAACTGCGTAAGGTAAGCTGGTGCCAGTGCTGGATTGAGCAGCATTACTGAAAAAGAGCAACGTGACTCGAACCAACTATTAGAAATCCCTAATGAACAAGCCTGCGCGCCGCGTGACGACGGTCAGCCTCAGCCAAATGAAGCGGCGAGGTGAGAAAATCAGTATGTTGACCGCCTATGACTATACGATGGCGCGGCTGCTGGACCAAGCCGGTACCGACATGTTGTTGGTTGGCGATAGTTTGGCCATGGTCATCCAAGGGCACGATACGACGTTGCCAGCGACTTTGGAACAAATGATCTACCACGGTCAGATGGTTGCGCGAGCCGCCCAGCGCGCGATGGTCGTGGTCGATCTACCGTTTCCTCATGGGCAGCTGGGCGTTCGACAAACCCTGCGCACTGCCGCACGGATTATGAAGAAGACTGGATGCCAAGCGATCAAGTTAGAGGGGGGAGCCGAGCAAGCCCGAACGATTCGTTCGTTGGTTGCCGCCGGAATTCCTGTCGTGGCCCACATTGGTCTGCGGCCACAAAGTGTACATGCCTTGGGCGGCTATCGTGTGCAACGCAACGCGGAGCAGCTTATTGAGGACGCGCAGGCCGCTCAATCAGCCGGAGCTTTTTGCGTGCTAATGGAATGTGTTCCCAGAGCGCTAGCCAAACGGGTTACGGAAACGTTAATCGTACCGACGATTGGCATCGGTGCTGGTCCGGATTGCGATGGGCAGGTGTTAGTCGTCAACGACATTTTGGGACTAACCCTCAGTAGCGTTCCCAAGTTTGTACGCACACAGACCAACTTGGCTGACCAGATTACACAAGCCGTAGTGCGCCATAACCAATCGGTACGAGACGCATCGTTCCCGGGAGACGATGAGTCTTTTGAGTAGCCGCCGTGAATTGGACGGGCGGCTGGAGCGCTACAGCGTTGGCGGCGCACGGCGCGCCTAGCAGTCAAATCACAGTCATTTATTGAGTCCCACGGAGCCGAACATGAATCAGCCTCAATCATCACGATCGCCTGATACCCATCCGCTAGGGAATTTGGAGGAATGGGAGGATGATTTATTGCAACGCTACCCCGAACCTCAAACTCACCACAGCGCCAATGTCAGCCAGCAAGCAGATCGCTTTCGCAATTATGCGGCCGAAGCCCGCCCCAGTGTTCGTGAATTCTACCGCCTCAATCATCGCCACCAGACGGTTGATTTTGTGCGCAGCAAACGGGCCGAATATCTTGGTTTATCGCGACGACGCATGGGTATTTGGGAGGCAATGGAATACCTGAATCAATTGGTAGATGACAGCGATCCGGATATTGATCTACCGCAGATCGAGCATCTACTGCAGACGGCAGAAGCCATTCGGACCGACGGTCGCCCGGACTGGTTCATCTTGGCCGGGCTAGTTCATGATTTGGGAAAAATTCTCTGTCTGTGGGGTGAACCGCAGTGGGCGGTGGTTGGTGACACTTTTCCCGTGGGGTGTCGCTGGAGTCCGTCAATCGTGTACTACGAGGCGTTTCAAGACAATCCTGATCGTCATGTAGAGCAGTTCCAGACAGAGTGCGGAATCTACCAGCCCGGTTGTGGTCTAGAGAACTTGCTGATGAGCTGGGGGCACGACGAGTACTTGTATCACGTTGTCCGTGATTATCTCCCCAAACCAGCTCTGGCCATGATTCGCTTCCATTCCTGTTACCCCATTCATCGTGAACACGCCTATTCGCATTTGTTGACCGAGGGCGATGCAGAGTTACTGAAGTGGGTAGTCGACTTCAATCAATACGACCTGTACACCAAACGCGACCAGCGCATGGATGTCCAAGGCTTGCGCCCCTTCTATCAAGAGTTGATCGCTCGCTACTTCCCCGAGCAGTTGAGTTGGTAGCCTGCCGGTAATCGAATGGCTGCAACGGGTGTGCGGTTATGGGCCAGCACCCTTGCGGCCAGGGCGGTAGCCTGGCGTGCTTCTTCTTCGGCTCTGTTTCCGAGTAGACGAGTCCGGTTGTGGAGGTGTGGAGGCTGGCCGGGCAGGTGACTTTTCAGACGATGACTGACCGGATGACTGCGAAGCGTTTGAAGTGTCTTTCGGTGGTCGGCCGATCGTGTGCACGTATTTGCCTTCCATCAGCTGGTTGGCGCGACTGCGCCGAGCTTCGATAGCTTGGCGCGGCGGTCGCGATGGAATAAGCGCATCACAGCCGTCGCCAATCAAGTCTTGTCGGCCACAGGCGCGCAGTGCCTCGCGCACCTCAAAATAATTCTCGGGCTTGAAAAACTGCATCAACGCCCGCTGCGTGCGCCGATCGCGGAGTTTCTTGGCGGTGTACACGGGTTGCATGGTAAAGGGATCAAGTTCGGTGTAGTACATGCAGGTGGCGACATCCATGGGTGCCGGAATGAAGTCCTGTACTTGATCAGGACGATATCCAGTTTGCTTCAGAAACACCGCTAGGTTGATCATCGCCTGCACGTCGCTAGCCGGATGACTGGCAATGAAATAGGGAATCAAATACTGCTTCTTGCCAACCGCCTGAGACTGTTCGCGAAATACTTCCGTAAAGTACTCGAAGTCGTCGTTGGCTGGCTTGCGCATTTTGAACAGTACTTGAGGATCCACATGCTCGGGGGCGACTTTCAGATGGCCACCGACATGGTGTGTGGTCAGTTCGCGAATATATTCGGGACTGTGTCGCGCCAGATCCATACGCACGCCGCTGGCGACCAGCACTTTCTTGACACCCGGTACCTGGCGAGCGGCACGCATTAAGTCGATGACCGGTTGGTGGTCGACGCCTAGCAGCTTGCAGATTTTGGGATGCACACACGATTGTCGTCGACAGCGAGCCTCCACGTCTGGTCGCGTACACCGCATGTGGTACATGTTTGCTGTAGGGCCACCGATATCGCTGACGGTACCTTTGAAGTTGCTGTCCTCAGCCAGCGACTTGATTTCATTCAGTACGCTTTGTTGGCTGCGTGATTGAATGGCGCGTCCTTGGTGAGCCGTAATCGAACAAAACGTGCAACCGCCGAAACACCCTCGCAATATGGTCACGGAATCCTTGATCATCTCGAATGCCGGAATGGGCTCACGATAGCTGGGATGGGGACGGCGCGTGTAAGACAAGCCGTAGATGCGATCCATGGCCAACTGAGAGATGGGCAATTGCGGTGGATTGACGACTACCGCCTGCTGGCCGTGATACTGCACCAAGCGCCGGGCATTGTACGGGTTCGTTTCGTTATGAATGATGCGCGTGGCCACCGCGAACTGTCGTTTGTCAGTCACAACCGCGTCGAAGCTGGGCAGTTCTAGAATGTCCTCCGGGGGGCGCTCTGAAGCCCCCAACGCATAGGCTACACCGCGCATGTCGCGCAGGTCTTTGACCGTTTGTCCGGCCTGCAGACGCTGAGCGATTTCGACAATCGCGTTTTCGCCCATGCCAAATACGACTAGGTCGGCTTTGCTATCCAGCAGAATGCTCTTGCGGACTTTGTCGCTCCAAAAATCGTAGTGTGCCAGACGCCGAAGCGACGCCTCGACCCCGCCTGCGATCACAGGCACGCCTTTGTAGGCCTCACGCGCACGCTGGCAATAGCTGAGCGTTGCTCGGTCTGGTCGCAATCCGATCTTGCCACCGGGCGAATAGGCATCGTCATTGCGCACCTTACGATTGGCGGTATAGTGATTGATCATCGAGTCCATGTTGCCGGCGCTGATGCCGAAGAACAATCTTGGACGTCCGAACCGTTGCCAGTCCGAGCACGATCGCCAGTCGGGTTGGGAGATTATGCCAACTCGGAAGCCAGCGGCCTCCAAGACGCGACCGAGAATGCTCATGGCAAAGCTCGGGTGGTCGATATAGGCGTCGCCGGTCACAATCACCACATCCAGCTCATCCCAGCCTCGCTGTTGGGCCTCGGCCATCGTCATTGGCAGAGCGTGTCTGCCCAAGGCGCTGGCGCGCTCTGGTAAATCCGTCAGGAAGCGATCGGCTATCTGAGCTTCGCCTAAGACGGGAAGTGAAACCGGAATAGACATGAGTCACCCGCGACGAATCTGAGAACCCTTGAAATGAATGAGCACTCGGTAAACCACTTTCTCTTTCAGCTCGATGCGGCCTGAAACTAAATCGACTTGATAGGGAATTTCGTGCAAATGCTTGTCAACGACGGCATGATAGCCGCGCTCAGAAAAAATGTCGATCAGCATCATGAGCGCTAGCGGATTACTGAATACACGGTCTTCCGAGTTCACATACGCCTGCCCTGACAGAGCGTGCCGGCGAATGATCGGCATGAATTTACTCTCGATCAGCTCAACAACCTGCTCAAACAATTCGCTGTGCTCAAGTTCATAACTGTCCAGCCGCTTGACCAGTTCTTGGCGCGCATGGATGACGATTTCTTCGGCCAGCGGTATAGGTCGCAGTCGATCGACCGTGCGCGAGTGCAATTCCAGCGAACTCTGATATTGTAATTCGCTGAGGATATTGGCTTCGACTTCTGCAATCGGACCTTCTGCGTTGATGAAGTGGTAGTGATAGATCTCTTTCAGAGACTTGAGTGCATCCCACGTCTGTTCCTTGAAGACTTGATAGCGGCGTCGAGCCAGGTCGTGGCTGAGATCCGTGTCGCGAATGGGCAGCAGGCTACCTATGCCGGTTTCTTCGACCTCTTTGTTGTGTGCTTGAGCAGCTTTACCACGGTGCAACTGTCGTTCGATACTGGTCTTCTCGGTAACAAACAGCACCATGGCATGAATGGTCGGCTGGCGGAAGTGAATGGCATATTCTGTTTCGGAAAATTCCTTGTGGAGCAAATTGACTTTGTCGACTAACATCTTCAAACATTCCACCTGCACGCGCGTACGGGGGAAGCCATCGATGATGGCACCGTCGCGGAACTGCGGTTCTAGCAGCTTGCGATACAGGATCATGATGACTTCCTTGTCTCCGACCATGCCGCCCTGGTCTTTGATGCGAGTCGCTTCAGGTGTGGTCAGCAGATCGCTGATTACGATAGGTTCACAAGTTAGACCGCGGGCTTGTACTACAAACCGCGTGTGAGTCCCTTTGCCGGCACCTGGTGCACCGCCCAGCAGAATCAGCTCCTTGGGGAATCGAAGATTCTGACGACCGATCTCTTCCGCTAAGTCTTGCCAAACGGAGTTGAAGATTAGATGTGCGTCCTTGATTTCCAAGTCAACGGGCTGTCCTGCAACGGGTTTGTTCATGGATTCCATCTTCGTCTTAACAGGTCAGTTTGATTTGGAGAGCCAGGGCAGTCTGGACATCAGTCGCTGGATTAGCGTGGGTTCCACAAATGCACAATTGGCAACCAGCATCATTGTACCAAAGGTCCACATGCCTAACGCCACGCAAATTCCACCATGCACGCAGACCGCCAATGCCAATACCATGGGGCGCGTTAATTTGGGCCAGATCAGTGCGCAATAAAACGTCTCCCAAAACACAGTGATGGCCGTGAGAAGTCCAATGATAATCGGAAAATGGCCCAGCCAGGTCAAATCGAGTGATTGATATTCGTAATTCACCAAGCTAAACCACATGGCCGATCCATCCCACCACATTTCGCCGCGCAGCTTGCTCAATCCGCCAAATAGGTAGACGACGCACACGTGAATCTGAATCAATCGGGTCACCACATTGTTGGAGACAGTCGCTGAGTAAGCAGGACGCAGCCAGCTTGCTTCCCCACGATTTGCCCGTCGAGCATCCAGGCTGTAGGCAGTTCCACAGTCCGACCACATCAGATACATGGTCAGCATCATCACAATCTGGTCTAGGCCGAACAGCGCACCGGTCATTCGATGGCAAACCATCAAGGTCATCCACCAGGCCACTGGGATTGCAAGTCGCGTCATGCAGCCCAGTGCCATGCACAGGCTGGCAACGATCGCGATCGTCTGGTGCGCGTAAAGCCAGACAGGGCTGACTACAAAGTACAACCAACTCCATGCCCAATCTTGACTGTGCAGGCTACGAACTGCCTGGTTGTTGATCCAGGCATCGCGACCCATAAAATCAGACAGCAGACTAGTCCAAATCACGTGGATGTAAGTCAACATTGCGCCGCAGGCGATCCGCATAAATCCTAAAGCCTCGGCCGTTCGGGGCGTAAACCAGAAGCGATCCCAACCAGCAACCCAAGCGCTAACAAAAGCTTGGATTGAAGTAGATCGTGTGGCTGAATCTGGCTTGCCCCCCGAAGAACGATGCCTCATGGCCTAGCCTCGATGGGTTCATTAAAGGATCCGGGCGACGTGCGCCATGTGGGTGCTACCGGAAGGGCAGCTGACGGTTGAGGGACCGAGGTCGCAGGCGGTGGGGGCTCTAAAACATCTGGCAATAGAATGTATAGGCTGGCATCATCGAGCGGCTGTCCATCATTAAGCACAGCGTCACTGCCGGGCAGGATGTGTCGGATGCGTTCAATGGACGCCGAAGTTGCTGAATAGCGAGCGATCAAGTGTGCCTGCATTGAATTGCGCACATCTTCGTAGCGTCGGCGATTGCTCGCCCATTCACGGGCCTGTTGGTCTGACGATTGTTGCGCTATCACGGCATCGACCGGCGGCACATGCAATTGATTCAAGAACTCCGACAGCATGAAGTGGCGGTGGTACAGGAGACGCGGCCACTGGGCTGACTTGTCTGGATAACGCACCGTGGATTGCGATCCATCAGCATGAGTTAGAGTCCCCTGTATCAGATGACTGGGACCAGGCTCGGGTGCGAAGAAAAAGTAACCATGGTTCAGAAAGGCAAATTCAATGTAAGGGGCCAGTGCGATGCGAATCGGATCTGCGGCAGGTGAAGTGCCGCGGCTGGGGCTGTAGGTGAAGAAGCGAAATGGTTCGGCAACCACAGCTAGGAGATGTACGACAATAACCAAACTGACTAGCAGCTTCGCCGCGCGGCTCCATGAGCGAATTGGCTGGTTGGCTGAAGTAAGCACGGACATCGGCTTCCACAAGAGTTTTTTGGACCATGGCACAAACAAAAAAACCCCGCATGGCAAACATGCGGGGCGTTGTATTTTAATGCTCAGCGGACACTAACCAAAGTGGTCCCGCAGAGTGTTTATCGAGTTGCAGCCAGTTGATCCACGGCTGAAGCACTAAAATTGAAGCTCAATTCCAAGCTATCACCACCAATCAGTCGAATCGACTGTCGCTTGACTTGGCCATCCAGCTCAACTTCGACAACGTAATCGTCCCATACCTGGCCGACCATCAGCTGCTTGCTTTGATAGGTCCGGGTCGTGCCAATTGCCCGAGTGGGGTTGCCTGCCAGAACAACTTTGGCGCCTTCGGGAACATTCAGAGTCAGTGACGTCTCAACCGGTGAAGCAGAGTCGGCAAATGCAAATTGCAGATGCTCACGACCTCCCGCAGTGACAACCACGGTTCGCTCTTCCGTCATCACTTGTCCGTCCACACCGGGCAATTCCGCTCGGAGTTCAAACTTGTAGCTCTTGCCAGCAACCAATCCGCGACTGACATATTGTCGCACGCTGCCGGAGCTAGTGGTTGCTCTGCCGTTGACGTAGATGGCCGCCGCGTTTGGTACGCTAACAGTCAAATAAACCGCGTCGGCGTCGTGTTCTTGAGCCAGATTCGATAGCACGCTATATCCGCTACCGCTGTCATTGGCAGCCCCCTGATAAATGGTGCTTCCGACGCTACCGTAGGATTCACTGTACGAGGCTGAGCCAACTGAGCCGTAGGATGTCGAGCCGACGCTGCCATAGGAGACGTCTGATCCAGTCGATCCATAGGAGTATCCGCCCGTCGATCCGCCGTAGCTGACGCCATATCCGCTGCTTCCATATCCAGAACTCGCGTAACCAACGCTACCGTAGCTGGAGTAAAATGCTCGCCGAGCCTGATGGCGGTCAATTTTAGCAGCGATATGGTTGTGAATACCCCGCAAGACGGAACGTACCGGAGTAAATGGTTGTCCTACAGAGCCGCCACTGGATCCACCATAGGAACCGTAACCAGCGACATAACCGCTACTGCCCCCAAAAGAACCTCCACCGTATGATCCACCATAGCTACCGCCCAAACTACCCCAGCCTGCCAAAGCGGCTGGGCCGGATGCGATAACCGCTGTTATGCACAGCAGGACCGTCGATGCGACTCTAAGCACCGTAATCTTCATGTGACTGAACTCCATTGACACCACGGAACTGAACCTTAATCAGGGGTGCTCAAACCGTAATGAGCGACATCCCGGACATTGACGACATCTCAGCCCAAAAAATAGGCTCGCCGAGAAAAATAGGCTCGCCGAGCTGGAATGGTAACTGAATAGGTAGGATAGCCAACAAAATGGTTTAATCAAGCGGTTTGGGGGGATTTTAACGGCAGTGCGACCAATGAGCACGTGCCGCTCTGGGTAGTCTAGCTTAGTTTTGACTATCAAGTACTAAGCGGCTGCAATTTTTCGCTCTGCCGAGCGTTTTCAGCGTTCGGTTCGAGCCGGTTCCAACACCACATTGTCAAACGCAGCGGTACCAGTGGCTCCAAAAAGTCCGATGGACACAATGGCCTCGCGTGTCTGGTCAGGAACGCTACAGAAGCGACTTTCCTGATGCCAGTTCTTAGTGCCTTTGAACGGCCCGAGAAACTGAGTTCCCAAGAGATTTCGTTGGTCGTCGTAGAACCGCACAGTAACCGCTGGCAATTCGTCGCGCTCCAAACCGGCGCGTACTTCTTTCACTCGTACACTGGCGGATAATGTGATTCGGCGTACTCGGCGGCCGTCGAGCGCTAAACCTTGCAGCAGGTGCGTTGGACGGCCTCGTACATCGTTGTTGAATTGGACGTAAGCGCCCTGCGCCGAGTTGGGTTTGATTGGCTGCGGGGGATCGTTCTGCAGGGTTAGCCCGCGCTGGTAGTACCAGCCCGGGATGTCCCCGCTTTCCAGAACTGGCTGCTCAAAGTCGCCATTGACGAGACTGGGCCGAGCCGGGTCAGCGTGAATGCGTCGTTGCGATTCGGCCTGGCCCGTCATGGGTACGAACAAGGTTGGGCGCAACGCCTCTCGCTGTAATTTCCCATCCCGCTTTCGCATCATGCACAGCATCTGCTGGTAACGCTCGCCTACGGGGATGATCATCAGACCGCCCTCAGCCAATTGGTCAGCCAGCGGTTGGGGAACATCTTCTGGACTGCAGGTCACGATGATGCGATCGAAGGGTGCGTGCTCTTCCCACCCCAAAAATCCATCGCCGGTTTTGGTGAAGACATTCGTGTAGCCCAAATTGGCAAGAACACGCTGCGCTTGCACAGCAAGTTTCTCCACGATCTCAATCGTGTACACCGCCTTGACCAATGGGCTGAGTACAGCAGCTTGATAACCGCTGCCGGTGCCAATTTCCAAGACTTTATGTTCAGGCTGCGGATCAAGTTCTTGAGTCATCACAGCCACGATGTAAGGGCTGCTGATGGTCTGTGACTCGCCGATTGGCAAAGCGCGATCTAAGTAGGCTTGATCGCGAACCTCAGCTGGCACAAAGTGATGCCGCTGAGTCTTGCCAATCGCATCCAGGACACGGCGATCGGTTATGCCTCCTGGAATTAAAACTTCGTCAATTAGCCGTTGTCGGGCTGCGGCGTCATTGAACGTCGGCGCAATGCCCACCTGCGCAGAACCAATTTCAAACAGCTTACCGGTCAGAATCAGCATCCCCAGTATTGCACGCCAGTCCATAGTTGGCCGGATAATCGAAAAAGTAAAGATTGTTGCCGACAACAGCTCATGGTCTAGTCTAACAGCTCTGGCGAGCCAGCGCAACGTTCCGGCAAACTTAATCACTATTTGCATCTTCAGAAAAGGCTATGCAGGCAGGATTATCCTCACAGTTTACGCAGCGGGCAATCGGCTTCACAGCTTCGCGTTTCAGCCGCCATGCCCGCCAACCGATGTTGCCATTAGGCAGAGATTGGCCAGTTGAACCCAGGAACGTGTGGACCATGGAGGGAATCATAATGCGAGCAATTCGATACCCAGCGGCTGTGGCGGTTGTGGCACTGGGCCGCGGGTTAGGTGTCCTTGTGGCGTTCGGCGCACTGGCCTGCAGTGCGAGCTACGCTGCCGAGCGTCCAACCTTCAACAAAAACACGTGTGATCCTCGGCCCGATATTCTGCCGGAACGCTGGCTAGACTGTTGGGACGATTATCGTAGCAATCACAACCGGCCGCGGCATTTTTCAGGTTGGTTGGCGCACGTAATCGAGCCCAGTAGCCAAGAGGCTATGGTGTGGTGTGAAGCCAAACGTTTGGGACTCTATCAGACCAAGCACTCGCCGCCACTGTGCCGCCGGTACATGCTGCCCAAGCCTTGGGAGCAACTGCAAACCGGTCCACAACCCAAGTCAACCCCAGTGGTACCTTTACCCTTGGCGGAAGTGGGGAATTCAGAAGGGCCAAGCCAACTCGAGTCTGGCGCAGCCTTGCTCGATAATACAGCCCGCCCGGCACCAGTTCAGCCGGCACTTGACTTCCAATTGGGGGCTTCGGACTAGGCTGCATTGGCGCATCCTCTAATCGACCGAGGTACGCCCACCGGCGTGGCGGTGGAACGGGTCCATGGTCTCAGGTTTCCAAGGCATACCAAACCCACATCTACCAGGTATGGATTGGCCAGTTATTGCACAACATTCTGTTGGCCATTCAGTAGCATGAAGCGTTGGTCATTTAGAGGTTGTTTCATTCTATTATCTCGATTCTTGGATTTTATCAATGCTTGGGACTTCCCATTTGAAGCCGCCTTATTAGGATACCGACCATGACACTCAAGTTCACGAGTTTTGTCAGTTCCTTCAGATTCGCCACATGCCTGAGACCGGAGTATATGCCCCAATGCGGACGAAAAAGACTAAAAAAGAAGTGGTAATGAATTACCTAAAGAAGAATCCAAAGGCCACGATGGTCGAAATCACAAAGGCTTGTCAGTGCAGCCAACCGACAGTTAGCCAAGTCAAGCGAAGTATGGGGCTGACGCGGATTCCCAAGCGTTTGAAGGCCGGCGGAAGCAACGGTGGGCTAAGCGAAGCCCAAATGGCACAATTGCACGCGACCATCAAATTGGTTGGTTCGAGCGATAAATTGATTAGCGTTATTGAAGCTATTGAGAGCGTGGGAGGCATTCATGCGGTGCGCGGCGCACTTCATACCTATCATCGACTGCAGGAAGTATTTGGAGGCAAATAGTATTACAACTCTGTGTTGTTACTGATCCCGCTGCGTAAGCCAAGAACGAATATTCGTCCTAGGCTTACGCAGCGGTTTTTATTTACTATTCGTAAACTGCTCAGCCAGCGCACGACGAATCGCTGCAACCAGAATGTCGATCTCGCTGCTGGTAATGCGCAACGGGGGCATGATGACCAGCACGTTGCCCAAAGGCCGCATCCAGACGCCATATTCCAATATTCGCTGGCACATCTGCTGGCCAACTTTGGCTTGCCAGGGAAAGCCGATTTTCAAGTCGCGATGCTGAACCAGTTCGATTGCTGCCGCCAACCCGCATAGGCGAACATCGCCAATATGCGGATGCGCTTTCAGTGGGGCCAAGCTTTCTGCAAGATAACTGGAATTCTTACGGACTTGCACCAATGTTTGTTCTTCATCGAAGACTCGAAGCGTAGCCAAGGCCGCCGCGCTGGCCAGCGGATTTCCAGCGTACGTGTGTCCATGAAAAAAGGATCGCGACTGACTATATTCACCCAAGAACGCATTCCATATTTCTCGAGTCGTCAACGTGGCGGCAATCGGCAAATAACCGCCGCTAAGTCCTTTTCCGGTGCACAGCAAGTCGGGTCGCACATCTTCCCACTGGCAGGCCCACATCTTGCCGGTCCGTCCCATGCCTGTCGCAATCTCATCGGCAATCAAGAGTGTTCCATAGTCTCGCGCCATGTTGGCCAAACCACGCAGGAACCCCGGCGGATGCAGGACCATTCCAGCAGCTGCCTGCAGCAGCGGTTCGACAATCACCGCCGCAATGCGCTGGCCAAAGCGTTCGAACAGCTTTCGGTATTCAGAGAGGTAGTATGTGGTCAGGTCCGTGGCTGACACACTTTCGGGGCCACGATAGGTGTCGGGGCAGGGGCCTCGCAGAACATCGAACAACAACGGCGAAAACATCGCATGAAAGCGCGCCACACCGCCAACGCTGACCGAACCCAGCGTATCGCCGTGGTAAGCACTGCCTAACGCCAGATAGAGGTCCCGCTGCGGTTGGGCAGGCTGAATCTGTCGCCAATACTGAAAGGCCATCTTCAGCGCGACCTCCACTGCGCTGGCGCCATCGCTGCTGAAAAAAACGCATTCCAAACCCTCAGGAGCTACCTCCACCAATTTCGATGTCAGCTCGATCGTCGTCGGATTGCTCATTCCCAACGACGTGACATGGGCAACGCGTTCTAACTGTTGTCGAATAGCTTGATCGATGACCGGATGGCGATGACCATGGACATTGCACCACATACTGCTGCAACCATCCAGCAACCTCCGACCATTGACATCCATCAGCCATACGCCCTGAGCCGAATCAATGATCAGCGGTTCGTACTCGGCCATCTGCGTGAACGCATGCCAATAGTGATGGCGATCGACGTGCTGTTGATCTGACATGTGCGTGGCGTCAAGTCCTGGTGCGTCAAGCTGCTGATGTGCGTATGTGGGATGGAGGTCCGCAGATTACCATTGAACTGAAACTGCTGCACCTACGGACACTCCGAGCATGGCTCGAGCGCTATCGCCGACCAACATGACCGTTAGCGGCTCGCCAGGAGCCACGATGGCGATCAGCGTCATGTCAGGTTGTCCATGGTCTGGCGCGAACAGGCCGAACGTTTCGTGTTCATCGACGGTCACTCGCAGTGAATCATCAGTCGGTGCAGATGTCAGTCTTTCGCTTGGAATGTCGGTAATCAAGTTGCCAGCCTGATCGACTTGAACGATGGTTCCCGCAATTTTGTGTGACACGATGGTTCCTCACATTGCCTGAATCAGTTTCTCGCACAATTCACGTACCTGTTTGGGATCGACGTTCGGATCTTTCTTCTTCGCGGCACCGACCAGGTAGCCTAAGGCTTTGGTATTCCCCTCACGGAATTGAACAACTACTTGTGGATTTTCCTGAAGCAGTAGCTGGCACAAGTCGGTCAGTTGACTGCTATCGATCTGTTTAATTCCCAAAGCCTCGATGGCCTGCGAAATCGAAACATCGTGTTCCAGCAGATATTGAAAGACATTCCTGGCGCGCGCGTTGTCCAGATTCCCTTGGTCAATCGCCTGTAGCAATTCGCCCAGTCGCTGACTGGAAATCGGGAATTGTTCGATGGACCAGCTGTGCTCTTTTAACGTTCGCAGCACATCCTGTTGTAGCCAACTACTTGCCCGCCGAGCGTCCGCGCCGCCACCGACCAACGCATCGTAGTATTGAACCACGGGACGCCCTTGAGAAACTATGACGTCGGCGTCGTAGGCCTTCAGGCCGAATTGATTCTGCAATCGAGTCCGCGCGGCTGCGGGCAGCTCGCCCATCAATTGCCGCTGCTGGGCGAGCATGTCTGCGGTGACTTTGAGCGGTACCAAGTCTGGGTCGGGAAAGTAGCGATAGTCAGCAGATTCTTCTTTTTCGCGTTGGGCCTTGGTAACACCAGCATTATCGTCCCAGCCGCGAGTCTGTTTGGGAGCGTCGTGGATCGTCTGGCCAGTGCGTTGCCAATGATCATACTGTCGCTGCGCTTCATAGGCCACGGCTCGTTCGACCGCTCGAAAACTGTTCAGATTCTTGAGTTCTACAATTGGGGTGGCGACAGTCTGGCCGTCGGCTTGTGGAATATGCAAGTTGACATTGGCGTCGGCTCGTAAGCTGCCCTCTTGCATATTGCAATCTGATACCCCCAAGTAGATCAGCAGCAAACGTAGGTCAGTCAAATAGGCTTTGGCAGCTGCAGGGCTGGAAATGTCGGGATAGGATACGATCTCCAAGAGTGGCGTGCCTGCGCGATTGAGGTCGATTCGACTGTCGGCTGTACCTGACGATTCGTCGTGCAGGCTCTTGCCAGCGTCCTCTTCCAGATGCGCGCGAATCAATCGCACAGTCAGTAAGTCACCTGGCGAATCGGGGTCGGGAAACTGCAAGTACCCCTCGCCGCAGATCGGCCGGTCGAACTGGCTGATCTGATATCCCTTAGGTAGGTCTGGATAGAAATAGTTCTTGCGATCCCACTTGGTGACCGGGTCGATTCTACAATTGAGCGCTAATCCCGTACGAATGGCCAGTTCGACAGCCCGGGCGTTCAATACCGGCAGCGCTCCGGGCTGAGCCAAGCAAACGGGACAAACCTGGGTGTTGGGCGGAGCGCCAAATTTCGTTGAGCAACTGCAAAACAGTTTAGTGTTGGTGGCCAGTTGCACATGGACTTCCAAGCCAACTACCAGTCGATAAGGTACAGCACTCATGTCAGCAGGGATCTCATTACGGTTCTTTACGACTCGGGCCAGCCCCCAGCCTTACGATCAGCCAAGCGGTGCAATCTGCGGCTCAAATAGGCCCGCGCGTTGGAGCTGATGCGCAGTAGCCAACAATCGCGATTCTTGTAGCTGGGGAGCCTGCAACTGAATCGCCAGCGGCAAGCCACTATTGCTCATGCCAGCCGGTAGCGACAAGGCAGGTAAGCCGACTAAATTGGCCTCCACCGTAAACAGATCCCCCAAATACATTTGTACCGGATCGTCAACCTTTTCACCGAGGACGTAGGCCGGAGATGGTGCGACCGGTCCCAGTAGTACATCGACCTGTTGAAAAGCCGATTGGTAGTCTTGAGCGATCAAACGGCGAACTCGCAACGCCTGTTTATAATAAGCATCCGCGTATCCAGCACTGAGTGCAAACGTGCCCAGCAGGATGCGACGTTTGACTTCATCTCCCAATCCCTGACTGCGGCTGGCGATCATCATCCGCTCCAGTGGCGATGGCTCGTTTGAACCTAAGTTGCTGGCGGATTGGCGGCCTGCAGCGTCTCTAATGGTCACGGATTGGTGATCGGAATTTTTGGGGGCGCGAAAGCCATAATGCGCTGCCTCATAACGTGCCAAGTTGCTGCTGGCTTCACAGGGCGCGATCACATAGTACGCAGCCACCGAGTGTGCGCTATGCGGAAGGTGAATTTCAACCAGCCTAGCCCCCAGCTCTTGCAGCAGCCTGCAGGCCTGCTGCACAGCTGACACGATTTGGCTGTCCAGCGAACCATGGTGCAGGTGTTCGCTAACGATGCCCACGCGCAGTCCATCCAGCGGTTGGTCAAGCTGCTGCACATAGTCTGGTAGAGCTACATTCAGCGAGGTGCTGTCGCGCGGATCGTGACCGGCCATAATTTGCAAGAGAGCGGCCACGTCTTCAACGTGATGGGCCATCGGACCGACTTGATCCAAACTGCTGGCATAGGCAACCAGTCCCCAGCGACTGATCAGGCCATAGGTTGGCTTCAGGCCACATACGCCACAAAAAGCTGCTGGTTGGCGAACCGAGCCACCCGTGTCCGATCCTATGGCCAGCGGCGACATGCCAGCCGCCAATACGGCTGCGGAGCCGCCACTGGATCCGCCCGGAGTGCGGTCGAGCGCCCAGGGATTGCGAGTCACACCCAACGCGCTGTTTTCCGTACTGGAACCCATCGCGAATTCGTCCATGTTGGTCTTGCCCAGCACGACCAGTCCCGCCTGTTGCAGCCGGTCGACGGCAGTCGCGGTATATGGCGGACGGTACTCTTTTAACATCCGCGACCCGCAAGTCGT
The DNA here is from genome assembly GCA_019636385.1 of Pirellulaceae bacterium. NCBI lineage: Bacteria > Pseudomonadati > Planctomycetota > Planctomycetia > Pirellulales > Pirellulaceae > Pirellulaceae bacterium. Next base: position 280,829 of record JAHBXT010000004.1, on the reverse strand, counting down.
TGGCCAGCCTTCCAGGCACAGCACGTCTTTGATGGCTACGGGTACTCCGGTCAGGGGCGACTGCTTCGCCAGAAAATTGTGAACTTTGCCAGACAAATGCTGATCGACACGTTGTGCTTCTGCCAATACGGCGGACTCATCCAGCAGGCTAATGTAGGCACCAACCTGTGGGTCAAGCTCTTGAGAGCGTTGGAGAAAGTAGGCCGTGGCCTCCCGGCAGGATATCTCCCGAGCAGCGATCTTCTTGCCCAATGCAACGGCGGATAGATTTTCAAGCTTCATAGGCAGCCAGCTTACGCGAGCCCGCTGGCCGCTGCAAGGACTGTGGCTACAGACGCCAGAATGCAGTTTAAAGAGGACCTGAGAGCCACTCTTTTAAAAGGATAGCTAGCGAGAAAGTATCCGCAGCTTTGATGGCAACGCGCTAACCTGTAGTACCCGTACAGCAGTGTCGCTGGGTTTATCCCAATACCGGAGGCACCAGGAAGAATTCGCCGTCGGTTTGTGGCGCGTTCCTGAGAGCTGCCTCGCGCGGCAACCCGGCCTGAATTTGGTCGCCACGAGTCACTGAATGCACGTCTACCGGGTGTGCCATCTCCTCCACGCCCGTGGTGTCGACTTGACTCAGCTGGTCGACTAATCGCAGTACATTCCGTAGCTTTTCGGCGACATCATCCAGTTGGCTATCGCTCAGCTCCAATTTGGCAAGCGCTGCTACCTTACGTACGTCATCACGCGAAAGCTGCATATTCGGCATTCCGACTAGTGAGTGTAGCGAGCGGTGCCATGTAGTTACCGTCGCTAGACGATGGAACTCACAGCTACCGTCCTCAGACGGTGGAGCTTGGGATTTCCCAATCTAATCCTTAAAAGCGCAATTCACGCTCTGGCGAGCGTAGCTACCGCATGGATATCGGCCTAAATCTATTTGGCCGCCGGCACTGCAAATGGCTTCTGCCTGACGACCTTGCGAACCAGGCCGCTACGAATACATTGCGTGCAGACCCTCAGCCGACGATGCTCACCACTGGGCAGTTCGACCCGAATGGACTGCAAGTTCGGCTTGAATCTACGGCGAGTAATCCCAGTTACCTTGGTACCGACGCCACCCAAGTACTTGGCCTTACCCCGAATTTCGACGCTGTTTCCGACAACTGGTTTCTTGCTGCAAATGGCACACTGACTGGCCATGTCTGACTCTCCAAAAATCAACTGAAATCAAGTTTGCGTGGGCGAACAAATATAGCCGGCCCGCCGGTTTCCACAACGGCAAATGATTCGCCAAGTTGGAGGCTACTTACCGTTCTTCTGGGTGGCTCATTCCGGGGCTAGGTCCGCTTTTTTCCAGCGATCCCGGTGGGGCTGGTCGATATGAACATGCAGTTCTGGCCGCCGATAACTCAGAGTTTTCCAGGCTGCCGGGTCTAGGTTACAGTCGTCCAAATAAAAGGACTGTAGCCCCTTGGTTTCAGCTATTATGTCGAGTGCCTGGTCCGATAAACTGGGGCCAATCAGGTGCAAACGCTTGAGTGACGGCAGTCGTGCCAGTTCAGCCAGGGCAAAATCGTCGATTTGGCCCCCACCTAAGCGCACTTCCTCCAGCAACCGCAGTTCCGCCAACTTCCTGATTCCGGCTACCGTCAATCGACATTGCGGCAAATTAAGGATGCGGAGATTTCTGAGTTTGCATAAATACACGGCACCAGGGTCGCCGATCGGGCTCAGCCGCAGTCGCAAATGCTCCAAGTCGGGGCATGATTGCACAATGAATTTCAGCCCCTCATCGGTTACTCGTCCGTCATCAATCAGGAAATTTCGGGCCGACAGGAGGGTGGGGAGGCGTTCAAGCTGTTGCCGCCCAATTTCTGCTCCCGACAGTTGGACGGTATCGCTCGTTCCTCGATAGGCTGGGCGTAGACAGTCGTCCCAGAGTCTCGCTGAGTCGGCCACGGACTGGGCCTGTACCGCCGAAAGCAGGCAGGCGGCCATTGCCGGCAATGCCAGGCAAGTGTCGAGAATCCTCATAAATATTTCCAGTGCTCCGGTGAGCGCCAGCGGCAGCGTAGATTAAATTGATTCCTAGGCTATAGTTGGCACATCCTGGTGGGCAAGCTAAGCTTCCAAAGCTGACGCAAAATTACGGTGGTTGATCGACGACAACAACGACGGGCAACACGAGTGGCTGTACAAAAAACGCGAATGATTAGTTCGCGGAAATTAGAGCGAATGACGGACGCCGAGTTGTTTCAAGTGCGTATGTGCGACTTGAAGTTAACATTGCGTGGCTCGATGGTCCAGCAGTGTCTCAAACAGCTTTACCAGGAGCTTGGCCAACGCGGGTTGCGGTTCCGCCCACACGTCTGGCTGTCCGATGAATGGTTCTCGCCGGATGGCGTGCCGGGCATCGCCATCCCATTCTACTTGGCACATCCGCGTTTGATGCGTCTAGAACGCAAGCAGATGTTAGAAGTCGAAGGCGGTAACAGCGAATGGTGCATGAAGATCTTGCGGCACGAGGCGGGGCATGCGATTGATACCGCCTATCGACTGAGGCGTCGCAAGTCTTATCGCCAGGTGTTTGGTCGCGTATCCACACCCTATCCTACATATTATCGGCCCAAACCGTACAGCCGCGACTATGTGCTTCATTTGGATATGTGGTATGCACAAAGCCATCCGACGGAAGATTTTGCCGAGTCGTTTGCCGTCTGGTTGCGTCCTCGATCGCGATGGAATACCCAGTACAAGAACTGGCCAGCACTGAAGAAATTGGAGTATGTCAATCAAATCATGGCCGAACTAGATGGTCGCAAGCCACTGGTCAACTCGAAGGTGCACATTGATCCGCTGAGTACAATCACTACTACGCTGGGCGATCACTATCACCACAAACGGCAGTATTATGGCGTCGATCATCCCAACTTTTACGATCGGGATTTGTTGCGCATCTTCTCCGACAAGAACGAGTATGCCAGTAAATCCTCGGCTTCGCAGTTTTTACGGCTGATTCGTACCGAATTGCGGGGCTGCGTGTCGAAATGGACTGGAGAGTCGCAGTACACCATCGACCAGGTATTGACTGAGATGATTGACCGCTGCCGCGATCTCCGGCTGCGGTTGACTGGTAGCGAAGCTGATGCGAAACGGGATATGATGTTGCTGTTGACCGTTCAAACGATGAACTATCTGCATCAAGGCTATCATCGGGTGGCCTTATGAAACCGCTCCGCGTGCTCACGCTGGTCAATGCCAGTTTCATTCCACCGGAAACGATGGATGGCAAGTCGGAGCGTGAAATCAATGAGTGGAAGACTGAATTTGATGTGGTCTCGACCCTCAAAGAGATGGGGCACGAAGTCGAAATTCTCGGTCTGAACGACGATATCTCGCCGTTGCGTCAGGCGATCCTCGAAAGTCAGCCGCACGTTGTCTTCAATCTTCTGGAAGAATTTAGCGGTGTCGTGACCTACGACAGCGCCATCGTCAGCTTTTTAGAACTGAAGCGCCAAGCCTACACGGGCTGCAATCCGCGTGGTCTCCTACTTTCCAAAGACAAAGCCCTGTGCAAGAAGATACTGTCGTTTCATCGCATACCATCTCCTCACTTCACGGTCTTTCCCATCGGTCGTAAAGTTGTTCGGCCGGTTCGCTTAAAATATCCCATCTTCGTCAAGTCCGTCGTAGATGACGCCTCACTGGGAATCGCCCAAGCTTCCGTAGTTAACAACGACGACGAATTAAAAACCCGCGTGGCCTTTATACACGAGCATACTCAAGCCGATGCATTGGCTGAAGAGTTCATCGAGGGCCGCGAACTGTACGTCGGCGTACTGGGCAATAAGCGCTTGCAAACGATGCCAATATGGGAATTGAAATTCACCAAGAGCGATACGCCGCTGATTGCCACACGCAAAGTCAAGTGGGATCGCAAGTACCAGGAAAAGCTAGGTGTTATTACCGGACCCGCCACAGATTTGACCGATACGCAACATCGCGAAATAGCTCGACTATGTAAACGCATCTACAATTCATTGGACCTCACCGGCTATGCGCGCATGGACCTGCGTTTGCGTCCCGATGGCCGGGTATTTGTGTTAGAAGCCAATGCCAATCCGAATTTGGCCTACGGCGAAGATTTTGCTGAATCGGCTGAGGTAGCTGGCATCAGCTACGAAGAGTTGCTGAGCAAGATTATCGGCTTGGGCATGAGCTATCACGCGCCCTGGAAAAATCGGTGAAAAAATAGGCAACCAGGGTGCGTGGAACGCGCGCCCCAACGACACCACGTCGAACATGGATTACCGTGATCTATCTGGATTGCATTGGTCGCTTACCGGCGCTACCACGAATCATTGCCACATCTGGTGTGTTGCGTGGCCGGACCAATGCGATGGCTGGCGAAATTGTTGCGTGATGATGCCCGTATAGCCATGAGCACACGCTGCCCCCGACCGCTCACACACCCGACATCACTATTCTGGAATTTTTGCGTCGCGCTGCGGTTCGGTTGGCTGAGCGGCATCTTTTTGAGTCAAACCGATCAAGGCATCGAATTCATTGTCCGCTTCGCTGGCTTTGGCGTATTCCAGAAAATCTGCTTCGACGCGACTGGCTTCCATTCCGGCCAGTTCGCGACTGATGCGTGCTCCGGCGCGTGCCTTGGAACGAACCTCGCGCAGCTCACGCAATTCTTCGCTGGTGCGATCGTTGGTTAAACCGGTCATCATATCGGCGATCTGCTTTTCTTCGTTGGCCGAGAGCACTTCGGCAACCGCATCGTGCTTTTCTTCCTTCAATTTTTCCAGTTCGCGCATCAGAGTTTGAATCTGGGTCTTATGCCCGCCTACGTTGACAATCAGTTGCTTGAGATCGGAGTCCAGTTCCTCAGCACGCTTCTGTTTTTCAGCCAGCGTGCTGGAAAAGTCCTTGAAAGCTGACTGGCACTTCAAGTAATCTGGGTCGCGTTTGACAGCTTCAGCGTCGCCGTTGTATTTCTCTACCAGCTTCTTGGCCTTAGCCGCCGCACCTGAACGAAGCTTTTCCAGGTTCTGAATTTCTTCAGTCAACTTGACCAGCGACTGCTTCTTGCTCTCTTCCTGAGCGATCATGGAAGCCACGGCGTCTTTGTATTGCGTCAGCCGCTTACGCTTTTCGTCGATGACTTTATCGTAGTTGGCAGAAATGACACCGGGGTTCAATCGCAGCGTCTCGCTGGCCTTGGTGACCCGGAAGGTCATGAGATACCAAGTAGCCCGCAGGTATTTGCCAATCGCCTTAAACATGTCGTCAGTTCCTTAACGTTATTCTTTTACAAACGATTCGTAATTCGCACTGGGATTCTCGATCTCGCGCATCCGCTCTTCGGTGCGTCGAGCCACTTCTAAGCTGAGTTCTAATTCGTGTTGCAGCGCCGATAAGTCGCGCTCCGGATCATCCTCGATCAACTCGCGAAACTGCTGGATCACCGACTTCAGCCGATCCTGAGTGGTCAATACTCGATTTACGATTATTTCGCGCTCCGCCATGATCTGCTCACGCTGCTGGCCAACTTGTCCTTCAGCCTGTTCCATCAAACGCAAGGATTCCCGTAACTGCTCTACGGCAACCTGAAAAACTTGCTGGACCTGCTCGGCAAAACGAGCGCTACGTCGCTCGACACCAGGTTGTCGCGCCAGTCGCATGAAATCCTCATGCAGGTTGCGCAGCATCCGCAGACAATCCTGAGTTCGATGATCGCGGTCGGTCAACAACTGTCGGCCCAAAGCGTCCAGCCGAGCTTCCCGAGAGTCAAGTTCAGCTTGACGTTCGATGGATAATGCCTGTTCTGTAACGCGTTCTACATTCAACATCGTGCTGATCCACAGCCACGCCACACCACCGGCAATACCAATGATCGATAGACCGGTCAGCCAGGTCGAGCCGCCACTCGTCCAGGCTGCCAAGCCTGCGGCAATTCCAGCCAGAATCGGCAGGATGACGCTGGGTCGCAACACGGTTGAACGCAGTACGAATCGTCGAGTCGAATTCACTTGGTCGGTCTCGTTGTTCTAGGCTGAACAGCCGCCACCCATTCTACCGACGCCTGCTCTCCGAAAACAGAGGCCACGGCACAGCCAGGCTTTCATCCTCGAGGATCAGCGAATGCCTTGGGCTTCAAGCAGGCGGATTTCCTGTTCCCAAAGCGCCCGCTGCTGGTCGGTCACCGATGGATCGGGCAATAGGCTGCGGCGCGTGCAGTTAATCAGCGCTTGCAGCGTTTGGTAGCGTCGTGTAGGACCAATGGCTGGCTGAATAAAATCAGCGATCCTCAGTTTCAATTCGTCGGCGTTGCTCGGTGGTAGGGCTCGGATCTGGCTGCGGAGGGCGGCAAACCCAGCCGCTGAAAAATCGTGCGGCAAGCCCGTCGCGTCAAGCCATTCGACCAACCCCTCACCGGCTTGTCCCGCAGGTTTGAGTAGCCAGCGAATGAACTCGCGCCGGTCATCGCCGGTCGGATCCAGCACCGGGATGATCAAATCGCCTACGCGGCCCGGTCGCCGAATGTCTGGCGATAGCAATTGAATTCGAGCGGTCATGAGCAGCCAGATGACTTTGCCGCGTAAGCGCGGGTCGCTCATCATCGCCTGAATCTTACCCGTCAGACGTCGCTCGGTCTCATGTGTCCCTTCGCCGACACCACCAAACTGCGTGTCGGCTTCATCGACAAAGATCAGTACTTTCCCCAACGCCTCTAGAACCCGTTTCAGCCGCTCGAAGATCACGTCCGTTTGCCCAAACCACTGGCTGCGGATGCCCTTGAGCACTAGTACCGGCATGTCCAGCTCAGCCGCAACCGCTTCAAAGATAAATGTCTTGCCACCGCCAATGGGCCCGGCCACCGCTGCCCCAGGTAAGGCGCGATCATCGGACAGTTTCAATCGGGGTATCATATATTCGGCCAGAAATTGCTTGAGGTTGCTGAACCCCATGACGTCGCTCAGTCGATGCGATGGCTTGCTGAATTCGACAACATCCTCGCCCAGCTGTGCCTGAATGAACTGTTCGACCTGCTCCACCACATCTTGTCGTGATACTGGCTGACGTTGATACAGCGCTTTGAGCAGCAACTGTCGTAATGCGTGAATGCTTAGCCCTGCGGTTGACTCCGACAGTTCGTCGATCTCTGGATTAGCGAGTGCTGCGGTGGGGTTTGATCCGACGGCGTCGGCTTCAGGAATGGTTGTCCCGACCGGCTGCCTGCCCTGCCACTGGATGTAGTGTTTGCGAGTTTCGTAGTCGGGCGCTGGTATATCGACATTCAGGACTTGGGGTAGCCGAGCCACGCGCGGGTGAATCTGCGATCGCGACTCTGCGATCAAACACACAGTGTCTTTGCCTGCAAAAAAATCGGGAGCGCTGAACCAATCAGTCACGATGGCTATACGGCGAAGCTGCATGTCATTTAAGCGAGACAAGTCGCCATCTCCGGCCGGCAACAACATGTCAGCGGCCTCAACGAAAATCAGCAGTTTGTCGCTCAGCGTGGTCCGCGAGCAGATGCACAACTGCCGCAGGAACTCAAGCGCCTGCGTGGCATTGCCGATCGAGTCGCGTAGGTACTGATCGAATTCGCGTCGGCGGAGTTCGATATTGCTTCGGTCGGCACCCACTTCCTTGATCGGCAACGAACCCAGGTCAACGCCTGTCTTCCAGGCTGCCCAAGCCTCACGCAACTTGCCGCGATCAGCGTCCGTGATGCGCACCGGGCCATTCAACTCGTAGACGACCTGAATTAACCCGGCAATAGTAGTCTTCTGTAGCAAAAATTGAACCAGTGGAACGTACTGTCGACCATCGAAGTACAGATCGTTCACGTTGCCTGCCAATGTGATTGATCGCGACTGCCCCGAGTTGATAATGCGCGCCAACTGTGAAAAAAATTCATACTTGGGCAGCGGTGATTCAGCAGTGCTCATCGGCGTTGTTCTTGAACAATACGAGATTCGGTTCGGGCCACAGTCATCCGTCTCACAGACGTCGCACTACACGGTTGGCCAGCGGCAGTCGTCCGGGTAGTGCAAAAGGCCTGATTGTATCGCAATTGCATGCGGTTCAGAACAAGCCTCTGGTAGTGATGACCGATTCTACGACTTGAATTGCTCGACTATGATTCTGTGAGATCTACTGGCTGGCGGATACAGCCGACAACGAAACTTTACGTAAGACGGTTGAAGAATATGACCCAACAGTTGCCTGCCAATTCGGGATTACTTGAAGAGATGACTTTGGCTGATGTGCGGTCATTGGCGCCCACTGTGGCCGTGTTGCCGATGGGAGCGACTGAACCGCACAATCTGCATTTGCCCTACGGCACCGATTCCTTGGAAGCCTGGCATTTGGCTCGTCGGTGTTGTCAGCGAGCCAACGAACAGGGCGGTCGAGTCATTCAGTTGCCCGTAGTGCCGTACGGTACAGAGTCCAATCTGCAGGCCTTTCCATTGGCGATGAATTTGCAGCCGACGACTGTGGGATTGGTGCTGCGTGATTTGGTGGAGAGTTTAGCGAATTCCAACATACATCGCCTGCTGATCTTCAATAGCCACGGCGGCAACGATCTAAAGCCAGTGTTACGCGAGTTGTATGGCAGGACTCCCGTGAACCTGTTTCTGTGCAACTGGTACCAGATGATTCGTGATCTGGCCGGTCAAATCTGTGAGCATGCGGATGACCATGCTGGCGAAATGGAAACATCGTTGATCTTGGCCTTTCGGCCGGATTTGGTGCAGCAGGCCGACGATGGCAGCTTTCAAGCTGACGAGGGCCGGCAGCGCCAGCTTCGGTTCCAAGCTCTCCGCGAAGGCTGGGTCACGCTAACTCGCCCTTGGCATCTGCTGACCACCAACAGCGGATCAGGCAATCCACATGCTGCTACCGCCGACAAGGGCCGTCGACTTGGTGAAGCCATCGTCCAGCGCGTTGCTCCATTCTTGGTGGAACTGAGCGGCTGCCAGTTGGACTCAGACTTTCCGTTCGCCTGATTAGCAGTGACTTCAACCGGTAAGTTTTCCTAATCCGCACCGGTTAGCTTATGCCAATAAAAGGACGACTTTCATGCTTTGCAGTCAAAACTTGGCAGTGGATGATTTGCCTGTCGCTGTTTACAGCGCATGATTGACTAGAGCACCAACGATGCCCACCGCGACACAGGCCTCGCGGTTCAGGTGGTTCATGTTACCACGAAACGGGTTTGGTTCGTGGTGCCCTTATGAAATCGAGACCGCTACCACGGATTTGGGTTTCGCATCAGACGATCACGGATACGATCATCGCTCGCTATAAGGGTACCAAGCATGAAATTTTACCACTTCCTCACCACCGTTGCATTGGTATGCTGCGGCTTGGGTTCGTCCGCACAGGCGCAGATTTTCGTGGCGCTCAGTAGCAGCGATCAGAACGCAAGTTACACCGGCGATGCATCCGACACAGGGCCGTTCGATTTCTTGGCCCAGCAGGAAGTCGCGGCGGTCGCCGATACTCAACCCGCTGCGCCTTCCGAAGCAGATCCTCAAGCCCTCGGTGTTGGGCACCATCATCGGCATCGCAGTCCCGTCGACCAAATTATCCATAACTCATCGACACAGCCTGAATTGTCCGTCGAACATCAGGCTTATCAAGGAATAGGTTACGGACGGCCCACGAACCTGATTGCCGACTATATGCGATTACAATGGTGCGCCGATGATAGCCTGTGGGCGACCCACCCAGCCGAACGAGCGCGGCAATGCGCCAAACAAGGCCAGCGAATTTCAGGGGCTCACAAGCACCACTGTGGTCCCTGCACCCAAGCTTGCAATACCTGTCCATCCGACGCTACAGGCCCGGTAAGCTGCGGAGTGCGTCCCTTCAATCGCTACCGCGCCGCCTGTCAGAACTGCCAGACAAGTTGCGATCAGGGAAGTTGCGGTCAATCTACCGCTGCTGCCGGTTGTAGCTCATGCGGGCAATGCGATGGCTCTGCTACTGATCATTCGGCTATGCAACCCGCCGCCTCACCGATGGCCAGCGTTCCGCAGCACTATAAAGTTGCCAGTTGGCCGCTGTCAGGACAGCGCTAAGGGCCGACTACGAAATTTGTCAAATTCGATTTCGAAAAAACCAGAGAAAAATTCGTCGCGGAGTGTTCCTGCAACCGATAACTCTAGTAACCACGGATTGGGAGGGTGGAACGGAATTCTGACACAGATTCTGTTCCAGCGACATTTTGGTCATGGTGTGACGATGGAGCGGCATACCATGGCCATTTTTGTTGGCTAATCGCGAACCCCGCGCGCGAGTTGTGACCGTCACACAGACCTTGTTGGCTGCCAGGGTCGGACAAGCGGGACTGATGGCCAGAGTCGTGAACCGCCTGGCAAGTTGCTGGCCAGCAGGTTCGCGGATTGGATGTTAACTCTGGTCCCGCGCCGGCCAGCTTCTTTGACTGACAATTTCATTCAACGCGGCAGATCAGACACTTCAGATATTCACTCTCTGGACAGTGCGCCGCGATGGGATGATCAAAATCGGCTCCCAGGCTTTCCACGACCTGAATCCGCCGTCGAGTCCGCCTGGCAACCGATGCCAAGACCCCCATCAAGTCCGCGCGACTAATGCGCCCCGAGCAACTACAGGTAACCAACATGCCGCCAGGCTGCAGCAGATTGACCGCGCTTAAATTCAGCCGGTGATACGCGCGTAGTGCCGCCTGAATCTGCCCACGCTGGCTGGCCATGCGCGGTGGGTCCAGAATCACTGTCTCAAACCGCCGGCCTTCATCAACCAAAGCGCTGGTGTAGTCAAAGCAATCGGCCTGGACAAAGTCAATTTCGGCACCGTTCAACTGAGCGTGGTGTTCGGCTTGTTGCAATGCTCTCATGCTTGAGTCGACCGCCGTGATGCTGGCTGGCTTGGCTTGAGCATGAGCTGCCAGCGAAAATCCGCCAAGATAGCAGCACACATCCAGCACCGGTCCGCTCCCCATCCACTGGGCTGCACGCATGCGATTAGCGCGCTGATCCAGATAGTAACCGGTCTTTTGACCAATTCCCAGTTCGATACTCAAGTGAACGGGGCCCTCACGCAGCTTGATCGGCCCATCTGGCGGACGACCCTGCACCCATTCTTCTTGTGGTTGCAACCCTTCTGCCCGCGCTGTGGCTGCGTCGATGCGCACCAGGATGCCTTGCGGCTTCAGCCGCTCGACTAGCCAGTCAATCACTGCAGGCTGCCAGTGGAACATCGCCAAAGCTGTGAGTTGCACCACGACAAATTCACCGAATTGATCTACCACCAAACCACTCAAACCATCGCCTTCACTGTTAACCCATCGCACGGCATCCAATGTTCCATGTCGCGACATCCATGCCTGGCGCAGCTGCGCTGCGCGATCCAGCTCTGACTGTAACCACGTTTCGTCCAGTGCTCTATCACGCTGCCATTCGTACAATCGCACGCGAATGCGGCTTGCCGGGTTATAGACGCCGCGTCCAATCCAACCTTGCCCGTGCGTTAGTAGTTCAACGATCTGGCCAGGCTCAGGGGGAGTCGTCGGCTCCGCGAGTGAATGTTGCAGCACCCACGGATGGAATCCATCAAAGCTCCGCGAAGATTTGGGGTTCAAAAATAGTTGCATGATGCGTCGCACTACGAGTCTACTGGGGCCAAACCGACACAGCAGTCTAGTCGGAAATGCCAGCTAGCCCAATTTTTTACAAGCCAAAAATGCTCGCCTGGATCGTCAGCCTGACCGTTTTCGTCAGCCAGATAACCCGCCCTCTCATCTGGGCGGCAAGGTCGCGTTCCGATGGATGTACAGCCTGGGTGTATACGCGCCCTCACAAGGGACGCAAGTGCCTAGGCTCCTGAGATTTACAGGTGTAACAGGCTAAAATCTAATGTGCAGTTGCAACTCTATTGCAAATGCAGTCAGTGTGCGTTATTATGCGAGTCCGGTTGCGTGGCGACGTTGCGTGGCAACCATGTTTTTCAACTTTGAGGAAGGTCAAGAGATCATGAATTTGAGAGAAGCAAAGGCAAAATTCCGTTGCATGGCTATGGGGCTACTGACCCTGGTTGGCGCAGTCTGCACATGCAGCAGTTCGCTGGCTGCCGGGCTGGATGATGTGGAAACCTACTTCATCGGACGTGATAAGATGGCTGTTTTTACATCCGGCGCTTACAACGGACTGCCCAATCCAAACTTCAACAGGCTGACCTTATTGCTGGGCCATGGCAGCCACTATCATGCAAAAAGTAGCTACGTTTACACTGGAGCACAACCAAATCAACAGGTTCGAGCATGGCCCAATGGGTTCTTTCTACCAGAGGACCGTCCGGCCTTCGATCTGGTAGCTGGGACAGGTGCCTTTGCTGGCAAGAACCGAAGTGGATTTGGAGCCCCAGGCGAGGAGCAATGGGATTTCCGTATCCGTGCCGTGGACCATCTATCGAGTTTTAATCCGGGGGACCCGGAACTTGTTCTGTTCAACAGCTCGAGTGGACGCTGGAACACCCCAATCAGCGGCAATAACATTTGGCTGCACTTGCATAGTATTTCGCCTGAGCTGAAGGTCGCCGATCAATTGGGGAATATTCTGCTTCAGAATGCAGGTGACAGTGTGGCGCTGGGTTCAGCCTCACTTATGGACTTTACGCCAGTTATGTTTGTCGATCAGGCGGCACCTATGGGAACGTATTTTGCTCGGTTCATATTGAGCGAGTTCGAAACTCTGGGTGGAGCCACCGACTCGGGCCAGTTCGAGTTTCGGTTTAACCAGGTCCCTGAGCCTGCCTCCAGCGGCCTTGTGCTGATCGGTATGCTTGCCGCCAGCGGTCTGCGCCGCCGACGTCAACGCTAATAATTGAAGGCCGGGCCTTCGTGTGCTTAAGAACAGACCTCATTCAATGGTTGTCGGCGCACAATGTTGGCAAGTGCAGGTCTTCTGAGGCAAAATGGTCAGAATTGGATATTTGCTTGTCCGCCAGGCAGGTCAATACCCGTACACTGTGTTCGCAACTATGTCGTACGGAAGCACCTCGTCCAGCCACGCTCGTTGGTCTGTTGGTTCATCGGCAAATACGGGTACAAAGGCCATCGATGTTTGAATTGGGCACAGGCATACGCAGCTTGCGCTGGCTTCTGGAACCAGGAGCCGGCCGGCTGCGGAAATCATATTGATCCAGCATCCCGGACGGCTGGGCGATAAAGCGGTAAATTGACCGCCGTCGCCCGACTGCAGATTCAGCACGGCGGGATTGTGGGCTCGAAAGTACAGACTGTAGCCGCATCCTGACAGGCTACCACAACTGTGTCCGGGCCGCCGGAGCGACCATTTCTGCGAGGCACCGTCGGAGAAACACGTATGACGAGTCTTGAGATCTTAGAGACCAGGGCACTATTACCAGCAGAGTCCGACCACTAGGCTGTTGCAAAATAAGCGGATGATGCACCTGCTCGCCGTGATACAGGCCCTTCTTAACGTGCGGGTAACCGTGTTTCCAAATCAAGCCACCGTCCAGCTAAGGGACGGTAATATTTGATAGTTGTGTCGAAATATTAGAGCGCATGGCGGTGATGTCAGCAAACGAGATGGTGCCGTTCTTGTCGATGTCTGTTGAGCTGGACGCATCCACTGTTTGCCCAATGTTACTGCGGATGTCATTGATGTCTGCAAAAGATACTGTGTAAACGCCTAGTTCGGGTCCTGTCATTTCACCGCACAACTGGGCAATATAGTAAATCTCCGGTTCAGCCAGCCCCGTTCGCTCGTTGGCTAACACGGTGACTCGTAGCCATCGACGCTGGATGGCGGCGGCTGTCCAGCGTATCAACACGCGCGTCGGTTCGCCTTGATAGACGTTTACCGCAATGGGTGCTGGAGCGCTGGTCCATTCAGATGGTGGATTGACTTCCGTGTCAAAGATTCCTTGAGGGCTCATTTGAAACACAAAGTCATTCACGCTCAGGTTTGATGGTTCCCAGGCTCCGGCAAGGTCAAACACCACGCCGCTGACACCCGAGGCGGTGCTGATCACGTTGTCTAGCCCCAGCGTCTGAGGGTTGGAGGTCTGTTTGGCCAGAGTCTTCTGGGTGTCGATAGCGTCCCACTGTCCGTTGGGGGACTGGCCGGACCAGCCCCAGTGGTAGATATAGTGCCCCGCAATCGTTCCCGGCGGCGGAGCGGGCAGGCGATAGTCCGCTACAAAGGCCAAATGATCTGAGGCCCAGGAGTCGTTCCATTGCAACCCATACTGATTCAATCGCGCAGTACTCATGGCCTGGGTGTTGACGATGAAGTGATGTGCCGCTTGAAGCACCGAGCTACTATAAATGTGGTAGTCCAACATGCCAGGCGCGTAGCGAGACGTAGGACTGATCCACGTGTACCCCATTCTCTGGTCGGTATGCCGCGACATGATATTCACCAATGGGCCACCATCCCAATCCGTCGCAAATGCTGGTCCATAAGTCGCTTGATCGACGATTTGACCGGTGAGCAGTGTTTCGAGTTGGCTGGCATGCGTGACGAGATTCATGTCACCGGTGATGATAATTGGTGTTTCGCTAGGTAGAGTCACCACGCCGCCAGACGCTTTGGCAGAGCGAATGAACGACAGAATGTGATCGATTTCCGCTTGACGCTGGCTGTCGTTGCTGCAGCATGGCAAGTGTGCATTGATCAACAGCAGTTGCTTGCCAAGTTTGGCGGTTGTATCAATCAGCGCAGCATGATTGCCAGACAGGTTCCACGAGCCCACGATGGGGTACAGACTTAGCGTCTTGCAATCAAACGCCTCTGCCGCATTCCACACATTAGGCGGAGAACTGGGGATATACCAGCTCGCAACCTTGGCTGCCGTCTGCGAAGCAGAATTGCTGTAGATTTCTTGAAAGGAAATGATGTCTGGCTTAGTCGCCGCCACAATCCGCGCGAAGCGTGGGTTCTGCGTGGCATCCCAAGGACTGTCCTGCAGTACGTTCCAGGTCATAATTCGCAGATCGGATGCATCCAACCGGTCCAGCGGCAGCGGGTCAATAGGCACAATACCGGGTTGAATCGTATAGGACACTGTCTGACCGGTCAGCGGTATTCGGTCCCCCGAAGTTCCATTACGAAAAGCGATGCGCATGGTCGGGCCAATGAACAACGGTAGTCCATTGACCTGAGTGTAGCGGTCGATGGCTATCTCGAATACCGAACTGCTAACGGTGGGGCCCGTGTGCAGGCCGATATCGGATCGATAGACGGTGGTCGTTTGATTATTGAGCCGCGCTGTACCGCTACGGTTGCCAAAGCTCCATATCAGCTCGGCTCCCAGTCCATTAAAGAACGTGCCCGTGGACTGGTTCATGTCGCTGTCGATCAACAGTTGCAGCGAGTTGGTTTCCTGAAGTATGATTTCCTGGCCCAGTTCAATTCGCAGAAACAGATACTGGGAGTCGTTGGTGACTTGCAATTGTCCAAAGTCGATTTGTCCAGGCTGACCAGTACCGGGCGGCGAGCTGTAGAGCACGGGGACACTGCTCCAGTCAGTCATGGAGCCGTCTATCGAGATGGCTGATTGAGCAGACGCGTTCGGCTCCAGCCAACCTGCGAAAATCAATACTAGCAGACAGAACAGCGATGAACTTGGGGCACGGTAACTCTGGCGACCGACGTCCGGGGTGACTCGATGCAGCACGGATTGTGCCTTTCCAAATACGGAGGTGGCCGACAACCACTGTTGCGATGAAAGAAAAATCCTAAACTGCTACTCCACGAATCGGTTTCCTCCGGCCAGCGCCGACCAGGACATCGCCCAATTTTAGTGGCAACCGCACACCTGTCAAATCAGCCCCACTGTGTTAGCCAGGGAGAACTGTGTTAGCCAGGGCGGAATGGCATGATCTTGCAGAAGCATTATGGAGTAGTGATAGTCGGTCCGGCATTGCACGGCTACTCGGGTGAAATGGCGCTCGCGTTGGTAATCGAAACACACGAATCGAGCACTAGCATGAGTAGCACCAAGAGTCGAGCGTGAGTCAGAAAACCCCGAAAGTGAGACATTCGTTGACTCTTCAATTTGAGACCCTTCAGTTTGATATGCGCAATCTCAAGGCCGCCGCCGAAGGTTGCCACACCACGTGGGTGCAGCCAAGCGGCCAATCATGGGCTCTTGTAGAGGCGTGTCCAGAGTCCGTAAAGAATTCGGGTCGATGCATGTCAATTAGACTACGTTAAGAGGAATCAGTCATCATGGCAAAAGTTGAGCCGCCTGTAGAACCGCAATCGGCTACCGATCCCGTGGTCGACGCCACTGCCGACCCAGCTCCACCGTCGGCAGCTCCCCAAATGTACTGGTTAGGCTTTGACCTGGGCGGTACCAAAATGCAGTGCGCTCTGTTCGATGACAAACTGAAAAAAGTAGCCGAGCGCAAGCGAAGAACTCGACAAGAGCTGGGTGTTGATGGAGGCGTAGAACGCATTTGTGACACGATCAGCAAGACTCTGGCAGAAGTTGGGGCGGCGTCGACTCAGTTGTCTGGAATCGGAATTGGTTGCCCGGGGCCGGTCGAGTGGGATACAGGCGTCGTGCGCGAGGCGGTCAATTTAGGTTGGAAGAACGTCAAGATTGGACCGTTGCTCAGTAAACGATTTGGCTGCCCTGTCGAAGTCATCAACGATGTCGATGCTGGAGTCTACGGAGAATACACTGCGGGTGCGGGAGCTGGATCGCGGACAACGGTTGGCATATTTCCCGGGACCGGTATCGGCGGTGGCTGTGTTTACGATGGGCAGATTTTGCGAGGGAAACATCTGAGTTGTATGGAGATTGGGCATATCAAGTTGTCGGACTCACATTGGCCATCAGGCAGCAACATGAATGGAACCTTGGAGTCAGAAGCCAGCCGTTTGGCAATCGCCAGCGAACTGGCAAAATTGGCTTATCGCGGTCAAGCCCCCAATCTGTTTAAGCAAAGTGGTACCGATTTAAGTTCAATTCGCAGCAAGACGATCTATGAGGCCATCGCCGCTGGAGACAAAGAGGTTGAGCGCGTGCTCAGTGCCGCATGTGAAATCATCGGTTACAGTATCGCCAACGTCGTGCTGCTGATTTGTCCCGATTGCGTGGTGTTGGGAGGTGGGTTGATTGAATCGATGCCGGATCGGTTCTTGAGACAAATATCCAGCGTGGCCAAGTCCAGCGTGTTCGAGTGTTATCGAGATCAATTTGACATTCGCGTTGCTAAACTAGGGGACGATGCAGGCGTGGTCGGCTGTGCGTCTTGGGTTGCGAAGATGACCAACAACAAAGCCAACAGGAAAACGTAGTCACGTCGGAAGGCAACCACTGGCACATCATGCCGCTGAATCCTGAACAGTACATCAATCGTGAACTCAGTTGGTTGGAATTCAACCAACGTGTGCTTGATCAAGCGCTTCACGCCGCAGTTCCACCCTTGGAGCGTCTAAAATTCTTGGCGATTACCGCCAGCAATCTAGACGAATTTTTCATGGTGCGCGTGGGCGGATTGCAGTTGCAGCGCAAGGCAGGCTTAGCGTCGACAGATCCGTCGGGCATGACGGTGCAGCAACAACTGGAGGCTGTCAGTGAGCGTATCGCCCAGATGCTGCACGCACAGTATCAGATTTTTGTGGATGATATCGAGCCGACTTTGGCGGCTAGCGGTATCGTGCGCGTGCGTATGAAGACGGCTGGCTTGCGACATGCCGATGCCGCAGCGCGGATTATGGACGAGGAAATACTGCCCGTCTTGTCGCCAATTTCCGTCTCGAGATTTGATGCCTTTCCGCTGCTGAACAATCACGAGCTGTACGTATGTGTCCAGCGAGCCAGAGTGACGGATCAGGCGGGCGACGCATCTCAGCCGGCTGGCTGGGATGCGCACAGCGATTCGCTGACCGACGATGCGATTGACAACGAGCCCTATCGATATGCCATTATTCCTTTAGGGCGTGTGTTGCCGCGGCTGATTACCATGCCCTCAGATAGCGGCTTTGCCTACGCGCTGCTGGAAGACCTGGTTTGCCATTTTGCCGGACTGTACTTCCCCAACGAGACGATTCTGGCAGCTGCTCCGTTTCGCATTACGCGCAATGCCGATTTGAGTTTGCAAGAGGATAGCGCAGCAGACCTGTTGCACGGAATGAAAGGCCTGTTGCAGCAGCGCAGAACCGCCGACTATGTGCGGCTGGAGGTCGTCGAAGACGCTCCGCCGGAATTGGTGGAATTCCTGCGATTCTCGTTGCATGTACATCCTTATCGCGTCGTCAAGGCCCGCGATCCGATGGACCTCTCGGCACTCATGCAACTGGCCTCGCTGGATGGATTCGATCATTTGCGCGACGATCCCTGGACGCCGCAACGCAGTCCGCAAGTCGACCCTACACACTCGATGTTCAGTACGTTAGCTGAAAAGGATGTAGTGCTCTTTCATCCTTACCAAACATTTGAACCAGTCGTGCGGCTGATTGAGGAAGCTGCCGAAGACCCTGATGTGCTGGCTATCAAGCAGACGTTGTATCGTACTAGCCGTCGCAGTCCCATCGTGGCCGCGCTGCGCAAGGCTGCCGAGCGCGGCAAATATGTTACGGTGATCGTCGAACTAAAGGCGCGTTTTGACGAAGCCCGCAACATCGCCTGGGCTCAAGAGCTGGAACGGGCGGGAGTGCAAGTCATTTACGGCGTCAAGCATCTCAAGACACACGCCAAGGTGTGTGTCATTGTTCGCCGGGAGCCTCAAGGAATCGTGCGCTACACACACTTCGGGACCGGTAACTACAACGAAGTGACCGCGCGCATCTACAGCGACGTAAGCCTGCTGACTCGCAATACGGAACTAGGTGCGGATGCCAGTTCGTTTTTCAACGCCGTTACCGGTTACAGCCAACCGCAAAAATTCTCGGCCATCGAAGCTGCTCCGCTGGGATTGCGCCATCGACTCTTAAGTCTCATTGAAGCCGAAATCGACAGGAAAGAGCAGGGTGCGCCCGGGCGGATCGTGGCCAAAATGAACTCGCTGGTCGATCCCGCGCTGATTGAAGGTCTATATCGCGCGTCACAGGCCGGTGTTGAAGTCCGACTGAATATTCGCGGTATCTGCTGTCTCAAGCCCGGCGTGCCAGGCTTGAGCGATAACATCTCGGTAATTAGCATCGTGGATCGGTTCTTAGAGCACTCGCGACTGATCTATTTTTGTCACGGCGGAGAAGATTTGGTATTTATTAGCTCGGCAGATTGGATGCCGCGCAATTTAGATCGACGCGTGGAATTGTTAGTGCCCATTGATGACCTGGATGCCAAACGCGCCTGCATGAGCGCATTGGACGCTTACTTCCAGGACAATCAGAATGCCTGGGCCCTACAGGCCGATGGTAGCTACCAGCGTCTGCAGCCAGGCGACGCAGCTCCCTTCCGGGTCCAGCAGCATTTACATCAGCTGGCCGCAGAGACCTTGAGAGAAGCTGAGCGGATGAGACGCACCATTTTCGAACCTCACCAACCCACGGCGCAGCAGATCGACTGATTTTTTTGTCCGGCTCGGCGATTGGCCAGTAGTTGGTCTACAATGGTTGATCGAGGGGCCTGGTGTTCTAGGAACAGTTTGTCGCGTTGAGTGGTTTCGCAGAGGTCAGATATGTTCGTGCACAGGATATCGCATCGTTCGCAGTACGGATCGAGAGTCATGGTCAAGGGCTGCCTGCTGGGGCTATTGCTAACTCTGCTGCCCGGCTGGGCAGCGGCAGTGGAGCGAGTTTCGCTGCGCAACTTGGATTCGCACTGTCCGTTTGTGCCCCCGCAGTCATTGTCGCAATGGCAAACCCGGGCGGCAGACCTGAACCTGCAACTGCGGGTCGCCTTAGGATTGCTGCCTGCCCCAGAATTGGACTCGGTCAGGCCACAGATTTATGGCCGTCGCGACCTGGATGGCTACAGCGTTGAAAAATGCGTGTTCGAATCGCTGCCGGGACTGTACGTTACCGGATCGTTGTTTCGACCCGCAACCGTGGCGGCCGGCAGTAAGGTACCGGGAATCCTCTGTCCACACGGCCATTGGGCCAACGGCAGATTTTACGAGGCCAGCGATGTACCGCAACAATTGGCTTCGGGAGCTGAGCGGTTCGAGTCAGCAGCCATCAATCCTATTCAGGCTCGCTGCGTGCAATTGGCTCGCATGGGCTGCGTCGTCTACTTGTACGATATGCTGGGCTATGCCGACAGCCGTCAAATCAGTTTCGCGCGGGCACACGGGTTCGCCAAGCAGTCACCGGAGCACGAAGTGACTGACGACGGCTGGCTGCTGTTCAGTCCCTCAGCCGAATTGCATACTCAGTCGATCATGGGCTTGCAGACACTGGCCACACAGCGCGCAGTCGACATGCTGTTGTCGCTGCCTGAAGTGGATGCAGCCCGAATCGGCATTACCGGTGCCAGTGGTGGCGGAACACAATCGTTTATCGCAGCCGCCATCGACCCGCGAATTGCCGTTGTCTTTCCGGCGGTGATGGTCAGTACCGGCATGCAAGGTGGCTGTACCTGCGAAAACTGCAGCTTATTGCGTACAGGCACAGGCAACGTCGAGATGGCAGCACTGATCGCCCCCAGACCGATGGGGCTGACCGCCGCTGATGACTGGACACGAACGATGGCCGTCGATGGCTATCCGCAGTTGCAACAGGTCTACGAGTTGTTTGGTCATAAAGACAAGGTTGGTTTGTTTCCAGCTTTGCACTTTGGACACAATTACAATCATGTCAGTCGCGTGGCCATGTATGGCTGGATGAGCGATCATCTACGGCTGGGATTGGCCAAGCCCATATTGGAGACTGATTTTCGGCGGCTAACTCAAGAGGAATTGACCGTCTGGGACGATCAGCACCCACCGCCTGCGGGTGGTGAGGATTTCGAACGACGACTACTGAAGTTTTGGGCCGATTTGATCGAAGCTCAACTGAACGGCATGTTAGTCGGTGATCGCCAGCAGAATCAGCAATTGGCTCAGACATTGCGAGATGGCTGGCGAGTTGTATTAGGCTTGACCACTGGCCACGCGCTGATCTCATCCGCTGTTCAACTAAATCCCGCCTTGGCTGAAACCACAGATGAAATCGTAATTCAAGTTGGCGAGCAGCGGTGGAGTTACCTGCCCGAGTCCAAGCAGCAAGAGTTGGTCAACTACAAGCGGTTGGCTGCTGGATATACCTACGGCTACAACCATTGCCAATTCACTCAGCAGTCACAAGGATTGGCTCGCAGTCTGTTGGAACTCGCTGCCCAGCATCCCGGCCAAACGGTGCACATCAGCGGCCACGGCACCAGCGCTGCGCTGGCCGCTGCTGCCACGTTTTGTGCCCTCGAACTGGCTAAAGAGCCAAGTGCCAGCACTCCACCGCAATTGAGTCTCAACTTAAGCGGTGGCGACTTTCGTTTTGCTCAGGTCACAAACATTCGCGATGCGGTCTTTGTTCCGGGAGCGGCGCGTTACGGCGATTTTCCTGGCTTGGTCGCCTGTTTGCCACAGGCTCCCCAGTGGTCCGATCAAACCGACACCACCGCTTTTGCACGTTTGGCGAAACTACGCAGCCAGTAGGTTCCTGCCATCAGCAGAGCGGCAGGCTCAAACATCCGAACCGCCCAAGCTCTCAAGCATCATCTTAGTGCTTAGGGCATAGTGCAACGCTGCAGACCTGAAACGCACGCCTTGATTAACGCCACCCGCGCACTGCTTCCAAAGTACCAAAAGTGCACTGCCAGTATTTCCAGCAATATCATCAATCCTACGGCAACGCAGCGCGACTCATTGGTCCAATCAGAAACGCGGCACCGCCACGGCCGCAATACTATAAAACGCAAAGACGCTGAGAGCGCCGAGAATATCAGGCCAGCATCCTCTCTGCGCCTCAACGTTTCAAAGTGGCTTTTTACGCGCACCCCGGTTGGAACATTCAGCCACTACGCAAAACACTCGCGCACCTGAGCCTGACCGCGATGCCAACGCTTGCCATGACGCTCAGCCTCTGCCGACATCGAACCGGGCGAACCGGCACAACTGCTCTTGCCAAAGTACCTCTTGAAATTCCACACCAGGTCCCGCCACATCGAGGCTTCAATACCCAGTTGGCTCAGCACCGACTTTAGCGACTCCGGCACCGCTTCGGTAAACTCCTTGACCCGCTGTCTGGCCGTCCAGCTCAACAGCTCCAGGTACTGCCTCCAACTGATATTCAAAAACCCCTTGTCGCTGGCTCGCAGGCCCGTCCTACTGGTCTGTGCATCCTGAGCCAACACTCGATCATCCATCGTCAATGGCGATAACCAGCTATCGCGCAGCACTCGGCGGCCTGTCGGACTACGCCGTTTGGCTTGGCGCGCCTTCCGCAACTGCTGGACCGGTGTTTCCTTGCGTGCCTTGGCCACATCGGTTTGCGGTATCGCCTGTAGTTCAAAAGCTGTTGACTGAATCTTCACGCCCAGCTCGGCTTGCAGCCGATCATAGGCCGAAGTGTGTACCGAATCTTCAGGCGAATCGGCCATGGCGGCTCGTACCGGATTCAGGTCCACATACATAGCACATGCCAACAAGCCCGCCTCATCGGTAATGCGCTGCGCCTTAAAACGGCCTTCCCAAAAGCGCCCCGTGCATTGATCCTCCGCATTGGCCATGCGCGCAATCGGCTCGGCCAGAGCGCGCATAAACCACGAGATATCCGATAGCCGCCGCCGAATCTTTTTAACCTCATCCTGATTGCCCACCAGCGTTGCCACTTGAACATCGGTTGGCTGAGCCAAATGCAGTTCTTCCAGCCGTAGACCTGGGAAGACGCTCAGCCAACGCAGCGCCACCTGCTCATCCGTCCAGCCCGCCACCACATCGGGTCGGCTGCGCAAGATAGTATGAATGTGATTGCTCATTACAGCGTAGGTCAGTACATCAATCCCAAACACCGAAGCCAGCGACTCTAGCCGCCGACGAATCCACTCACGCCGATACGAATAATCCTTGCCCGACTGCTGATCCTGCCCTGCCAAAAAAGCCCTGCGCACACACCGCTGTACCGTGTGCACGATGGCTACTTCATCCGGGCTGAACTGCTCGCTTCGATTGGGTCTGACCATGGTTTGCACTCATCATTTCACTCGTTTCCCACTCCCCATATTATGCCAATCCCGGCTCCGTCTGTCACAGATGGTGGGTGGCACCATCCAACTATCACCGCTCATTCAATGCACGGGGAAACCAAAGAAGCCAAGAGCACCCACTCTTGGCTTCAACTTTTTTACTTTGCGTCAGCTTGCGCGGACTCTCTATCTAGCAACCACTTTCGGACACTCTCCAGCCGATATCGTCGTCGGCGACCTATCAAAACGTGCGGCAGGTGGTCATGGATCGACAAATGCCGGACTGTCTCTCGTGAAACGCCCAAAGCCCTAGACAGGTCGCTTGTAGTGATCAGTTTTTCGATAGTCCTTGCAGTCGAGGTCATTAGATTCCCTTTCAAAATTGGTGATGAAGCTGACTTACCTTTAGAGACTAAATCGCGGTCTGGACTTGGCGCGAATTGGCTTTGATTTTCGGAATTTGGCAGACGTTGGAACCAAGTGCAAGGTTTGGCGGGGGTTGCTTATTGAAAAATTCTTAGATCAAATAGATGGGAAAGCGAGAATCCTAGAATTTGGTTCCAACAAAGAGGTAGTGTTTACGATGCAGTGGTATGTTCGATGCAGCGACTTGGAACAAGGGCCGCTTAACTCAAAAGCTCTGAAAATGATGGTTGCAGACGGGCTTGTGACTTCCGACTGGGAGATACGCGCGGCCGAGAGTCAACGTTGGCAGCCAATCAAGAATGTGAAGGGCCTTGTCTTTGCTGCGAAAGCCCTGCCAGAATTGTCCGACTCAGAACAACTAGTGGATTTAAGGCGATGTCCATACTGTGATGAACTGATTCGATCAGCCGCGTCTAAATGCAAACACTGCGGAGAGAAGTTGGAATCTATGAATAGTCAAAATGAACCAACTACCCCACCTCCATTACCGCCTTCGGCTATGCCACTTCAGCTTGCGACTCTAGCGGAGCATACAACAAGCGAAGAGACGCGGATTCGAAATGAACGAACTACAATTGTTATTTTGACACCGATCTTTTTTGTAGTGTTCATTGTGCTTAGCGTCATTTTTCTTGAGACCATTCAGGGAGCGATTGAGAATGGCTTAGGAAAGGGTGGGCCTGTAAAAACTCATCCATTTACGTATCCGTTCTCATTCTTTGTTGCAAGCGCATTATGTGCATTCATAGTTAGAGCGACTTGGCTCGGCAAATTGCGGTTCCCTCAAGCTAAAAACCAAACGTTTCCAGCAGCGGTTCAGCCGAAGCACGTAAGTGAATCGAGTAAAACGGCTTGCAAATATTGCGGTAATTCAATTGCCCCCAATGCTCAAAAGTGCGGGCATTGTGGGGAATGGATTGTTCAGACTAGCCACTCAGATTCGCTGGCGGCAGTTCTTGGGGTGTTGTTTGGTCCAGTTGGGCTTTGGTACAAAGGGCATTGGGCCGCCGGATTCGCGTGGATAATGTTTATGCTGATCGTGTATTTGAGCATTGGCGATTTCGTTTTGCTGTTATCTCCCTTGTTCTGGATCGGCATGGGCGTTCATGCAGCGCTGGTTCCCGGCACACGGCCAGCGCGTAATTAAGTCATTGTCCGCCAAGGACTTGCTCAAGGATGTCGGTATTGTAGGCTGTCAATTCCATGCGACCGACGATGCTCTCGTTCTTCTTCTGCCCGCGTTTAAGCAGCGAGATAGCGAAGCGTCGTAGCCAACTGAGGTTGTTGACTAAGGCCCGCTCACTGGTCTGCTGCGCGTCCTCGCGAAAGGTTACGTCCAACGTCCAGTGCATCGACTCGATCGACCAGTGACCGCGCACGGCAGCAGCAACCGCAGATACTGTCAGCAACCGGCCAGAGGATGAAGTAGCGTGTCTGGAATGTCTCTTGTTGGTTGGCATCTGTACTGACGCGAACCGCATAGCTGATGGCTTTAACCGAGGGCCAGGCTTTCTTGATTGGCGAATCTTGCTTCAGCTTGATCATTGCGTAGCTGCGTTCATCAATCCGCCCGTGTGACTGATCGGTGGTTTGGAGGCTGCGGCAGTACAGGTCTTCCCGTACTCCCTCCAGTACATCAAAGACCAATTCTTCTACCCGTTTCAAATAGGTTCAGCTGATTGGCTTTGACACTTCACGTAGGTTCCCTGTCGCTTGTCGATCTGCAGGCTTACGATCTGCTTTTGACATCCCCATGGCGTCGATCGTGACGATCAGAGTTCTTCAAGTCGATCTGCTCAGTAGCTCTAGAATCGCTCTGATTTCATTAGATTTCTCCTGCGTGCAATCTGTCCAAGTGCCATGCCTTGTTCACTGGCCCATGCAGCTCACAATGTGCAGCGGCCCCAGTCCTTGCGAGCGATCGTGTGAACCGCGACAGGTCTTGCCATCGGGTGGCGATTAGCCGGGCTGACCATCTTCCTGTTTTTGCTCCATGTGCGAGGCCAGCCAGTGCATGAAGCATTTTCTGAAACGCTTCAGGCTCAACGCGATGGCACCTGCGAATACAATCTCGCGATGGCGAGGCCACCGGGAAGCTCAAGAAGTTTTTCCAGAAAGTCTCGCTTGCCCTTGTGAACCGGGTGCCTGTCGGACCTTTGGCACCGGATAATCGCGCGAAATGCAGATCACGATCAGATCAGTCAATTTGTGTTTGCGGTTCTTGGTGTTTCTCGGATCGGACAAGCTCTCGAAGTAGTGACTGACCAGTTCGACTCGAACTGCTTTTGCAGTGGACATGATCGGCTCTCCCGTAGACCAAGCAGCGACACAGCTTCCACGGCCTTCGCAGGAAGAATCACGTCGCGCATGCCTATGGTCTACCAAAGAAATCAATATCGCGCTAGGCTACCTAGACCACCTAGCATTGCGCGCTGGCCGTAGGAAATGGACTACGTCGAATCCCACGGGGCTGGTGATTGGAAAAGTCTTCAGGGTGCTCCATCCTATCGCATCAATAGAGCGTGGCTGGCATCACATGATCCACGGTAGTGGTTCACCTTTCGTTGACTTCATTGACGATTGTTCGCGGTGAACCAGGGCATTCGGCAAATGATTCGTCGGTTGGTTTTGCCCCTGATCAGATAACAGATATCATTGGCCTTCGATCTTTCCAGGGACGTGCTGCCTCCAGCTCGTAGGCCAGCGCCAAGAGCATCGCATCGCCGCCACGCCAGGCTGAAAAATGGCTACCGATTGGCAGGCCTTCCTTAGTCCATCCTAAAGGCACTGACATTCCAGGCGTGCCGCACGCATTGTTCAACGGTGTGTACGCGACACGATCCAACGTCTGCTGCATCAGTTGGTCAAATGGCAGTGTAGGCGCGTTCGTACCGAGCTGGTACGGTGGGTGGCGCAGCACAGGCGAGAGGATTACATCGTAGCTTTGGAAGAACGTTTCGCACAGCGCCGCGGCCTCGTCGAAAGCTTTCTTTACATCCGTCATTATCTTTACCAGGCCGCGTTGGCGACCGATTTCCATCAGACCAATTGTCCATGGTTCCAAAACCTCCGTCCGCGCTACGTTTTCGCCCAACAGCTTTTTGATATCAGCATCCAGACTCAAGGTAGCCGCCGCCCAATAGCCAGTGAATGCATCGGTCAGCGCCTCGGTGTTGATCGATAGCTTGATTTCTTCGACGTCGTGTTTCAGCGACTCGCACAGTTTGGCGGTCGCACGAATAGCTTGTTCCACTTCGGGGCTGGGCATCATGCCATTAGAGCCCTCTAGGACTAAGGCGATCTTGAGTCGCTTGTCCGATGGGCCACGGACCATGCCAACCGCTGCGTCGTCTTTACGTTCGACCAGATTCAAAAATGCGGCCGAATCTCGTACCGTACGGCTTACGCAGAACTCAGCATAGATCCCCATCAAATCCAGAGCAAATCCGCCCTCAGTAAATGATGTCAATTCCCGGCGTCGAGTGAGCTTCATGCCGAAAACGCCACACTGCGAGGCAGGAATACGAATTGAACCACCACCGTCACTGGCGTGCGCCAATGGCACAATGCCCGCCGCGACGGCCGCAGCAGAGCCTCCGCTCGAACCGCCCGTCGTGTAAGCCGGATTCCACGGATTGTGGGCCGCGCCCCACGCTAATGATTCGGTGTTATCGATCAAGCCGAGTTCTGATGCATTCGTCACGCCAGTCACGATCATGCCAGCTTTTTCAACTGCATTCATGAATGGCGAATTTGTTTTAAATGGCCGCCCGTTCTTGGCATTGGACAGTTTGTTCAATCGCGAGCCAAAGTCGATGTTCGCATCCTTGTACTGCACGATGTTCTTGATCAGAAGCGGCACGCCACTCAAAGCACTTGACCCCAATGGCTCTTGAGCACGAGCCCTGGCCAGTGAAGTATCAAACAGTTCTGGCAGCACAGCATTGAGCTGAGGATTGACCTGGTCGATGCGCCGTAACACATCGTCGACCAATTCGAGGGGCGTTATTTGTTTTTGACTGACCAATTCTGCTAAAGCCGTCGCGTCATAACTGGCAAGTTCGGCTGGCTGGATCTTCGATTGCGAAAACACAGACGGTGAGACGGTGGCCGATACAGCGCAAGCGGAAAGAGCATTCAGGAAGCGACGGCGGTACATGATTGAAGTTCCTCGTGGATAACTGATATTCCAGGTACATGCTATTGGCAAAGGCTGCTGGAGCCGCCACGGTCCATGTCGTGCGAATGTGGCAGATTGTCAATAAAACTGCCCTGAAGGCGATCACTTATTTCAGCAGCTTGACCACAGATGCCCCATCAACGACGCCTAGCACATATCCCCCCTTCATTATCCAGGCCATCAATGCCAGACGATCGGCTAACTCTTCGGTGCGGCGATTTCCACCAATTCCCCGTGTTCGGCCATCTGGCGAATTTCTTCGGTGATTTTCATCGAGCAATACTTAGGACCGCACATGCTGCAGAAGTGGGCACTCTTGAAGGTGTCCTGCGGTAGCGTTTCGTCATGATAACGCTGCGCCGTTTCAGGATCCAGTGACAATCGAAACTGCTCTTTCCAATCAAATTCAAATCGGGCCTTGGATAGCGCGTCATCGCGGTCTTGAGCACCTGGGCGCCCACGGGCCACGTCTGCGGAGTGGGCTGCGATTTTGTAGGCGATCACACCCTGCTTGACGTCTTCTTCGTTCGGCAGCCCCAAGTGCTCCTTGGGTGTAACGTAGCACAACATGGCCGCTCCGTGCCAGCCGGCCATGGCCGCCCCGATAGCACTGGTAATATGGTCGTAACCAGGAGCGATGTCAGTGACCAGTGGCCCCAAGACATAAAACGGCGCGCCATCACAAACTTCGATCTGACGCTCGATATTCATCTGGATTTGGTGCATGGGGATGTGACCGGGGCCTTCCACCATCACCTGTGTTCCGTTCTGCTGGCCACGTCGAGTCAACTCGCCCAGCACATCCAGTTCAGCAAATTGAGCTGCATCTGAGGCGTCAGCAATCGAGCCTGGGCGCAAGCCATCACCCAACGACCAAGTCACGTCGTACTGTCGCATGATGTCACACAATTCATCAAAAGCTTCGTACAGCGGATTCTGCTTGCGATGTGCCACCATCCACTTGGCGATCAATGATCCGCCTCGACTGACGATCCCGGTGACACGCTTGGTTGTCAAATGCAAGTGCTCAAGCTTGACGCCGCAGTGTACGGTCATGTAGTCCACGCCTTGCTGGGCTTGATGTTCGACCATGTCCAGAAAGTGTTGGGCCCGCATGTCTTCAATGTGGCCGCCCAGTTGTTCCAGCATTTGATAAATAGGCACAGTTCCAATGGGCACTGGTGAAGCTTCGATGATTCGCTTGCGAATGTTGTCGATGTCCTTGCCGGTCGATAAGTCCATCACGGTATCGGCACCATGGTGTACGGCCGTGTGCAGTTTGCTCAGCTCCTCGCCGGCATTGCTGGTCACGGCGCTGTTGCCAATATTGGCGTTGATCTTGCATTTGGCGGCGATGCCAATGCACATCGGCTCCAAGCGCCCAGCCAAGTGAACTTTGTTGGCGGGAATGACCATCCGGCCCGCAGCCACTTCGTTCCGGATTTGTTCGGCCGGCAACTGCTCGCGCTGAGCAACAAATTCCATTTCCGGCGTAATCTCTCCCTGGCGGGCACGTAGCAATTGAGTTGTCATGTGCGGTACTCCAATTTGTTCAGAATCGAGCCTAGCCAGTGACCAGTCTCGGGATATTCCTTAAGGATTAGATGATCGTTAACAGGTTTGTAGGGTGGGACGCACGGGGCTGTGGAATTTCAGGTAACTTAGCCCAAAAATAATCGGTTACTAGCGTTCTAACTTG
The DNA here is from genome assembly GCA_019636385.1 of Pirellulaceae bacterium. Lineage (NCBI taxonomy): Bacteria > Pseudomonadati > Planctomycetota > Planctomycetia > Pirellulales > Pirellulaceae > Pirellulaceae bacterium. Next base: position 251,385 of record JAHBXT010000004.1, on the reverse strand, counting down.
AATGGGGTTAGCTCGCTCCAGTGCTGACCCAGCATGGCTGTTAGAGCCACAATTATCCGGCTTTCGGCTGACAAGAGAACCCTACCGCTACCAGAAATTCGGCAATTCCTGCGTTGCGTCGACGAAGTTTACTGCCAGCAAACCGCTCGCTAGCGCACGACGGCTCCAGGGGCCTGGAACTTTCCAGCTAGTGAAGATCGGCAGTTGGCTAGCAGATTCAGTTGGCCTGACGAGTCAGGGGCAGATCAAAATCGCCCGTTGCATCGCGCCATACGCAGTGAATATGGTTGGCTGGATTGCCCGCCGCATCAGGCTGGACGTTAATAAACTCGACGAAGAAAGTCGGCCCATGAATTACGTAATAGTGCCCTTTGCCCGATTGATCCCCACCTGACCAGCCAAAGTGCACTCGATCCAGGCCGGCCTCTTCGATCAACTGCCAGCGTTGCTCGGCCACCCGACGTTTCATCTTCGAGGTATAGGTGGTCAGCAGTTGCTTGAGAAGCTCGCGTTGCCTTTGGTCCAGCTCGGCTGCTGGCAAGCCTTGAGGCTCAGTTGCCGGTGGTTGCGGAGTGCCAGCCGAATATATCTCGCTAGGCGTCGCGCCCGGTAAAATAGCTCGGCCACGTTGTGTAGCGGTCAAGCTGCGCAGCAGTTCAAAGGCCAACTGTTCTTCGGGTCGCAACACCTCCAGCCCTTGCTTGAGGTCACCAAAATCGGTTTTCAATTGCGCCGGGTTGGCCGCAAAAAACTGTGGTGTCGAGTCAATAATGCGATTGCCTTGAAACACAAAATTCAGTGACAGGTGATGTCCCTCGACGCTCAACCCCCAGCGTTGGTTGGCTTGCGGAGTGCCAAATACGGTGAAGTAGTACTTGACCGGATTGCGTTCCATTGGCCCACCTTCGCCCTCCAGAGATTTCAGCACCTTCTCCAATTCCATGATCTGCTTCGCTTTGGCGTACCCGGCGGGGCTGACGCACGACTTAAGCAAATTCATCGCCGCTTCGCGCTGGACCGGGTTCATCTCCATCAGCGGCAAGCCCTTGCGCGTGGCCATCGGAATGAAATGCCATTGGACGCGTAACTCCGATTCAATGGGCAGTAGCGCCTTGGCGCGCTCGTCGCTCGATAGCGTGGCCAAGAAGGTGTTGGCGCGAGCTACCGGCCGGGCCTGCGGATCGGCAGCCTGCTGCTTGGTGGCGGCATCTTGCGCTGATACCGAAGCCGCTAGCCACGGCAGCATGGCTAGCGAGAACTTCGCCAGCCAGATGGCCCGTTGCCAAATTGCATTACGCCTTGCGCCCCCTGCAGGAGCTTGGGGACGGGCATGAAAACTCAGGTTGCTAGTGTGGGTGAGCATGTTCGTGGCCATGGTCGTGATGGTGTTTGATGTCGCCGCGATAGGCTGTGCCATTGATGATGACCGCCAGCTTAGGACGCGCAAAACTGCGCTCCAGGCTGCCGATCAAGTCCGTGCTGGCGATGACAAATCGCGATGATTTGCCCTCGGGGTCGGCGCTGTCAGGATTGGCAGCTAACTTGAATTGTGCAGGTTGACCGTTGAGCGTCAAGTTGATGACGACCTCCGGTGCGTCGATAGCCACACTATTTTTGGCCGTGCCATCCAGGATATAGATCGTGACAGTGTGATCGTCGTGAACTAACTCGGCGTGAAATTCTTCATTGCCCAACTCAATCAAATCGCCATGATGAGGTCCGTGGCTGGGGTGGTCATGAGTATGCCCCCCTGAGCTTGAGGAAGTCTGCAAGCTAACGTCAGAGCTACTGACAGTAGCCGAATTGCAGCCGAGAACTGCAGTCAGGGTAAGTAGAATCATAACAATTGCCATAATCTTCATTAGAAAGACCCTTTGTCAGATTTAGTTGGTGTGGAGTGAGTCGAGCAAGCTATCGGCACCCGTTTTGTGATACCCAAAAAAATTCTGAATGCAGCCATTGTGGTTCACTTGCAGTAAATTCGACTGGCGAGGGCCTGCTACTAGAATCAGTAGAGCTTCGTGTGAGCAGTTGCGCATCAGTGACTGAGCTTACCGGCTGGTTCGGTGGCTGTTGCCGGCAGATCATCCAGTACGATTGGCTGTAGCGATTTCTGCAAGACACGCTGGGCGGCACGAATACCGAACAGCCAAAATAGTGCGGGGTGCACGAAGAAATCCAATAATGTCGAGCTAATGACGCCACCCACAATGACTGTGGCCACCGGATAAAGAATCTCCTTACCCGGCTGACCGGCCGCCATCACCAGCGGCACCAGCGCGATGCCAGCCGTCAGGGCTGTCATCAACACCGGCGCTAAGCGCTCCAGACCTGCACGCACGATCATCGACTTGGTGAACTGTTCGCCCTCATGCTGAACCAAGTGCAAGTAGTGCTGCAGCAGTAGTACTCCGTTACGGGAAGCGATTCCGGCCAACGAGATGAACCCCACCATGGCAGCGATGGTTATCGTCTGGCCGGTGATGACCAGCGCTATGACCGCGCCAATGAACGCCATAGGCAGCGCAGCCATCACTTGCAACGACAAATTGACGGTGCCAAACAGGGTGTAGAGCACCAAGAACACGCCAATCAGGGCCATCACAAACAATACGCTGATAGCACGACTGGCAGACTGCTGGCTTTGGAACTGACCTTCATAGGTTGGATAATAGCCGGCTGGTAAACTTGCTACTACTGGTGCAATGGCTTGTTGAATATCTTGGACGACGTCAACAACTCCCCGATCTTTAACGTTGCACTGAATGACTATTCGGCGACGTACGTTGTCACGATTGATCGTGTTGGGGCCGCCTGACTCGTAGATTTTGGCAACGCTCGATAGAGGTATAACTCCGCCATCTGGCAGATACACGGGCAAGCGTCTCAGTCCAGCGATGTCCTCGCGATAACTGTCTTGCAGGCGAACCACCAAATCAAAGGTCCGCATCCCATCCAGCACTTCGGAAACCAACGATCCATTCATGGCGGTCTGAATATAGCGATTGACTTCGGCCACGCTCAATCCGTGTTGCGATAGCAAGTGCCGGTCTAATTCGATGCGCAACTGAGGAACGATTACTTGTGGTTCCACCAACAGGTCGGTAACGCCCGAAACGCCCTGCATTGCTACCTTAATCTGCTCAGCTTTGTTGCGCAGCACATCCAGGTCATCGCCAAACAGTTTGACCCCTACCTGTGCTTTGACACCTGACAGCATGTGAGAAATCAAATGAGCGATCGGTTGCTCGGTGGCCGTCACGATACCGGGAATCTGATCCATGGCCTGTCGAATCGCCTGCAACTGCTGGTCGCGCGAGAGTTCCGACACCGGGTCCATTTCAATCAAGAACTCGGATAGATGGACCCCCTCGGCATGTTCGTCCAGTTCAGCTCGCCCAGTGCGGCGAGCAAATTTTTGAACATCGGGCAATTGCTGCAGCGAGTGTTCAACAGTGCGGCAAATGTCGTTTGATGCCGCCAGCGAAGTTCCAGGCGGCATGATGACATTCAGCTGGATGGTGCCTTCATTAAAGGGAGGTAGGAAGTCACGTTCCACTCTAGATAAGAACACAGCCGCCAACGCCACCAAGAAGGCCGTCACCGCTAAGTTTTGCCAGGGAAATGCCAGACTGAAGCGAATGACCCGGGCGCCCAGCCATTTCACTGCTCTGAGCAGCAGACTGTCATGATCATGCGCACCGCGCTGACCACCCAGCAACCAAAATGACAATACGGGCGTAACGGTCAACGACACAATAAGCGATGATACGATGGAGACGATGTAGGCAATTCCCAGCGGGGCGAACAGCTTGCCCTCCATGCCGCTGAGTGCAAACAGCGGAACGAATACCAGAATCACGATCATGGTGCTGAAGACGATCGATCGGCGAACTTCGCTGCTGGCACGAAACACGACTAACAGTGGAGGCAGTCTGCTTCCAGCCAAGCGGTTTTCTCGTAAGCGGCGAAAAATATTCTCCACATCCACAATGGCGTCGTCTACCAATTCACCCATCGCCACAGCGATGCCGCCGAGCGTCATGGTATTGATCGATAGTCCAAATCCCGCAAACACGATAGCCGTCATCACCAGCGACAGCGGAATGGCGGTCAGTGTAATGAGCGTCGTGCGCCAATTCATTAGGAACAGCAAGAGGATGACTATTACCAAAATGGCTCCATCGCGCAGCGCCTCTTCAACATTGGCGATGGCTCGGTCGATGAACGCCTTCTGCGAATAGGTCGGCTCAATGTGGACGCCATTGGGGAAAGTTGGCTTTAATTCCTCGATGGCCTGCAAAATCGCATTGGTTACGAAGCGGGTATCAGCACCCGATTGCTTGTTGATGGTCAGAATGACTGCGGGACCACCGCTAAAGGCGGGTTCCGAACCGGTTCTGACGAAGGCCGAACTATCGCCGCGTTTGATTTGTGCCCCTTCGCGAATCTCAGCTACCTGAGCCAGCAGAATGGCTCGACCGTTGCGGTGTGCGACGGGGACTTCGGCAAGGTCGTCGATCGAAACCAATCTGCCCAGCGAACGCACCAACAGTTCATTCGGCCCCTGGCGATCTAGGTATCCGCCCGTACCATTCTCGTTCGTGGCCTGCACGGCAGATTCAATCTGGTCCAGGGTAACGCCCAGCTGCGTCATGGAATCCAGATTGACCAAGACCTGAAACTGCTTGCGCTCGCCTCCCATCGTGAACACTTGGGAAACGCCGGGAATGGTTAGAATTCTTTGCCGCAGTGTCCAGTCGGCCAGAGTTCTCAACTCCATTGGTGAAACGCTGGCATCGTCACTCCACATGCCCAGCATCAGAACTTGACCCATGATGGACGAAATGGGAGCCAGTTGAGGTTGAATACCCGCAGGTAGTTTGTCTTGAACCATCTGCAGCCGCTCGTTGACAATCTGACGATCAGTGTAGATGTCGGTTCCATACCCGAATTCAACGTACACCACAGAGATGCCAACACTCGATGAACTGCGGACAGCTTCTACGCCGCTGGCTCCATTAATCGCTGTTTCAATGGGTAGCGTAATCAGCGACTCGACCTCTTCAGGCGCTAGGCCAGGTGCCTCGATCATAATCACAACTCGAGGTCGGTTAAGATCCGGAAAGACATCCACTGGCAATCGCCACACCTGCCAACTACCAACACCAACCAGCAGACTAGCCACGGCCAAAACCAGCAGTCGATGTTGGAGTGAAAACCGGATGAGACTATTGAGCATCGTGGTGGAGCCTAGTGACTGTGGCCAGCGTGAGGGTCCATGGCGCCACCGCTTTGATTCTTCAGCGCCATCTGCAACTGATGCGCGGCGCGCATCGCGATAACATCGCCAACAAATACCGCTCCATCGTTTGCAATTACCGCTTGAATTTGATCTCGGTGAATCAAGTGCACCGGGATTCGCACTAAATTCATTCCATTGCGTTGAAAGATAAACCAGTCTCCACCATCTTTCGTGATAGCTTCGATGGGAACTACTATCTGCTGCTCCCAGACTTCAACGGGAACCTGCAGCGTCAGTCGTTGACCAACGCGATATTTCCACGTAACAAAGCGTTGTCCCTGCTGATTGATTTCGTCACGGACGATCGCGTTCGGCAGGTGAGTGAAGAATGAAAGCGTTCTGGCCTGGGCATCGACCGAGTTGGCGACGTAAGCCAGCCGCAAGTCGCGTAAAGTCTCCTGACCGTTGGCCGTTGCCAGAGTGGCCGCCAGCGGCCAGTCCTTCTCAACTGCTTGGCTGATAGCTGGAATGTCTTGCTCGAACGCCTGGCCCTCAATGTACAATCGCGACACATCGGATAAGGTGCACAGCTCTTGACCAGCTGTGACGCCTTGACCTTTCTGGACCACTAGCCGCTCAATAATCCACGGTGATTGCTTGTGAACGGCGATGGCTCGCGACGAGTTGATGACTGGTCCTGCCCATGAATCATCGACCACAAATCCAGTTGGACGAACGATCGGACCGCTCAGCCGCAATTGCTGGTCGCCGGTCGGTCGTCCCGGTTCTGGTGCCACGATCGACAACTGGCGCAACAGTCGGCGCTCTTTTTGAATCACGGCGATTTGTGCGTCACTCAAGCCGTGTAGCCGCAGTGCTTCGCGTTGCGAAGCGATGAGGCCTTCCAGCTTCTGCTTCGTGTATTGGCGGTCTAGCAACACTTTGCTGGCCACCGCTCCCGATTGCGTGACCTCGGTCAACCGCACGATCTCGCGCTCTTCGACTTGTAGATCGTTCAGGCTCTTCAGAAAGTCCGATTGATTAGCAACCAGCTCTTCGTCGGTCAGTCGAACTTCAAACAACAAGTCGCCAGGCATCACGGCTTCACCGGTCACCGCGTGAATATGTTCGATTACACCCGCCAGCAGCGCCGAGACTCGAATCTCGGTTCGCCCCGGCATCGGCGACACCACCGCCGGAATGCTGACCGTGCGGCGGTAGTCTGTCAATTCGATTGGTCGGAGATACTCGGCGGTCAGTCCAAGATTCTTGAAAGCCTGTTCGGTAAGTGTTAGCTTCGATAACTCGGCAGAGGGAGCATGATCGTGGCCTGCATGTTCATGACCATGAGAGTCCTCAGAATCTCCGGTCGCGCGGCGCAGGGCTAGCGACTGGTCAACCAGGCGGACCAGCGCCGGCCACCACATGCCACAGGTGGCTCCCGTAACGGCTAGTATTAAAAATAGCAGGGCCCACTGCATCCAACGTTTGCGCGTTGGTTGCTTCATGGGAAGCGGACGATGCATGTTTGGGTTCACTTCGCGTAACAGACCATTCGCCATTAACAACCGTTGACAGTTCGACCTGAGCTAACGTCGGAACGTAGTCGGATGAACATCGCATCAGAATGACTTGGCAAGTCACATAAACAGTCGTGCCAGTCGAGTCAGCAAGCTAAATTCTGCTTGATGAATCTGACTCAGATGACCCAGCACTGAAGAGCCGCGCGCTGCGCAGGCCCAAGCCGGTAGATACACATCGGCGGCCGATGCTCACGAACCACAAGAAGTGGGTGATACTCAGGTAAAGTGCCAGCTATGCCACACGCTGCAGCGGCCAGCAGTTGAGCATCTTGCATCGCGAAATCGAGTTCTAGATTGCAGGGCAAGGCATAGACACATGCCATGTGGCAGCATTGGCCACACGGATGAGGCTGGTCCTGCGGCAAGTTAGAAGCCTTCTGCAGATCCTGGCTGCTTGGCGTTGCGGGGTGATTCGTTGTGACAGGTGTCGAGTGATGACAACACTTACACTGCGAAGTTTTCTTTGAGGAGTCGCTGAGAGTTGGCGATGTGGTAGATTGAGCATTAGCCGCCACCGGGCTTGCCCGATGATCTACTGAGCAACCTTGATGCGCAACGCCCCCCAACACCGCATGAGCGGTAAAAGCCAAGAGCGTTAAAAGTTGCGTTAATACTGGGAATCGCATCAGTCGTTAAGTGTCCCTCAACAATTCAACTATAAGCGAACCGTATTGAACTAGCAACATCGGTTCGCCTTTCAAAGTCGATTGTTTATCACGCAGTAGCTGCGCTCGCCCGAGCGTGGAGATTGCTGCGATTTCCATAGTCTGGCGACTGTAGCAACCGGACGTGAGCGAGGCTATTGCTGACTGAAAGTTAATCCGCGAAGACTGTCGTCACCGCTGTAGTCCGGCACGGGCTGGAGCGCCCCGCTCAGGCCAAATCCCTCCAGTCGAGCCGTCGCGGTGGCCAGCAGCGTTTGTGCTTCTACGAGCTTCAAGCTGGCATCGAAGTAAGTTCGCCGCACGACCAACAACTGAATAAAGTCGATTTCACCCGCTTTGTATGCCTGTTCAGACAGCTCCAAGGCCTCGCGAGCGCTAGCCAGTATCTCGCCGTCGATCAGTTGTAAAGCTGCCGCTGCTTTGGATAGCTCGCCCGCCGCTTCGGCCAGCCGCGCCTGAATTGCATGTTCGATCCGCTGAGCCTCCTGGACCGCGCGACAGTATTCGGCGCGCGCCGCAGCGATATTACCTTGGTTCTTGCTGAACACTGGGATAGGTGCACCTGCCTGCACATTAATCATGCCTGAATCGGTGCCGTTGTCGTAACCGCCGGCAATCTGCAACGTTGGATTGGGAATGGGTTGAACGCAGTGACGACTCAGTAGAGCTACAGCGCGCTGAATGCGAACCTGCGCCGCAGCGTACTCAGGACTGTAGGCGGCTAACGGCATGCACCAGGTCTGCAAGTCGCCGTCCGGGGCTCGTTCGGGAAGCGCGCCATCTAATCGAGAGATCGCGCACGTAGATTGACCGGCCATGGCCATAATCTGATTCCACTTGACTTGCAATTCAGCCAGCCGCTGACGCTCCAGTAATTCGACTTCGCTAGATTGAATACGTGTCTGCAATAGGTCGATCTTCGAACCCTCACCGGCTTGCAGACGTAGAGTTGCAGCGTGACTGCCTCGGTCGGTGATCGACTTGAATTGGGTGATCAGCTCGAGCTGTTGCTGAAGACCTAGAGCTTCGAAGAATGCTACCTGAATATCGGTGCGGACGCGAATCTGTTGCGCTTCCAGCTCTAAAAGCTGGGCACGCAGCGCTTCGTTCAGGACTCGGCGATTAAGATTCAGTTTGCCGCCGGTTACAAATTCCTGTTCAGCAAAGATCAGATGCTGGTCGGTACCGCGATCGGCCAGTTGCACCGATTGCAGACCAATGGTGGGGTTGGGGCGCAGGCCAACTTGAGTTCTAAAGCCAGCTGCCTTGTGGGTTGTAGCTGCCAACTCTCGAATCGCCGGATTATGATTCATCGCCAGTTCGATCAGCTCGTCCAACCGAACTGAGGTTTGCATAGGTTTGATCGGAGGCACTTCATGACTCGCTGCGTCAGCGAGAAACTCTTGATCACCAGGCTCTTTTTTTAAGAGGATCGCTTCGTGGACTGCGCCGTCAGCCACCGCAGGGGCAGGGGCCTGCGTGTGAACCAGCGCCGTGGCGTTAGCCAGGGTAACGTCATCATCGCCCCTGGCTAACGCAGCCGGTTGTGAATGCTGGCACAGCTTAGTCTGAGTCGTTCGCCCCGCCAAACGACCAGCGCAACCGGGCTCTAGCATCAGCAAGCTCAGCGCGCCTGTTAAGACTAGCCAATTGGATCGACCCATAAATGCTCGTCACGATTCCTTCTGTGCGCAACAGCCAGCTTGCACCACAATCCGGACGCACCAGGAAACTACCCGGCCCGCCCAGGTCAGCCAAATTCGGAGCCACTGCAGAGTAAATCGTCACCCACCGCTCAATGCGAAAGAAAATCACCAGCGACCTATCCAATATGAAATCAGAATGCTAGCCAATGGGGAAAACAGTTGGCGACCGAATTGGTGCAAGAGAATTCAAGCTGGGGCATTAGGAGCTAGAGCAGGTGTGCCACAACAAAGTACAAAGGGCGTAAGGCCATTGGCGGGCGATTAATGACTACCTTTCCCACCCCACCGGTTGCGTCCAGGCTTGTTGACGCTGGTTGTCGTAGACGGGATCGGTGGGAGGTAGACTGCTGCGGACTACGGCGCGGACATAAAGTTCTTTACCGGTGAGCTGATAACTGGCGACCTCTCCAGCAATCGTGGCCACGACCTGCGCGGGGGGCATGTCGGCTTCCGTGAGTGATGATGAAGTAGTGGGAGTATTGTCGCTGACCGCATCTGAGGAGGCTGGATTTGACGCGGTAGTTGGAGTGGACTCGGGACGGAGCACGGCGATGAAGTCGGTTTCATAGGTGGCGCCGGGTGCCGAGTCAACATGAATGGTTAGCTTCCGTGCGTCGGTGTCGAACTGAATGTCTTTTAACACGACACCGCTGGAAGCATAAAAATCGGCGGCTTTGAGGGCGCGGATGAGGTGCTCGGGGGTCAAATAACGCGAGCGGACCATGACCCAGCCGCGTCCGGGACGGGAGCCAGGGCGGCCGTGGTATTCGTGGCTGTCGTCAGTGGCAATTCCCAGGATGGGCGGTGCATCCAGCATCAATAGCCGAATGGCGTTGATCACGTCCCACATCGGCTCGATGCCCATGTGATCTTTATCACCCAAATGATGCACATCGGGATGGCCGTTGTAAACTTCATAGAATTGTTCTTCGACCACGCTGGCTAGATCTGAGGCGGTGATGGCGTAGTGGAAGTTGGGGTGATTGACGTGTGCCATCACTTCTCGCCCACTGGTGCGTTGGTGTTCCATGATCATCCGCAAGTTATTGCGAATGGCTTCACGGACTGTTGCGCCACCGGCTGGCTTTAAGACTTGACTGAGGTTCGTGGCGTTCATGTGCACCGGAGCTTTACCAACCTGGTCGCTAATCTCTTCGCCTTCGATCATGATGAATTTACCAGCCTGCTCGACCAGACAGCGGTATTCATCCAATGGCTTGAGGCGCACCTCATCCCGCCCGTCCACCGAGCGCGTCTCCACCCACTCGGGTCCAAACTTGGCGCGATAGCGATCCACGATGCCAGCATCCGCTCGGCTTTCTACCCTTTGCAACGGCATCCAGCGAATGCCTCGGCTGAGAATGTTGTGATCCGACAGCGCCAAGAAGTTGTAATCGCGCTGGGCGTACCAGGCTGCGACCATTTCTGGAAAATCGTTACCATCGCTCCAGAAAGTGTGCGTGTGCAGATTGCCTTTCCACCAGCGCAACGGCTGTTGGCTCGACTCGGTCTGGGCGCTGGCGACGGATGCGAAGCCAGCCAGGCAGATAGCTAGTAGGCCGGTCCAGAAGTAGCGTTGCGCGCGAAGGTGACAGAATGTCTTGGGTGTATGGTGCATCGTAGTACTGCCGTGGCGAGGTAGTGGGTATAGCGTGCGGACAGCGTGTATTGTACCACGTGGGGTGCGAGGCGGTGCTGCGCTTTTAGGCCCCAAATGGCCGACATATCCAATGCCAGGGCTGCAAAGACCCGGATCGAAAAGCCATTGAGTGCGAAGTCACGAATGGGGCGCACCTCAATTGAGGTGTCGGCCCTTTGGGCCTGAATCCTTGATGGTGACTTGGTCACTGGTGCCGCGAGGCACCTGCAGTGGTTGTGCCGGGCCTTTGGCCATCAGGAAAAGTTCAGCTTCATGTTTATTGGCCCAGAAATACCCCATGAACTGGATTTTCGTACTCAGCCCCTCGCGGTACTCGTATCTCCTACTCGAACAATGCTTTCGAGTACGATTACGAGTACCAGTTCATTGAGTACGAGTACGATTCCCGGGCAAGAATCGCAACTTCAAAACTCACGCTGAGCGTTGTGATGCTACGAAGGAATCCCCCAGCGTCTGCGTGACGGTAGCTACCTTTATGTACCTAGCCGAGGATTTCGCGTTTGCGGGCGACATAGTCCCAGACGACGAAGCGGTCGAGATCGCGACCAGCCGTGAAGAAGACTCGACCGCGCGTGTTTTCGGCCAGCCGATAGGCAAAGCGAATGTCTTCTTCGGATTGCGACCAACTGGGTACCAAAAACATATTGATCACCACCCCCTCGCGCTGACACATTGCGGCTTCGCGAAGCGTGGCCTTTTCGGTGCGCGGGTCGGGGGGGTACAGCATGTACAGCATTGAATCCTCAAAATGTGCTGTGGGCAATCCGTCGGTAATCAGAATGATTTGCTTGTTGGGAGTATCCACCGTGGCCAAATTCTGCCGCGCTAGTCGCAAGGCATGTTGTATGTTTGTGAAGTGCGGATGTATTTGGATTTCGCTGACATCGGGGCGGCTCATGTCGGCTCGCAGCCGCACGATGGGGTCGTAGACAGTTACCGGCTTGGGCATCAATTCCACGATTTCACCGGGCGGGCGCAGTCGCGCGAAGGTATACATTTCAATGAACCGCAAGAAGTCGCCGGGGTATTCACTGGTAATCAAGCCTTGCAGGGCTAGCGCCATGCGTTTGACATTGATGTATTGTCCGTCATGGCGCATCGAACCACTCATGTCCATGATGACAACCGTAGCACACTTAGGCGAATTGCGGGTGCGATGGATTTCGATATCGGACGTGGTCAGCCGTACCGGAGATGCGCTGGGATCACGTAGCAGCGCGTTGATAACCGTTTGAGTCGTATCCATCGCGGCCAAACTGTCGCCAAATTCATAGGGCTTGGTCTGAGGCAACTCGACACTGCCCTCGCCGACGATGCGGCCGGTATGCCGTCCGCTGCGTCCGGCTTGCAACTCCGAAAAAATTCGCTGCAACAGTTTGCCCTGAAAGATGCGGTAGGCATGGGGAGTCAGCCGAAAGGCGCCGCTGGTGCCGTCGCGCGCTAATCCCTGACGTTCGGCCAATTCGCGAACCAGCGTTTCAATTTGCTCCCGCATAGATTCCAGGGAACCGAGGTCCTCGGTCGAGGCAAATTGACTGAGCAACTCCATGTCGATCATGCCGATCTGCGCGGTCTTGGCGGCCTGTTCGAGTTGCCTCAGCAGCTCGTCAATCTTCTCCAACTCTTCTTTGATCTCCAGCGCCTGCGGGATAGTGACCGACTGGCTACCGGTGAAATGGTATTTAGAACCCAGCTCTTCAATCTGATACCAGTTGCCCAAGTGCTCGATCAAGCCCACGATCTGACCGGCAAATGGATTGGTGTCGTCGTCTACTTCGTAGTACAGTCGTTCCAGCAAATAAATCTGACGTCCCTGTACGGCGCGATTCAGCAGGTCACGCCATTGACTGGGTGCGCGAGTTCGCCCAGCGGCACGCGTGAACGTCTTCTGGGCCAGTCGCTCGACAGAGACGACCTCGTACGTTTCCAAGATTTTGCGTTTGCGCTGTTCCAGCAATTGCTGTAGATATTCGATGCTGGGCCCAAGGCTGGCCATTTGGCTGGAGTCCAAGCGAATCGCGCGGGCCAATTCCTCTTCGGTCAATTCACGGTATTCGCCATAGGTCAGCGCATGCTCGAAGGCTTGCGATACCAAGTCGGGCGGTGGTTGAGTGGGGCTGGGGAATTTCGCAGGATCGTACTTCTGGTAGGTGTGTACGACACCGCCAAGCCAAGTTGAACGCGTCATGTTGAGTGGTCTCCCAAAATGCCCGATTACTGCAAATTCTGTTGACGGATTTGGTGGGCCATCACCAGCCGAACTAGCAAATATCTAAGTACCATGTGTTTTTCACATTCGCTGGCGCGAACAAACAGTTTGCGTCGGCTTGTGCGACCCACCCTGCCTTTTCTGGTAGACCGCTGCGGGGACAAACAACTAGTACTGGAGCGGACTTCGTTGCATCAGACATTTTTTGGCATTACGACACGCCGCGTACAGGTCCCGCTGGTCCCACCTTACGGTTTGTTGCCCACCCTAGGTCTCATAGACGACTTGGCCGAATTTTTGGTTGCGGCTGATCTTGTCTAGCGCGTATAATCCGGCCAAAACAAATTCTACGCACGAAGCGCGCATGGCGGGTTGTTGACTAGCGTTAACGTCAAACGCCTTCTCCCAGGCTGGCGGTACGGCGCGCAGGCGCTGAGCGTATTGCGAGCTGGGCAGCAGATCGCCGACTTCGACTCGCAGACCCCTAGCAAAGATGTCGGCGATTTCCGCTAGGCCGTGAGCGTCTACGTACTCTTGGAAGACGACTTTGATGGCTTCGGCAATGATCGCGTCTAAGACTTGACGTTCGGACATTTGATGGCTGCCCATCAGGTCCAGTTCCAATTTGCCCAGGCTGGATGAGTACAAATGCCCCAAGTCGCTGATGCGCGGAACAGCGGGTGATTCGCCCAGTACAATCGAGCGTTGCCGAGCGCTGGCGATCATGGCGCGGTAGTTCGACAGACTGAACCGAGCCGAAACACCGGAAGCATGATCGACGTACTTGCTGCGTCGTGCCTGGCGAGTCATCTCTTCAACGATCTCAGCCATAAAGTACGGTACCACTACCGGATGTGGACCAGCTAGGTCGATGCCGGCCTCTTGTTGCATGATCTGAATCCCCAGCTCACGCTCGGTCGGATAATGCGTCTGGATGATCGAGCCGATGCGGTCCTTGAGTTGGGGGATGACTTTTCCGCTGCGGTTGTACGTGCTGGGGTTGGCAGAGAACAGAATGAAAATATCCAGATCGAATCGCACGGGATAGCCACGAATCTGCACATCGCGCTCTTCCAAAATATTGAACAGGCCAACCTGAACCAGCTCGTCCAGTTCTGGCAATTCGTTCATCGCAAAGATGCCACGATGCATTCGCGGTATTAGTCCGAAGTGCAGCGCCTCTTCGGTGCTCATGCTGACTCCGCTGGTCAGTCGCGACGGATCTATTTCGCCGATAATGTCCGCGAACTTGGTGCCGGGGCTGAGGCGTTCGGTGTACCGCTCATCGCGGGCCCACCAGGCGATGGGAACCTCGTCTGGCGGATGTTCGGCCAGGAACCGTTTGGCCGCCGAGGTAATTGGCCGGAGTGGATCTTCATGAATGGGGACACTTGGTATATCCAAGTAGGGAATACAGGGGTCCAAGAACTGAACCAGCGAGCGCATCAAGCGGCTTTTGGCTTGTCCCTTTTCACCCAGGAACAGCATATCGTGTCCGGCCAGTAGCCCGATGCTGATTTCGGGAATGACTGTGTGCTGGTAGCCCACAATTCCTGGAAAAAGCGGTTCGCCGGCCGCCAATTGTCGCACAAAATTGTCGTGCAGTTCAAGTTTGACGGATTTAGATTGCCAGCCGCTATCCAGCAGCTCAGCCAAATTGCTTGGTCGGTTCATCGCGTGGTGATGGTACTTGTCGAAGTGGAGTGCTGTGTGAGCGAGTCAGCCAATGGCTGCTTTCATGCATGATATGTTTTCCCATGGCCGGTGATTGACAAGGGACATGGGCCAAAAAAATGTGGCAGGTTGGTCGCTGAATACCAGCTACGCTGACCGGGTTGTACCTGGCAACATTCGGAATAGCCATTCGGGCGATCCATGCCGCAGTTGATCGACCACCACGGCGACGATGATGATGGCACCGATGATGATCAGCGTGTAAGTATTGGGAATCTGCAGCAAGGTACAGCCGTTGCGAATGACCACAATGATCAGCGCTCCAATCATCGATCCGACGATCGAGCCGCGACCGCCGCTCAAACTGCCACCGCCCAAAACGACAGCGGCGATAATTTCCAGTTCGCGGCCAACACCGTCTGGCGGATTGCCGTTCTTGACTTCGGCAAAGTACAGAAGGCCGCCGATGGCAAAGAACAGTCCAGCCAACGCATAGACGCTGACGATTGTCATGCCGATGGGCACCCCACACAATCGAGCGGTCAGTCGGTTACTGCCTAGGGCAAAGATATTGCGCCCGAAAATGGTGTACTTCAGCAGTACTGCCACCGCGCAGGCTAACACAATGGCTAGCAGCGCGTTGGTGGGGACGTAGGGGATCAGCAAGTATCTGTCAGGGTTCGATCCGGTGACGCTCAGGTTTTGGAGCCAGGTCGGAATGTGATCGGCTGGAGCGTAGACGGTCGATTGCTGAGCAATGATTTGACCAATCCCCAGAAAGATGGTCATGGTTCCTAGAGTCACGATAAAGGGGATCACCTGCGTCGCACTGATGATGACACCGTTAAACAGGCCACACAGGCAGCCGGTCAGTAGCGTCAAGCCGACGGCCACTGCAATATCGGTTGCAAAACTGGGTTGGCCAGCAGTAACGTGGTATTTCAAACTGCTGGCCAGCACCGTGCCGCAGAGAGTGAGCGTGGTACCGGCCGACAAGTCGATGCCACCGGCAATGATAATCATAGTCATACCCAAAGCCGGAACTGCGATCAGGGCTGCTGAGCTGGAGAGTACGCGCGCGTTGCGCCAACTGGCGAAACTGCCTGAGCCGGATACTTGATCGGCAACAGTGAAGATCATCACGATCACCAGCAGTGCCACCAGCGGACCAAGTTGGCTACGGAAAAGCAACTGAAAAAGCTGGCCGGCGAACTTCATGACTTAGGTTGATGCAAGGGGGAAAGTGGTGCTTGGGAAAGGCGGTCCCTGCGCTTACGCATTTTAAAGTTGCGCGCTTCATGTTTAATGGCCCGGAAGCGCCCCATGAACTGGTTGTTCGTACTCGTACTCAGCTCCTGGCGGTACTCGTGACTCCTACTCGAACAGCCCGTCTCGAGTACGATCACGAGTACCATTTCATTGAGTACGAGTACGATTCCTGGCCAAAACAGTGCTACTTCAAAACTTAAGCATCAGATCACCCAGCGGCAGGAGAAGAATGCATCTCAGAACCAGACGACTCGTCGTTTGGGTGGTGAGTTGGTTTTCTCCGACTCTTTTGGCGGTTCTTGAGCCGATCTCCCAACAGCCGTTCACGCGTTCGCAAGTCAGCAAAAATTTGCGAAATGTCATATCCAAACTGCGCAGCTAGTCGATCGCGAATCGCATGTACCTCTTCTACGATGGGATCATTGTTCACCTGTAATATCCTCCATTAATTCTTCGGGCGTACAGATCGTTGGCATCTCGCACCCGGACTGTCTGCATATAGCCGCGATTCGCTTTGAAATCTATGCGTTTGCTATGTGTTTGCAATTCCATGTTAGCCGGTATTCTACATCGTGGACCGTCGACACGGCAATGTGCGCGGCATCTCGGATAGCCTTAGCCGGAAAACTCTCCTCCTCATGATAGACTCGGTTAGCTGTTCGGCCTTGTTCGTGATTGTTAGCGAGCTAAGCGTCTCCGCTATGGCCAGGCGTTTTTGAATCTCGACCGGGTCACCGGCAGAGATTCGTCTATGACAACTTGCGAAATGAAGCACTCAAAAGCTGTTCGTCGGGTGGACCACCAGTCTTGGGTGTTTGTTGGTGTCCAGCAATCACCACATTCCGCGCAGGATTCGCCACGAGATAACTCAAGATTTGGTTTCGATGTATACGGATTCCAGCATTGTTCAGTCATCCATCTTAATAGGCCCGAACGTATATTGAAATTGCCAGTGTCCGCCAGTTACACCCAACTCAATTCTGTCCCTAATCGTCCGGTGATTGCCCAACAACCTCGCCGCCGACAGCGCAGCGCATGATCTCTTCGTCGGTCCAGTCAGCGGCAGCGCGGATTTCTTGTAGTTGTCCGCGAGCCATTACGGCGATGCGATCACATACGGCAAGCAATTCAGGCAAATAGGAGCTTACAAAAACAATCGTTTTTCCCCCAGCCGCCAATTGTCCCATCATCCGGTAAATCTCGGCCTTGGTACCAACGTCGATACCTTTGGTGGGTTCGTCCAACAACAATATTTGCGCTTGCTGGTGTAGTATGCGTGCCAAAGCGACCTTTTGTTGATTACCCCCCGACAATTGTCCTACCGGCTGATCGGGGCTCTGCGCCTTGACTTCAACCAGCCGCATTTGCTCGGTCGCAGCCTGTCGGCGAAGACGCCAATTTAATAGGCCCCAGTGTCGATACGGTGCCAAGCGGCTGAGAGTGATATTTTCTGCAATGGACAAATCCAGCGCCAAGCCCTCGCCCTTACGATCCTCGGACAACATCGCTAGTCCATTAGCCATGCGGCTGCGAACACGCGCGCCTACGACGCGGTCACCTACGCGCACTTGGCCCGTAAGTTGCCGATCCAGGGCCATCAAGCACCGCACCAGTTCTGTACGACCCGCTCCAACCAAGCCAGCGACGCCCAGAATCTCTCCACGCCGCAGCGCGAGATTGATCGGTGCGGGCAATCGCGAGCCAGTCAAATTCTGTACCCTCATCAGCTCTTCGCCTGGCTGATACGAGACCTTCGGATACAAGTCATCGACGTCGCGACCGACCATCAGCGAAATGATTTGTCGGTTCGAGACATCGGCGATACGCCCCCGGCCAACCTGACGTCCGTCGCGGAGCACGCAATAGTCGTCGGCAATCTGCCGGACCTCCTCCAGGAAGTGACTGATGTACACGATCCCCAAGCCCTCATGTTTCAAGCGACGAATGATCGTGAACAGCGTCTGAACTTCGGCTTGAGGCAACGAACTGGTAGGCTCATCAAACAGGATGATGCGCGCGTTGCTAGCCAGGGCGCGCGCAATTTCGATCAACTGTTGATGGGCTACGGACAACCGTCCGACGATGGCGCGGGGAGATAAGTTTGGCAAACCCACGGCCGCCAGGGCTTGGCGTACGCGGTCGCGTTGCCGCTGCCGCAGCAATAATCCGCCGGCCATACAGGGTTGTCCCAGCAGAATGTTGTCCTCAACCGACAGGTCCGAAGCCAAACTCAATTCCTGGTAGATCATAGCAATGCCGGCCAATTTGGCTTGATGCGGATGTCCCGACGGCTGATAGGACTGTCCCAGCAACTGCATATGCCCGTCGTCGGCGCGATGTGCGCCGCTGAGTACTTTCAGCAACGTACTCTTGCCCGCGCCATTTTCTCCAATCAGAGCCAGAACGCGGCCCGCTTGGACTTCCAGACTAACTTGCTCCAGAGCCTGGGTGGATCCAAATCGTTTGCTGATGTCGCGAATGTCCAGCAGCGGAGGCGGCATAGGCTTAAACGGCGCTCATGAACTCGGGCAATAATCTCGTAGCGATTGGGCCAGTGTAGTTACATCGGTGCGGCAGGCTACTCTTGAAGGGGCGGCGTGAGCAACTTGGAAATTACAGGGTCATTGAGTGTTTTGAGCGATGCAAAGTACTCTCCGGTAGAAATAAATGCCGGAGCTGGCTGGCCGTTAATGGCTGCCACCAGTGTCATCACGCTTTGGTAGCCCATCTTAACCGGGTCTTGCAGCACGATGCCAGCGCACGATCCCGACTTGATGGCCTCGATCAGCGCATCGCTGGGATCAAAGCCGATAAATCTGACCCGTTTGTCGATACCAGCATTTTTCAGCGCTTCCAGAGTACCGTTGGCGTTGGGTTCACAAACGGCGAAGATGCCGGACAAATCCTGTTGATGCACCTGCAGCAGTTGATCAACTTTTTGTTTAGCGCTGGTGGTGTTGTCGCCGCCGTATTGGTCGGACGAAACGACTTTGATGTTCGGATACTTTTTCATGCCGTCCAAGAATCCCAGCTCACGTTGTTCGGTGCTTTCGCTGCCCACCAGATAACGCAGTAAGATTACGTTGCCTTGCTGACCGATGGCCTTGGCCATTTCGTCAGCAGCCAATTGTCCACCGCGAAAGTTGTCGGTGGCCACATAGCTGACAATTTTGGGGCCTTCGTCCAAACCGCTATCGAAGATCACCACGGGTATGCCTTCGTCAATGGCCTCTTCAACAGCGTCGACCAAGCCCCCGCGCTGATTGGGGGCCAACACGATGCCGTCCACGCCCAATGTGACCATGCTCTTAACTACCTCAATCTGACTACCTGTGTCGCTTTCGACCACCGGCCCGCGCCAGATAACCTCTACATTGCCAAGCTTGCGAGCGGCCTGCTGGGCTCCGTAATGAACCGACTTCCAAAATTCGTGGCTGGTGCCCTTAGGGATTACCGCGATACGCAGCCGGCCTTGCTGTGCCGTAGCCGATTGCGGATTGTCCGATGACGATCCACAGCCCATGAAAGTTACCAGCGCCGCTAGTAAGCAGCACCACAGCGCGGGGACGTTGGTGCGGTGAAGCAGGTGAGGGATAGGCAGTTTCATCATACGCATTTCGTAGAGGGAATGGTGGTTGGTTGTGTTGGTTGGTCCCAAGGCAGTTACGCGCATTCCGCACACGAAACTCAAGGTTGATAGTGACAAGATGCGCGCGTCTTGGGAAGGCGTCTGAAATTGAATTCGCTTTCTTTCTTGAAGGTTCACCGGGATGTGATAACCAGAGATTCGATACGGCGCATATAGTAGCCAAGCCGCTGGTGGGTGCAATGTTTGACAAGCCTAGTTTGGCTGAGTTAGTCAATCGGGATCAACGAAGCACCGCAGTAGGGTGATGCGCTGTATAGCCGATCAAACCGTCAGCTAACGAAAGAGCACCAACCTCCTCGTCATCCCGCCTGTCGTTTGCGAATCTGTAACAGCACATGCGGCAGGTGAGATGCTATAACTGGCTAGGTTTCCAACCGCGACTGAATTTCGCCAACGACATCATCGACTTTGACGCGAACTTGTTCCAGCGAGTCGCGATCGCGAATGGTTACGGTGGCATCAGCCAGCGATTGTCCATCGACGGTAATGCAGTACGGCGTACCAGCCTCATCTTGTCGGCGATAACGGCGACCGACGGCACCTTTTTCATCGTAGAAGACGTTCCATTTCTTCTTGAGAGCTCGATAGATATCTTGAGCCACTTCGGGCATGCCATCTTTCTTGACCAATGGAAAAACAGCGGCCTTGATGGGTGCCAAACGCGGATGCAGTCGCAGCACCACGCGCGTCTGCATTTGACCTTGATCGTCCGGAGCCTGATCCTCGCAGTAGGCTTGGCACAGAAAGGCTAGCGTGGCGCGATCGGCACCTGCGGAAGGTTCAATGACGTGGGGTACATAGCGCTCGCCAGTCATTTCGTCGCGGTAGCTCAAGTCTTTCCCACTGCCTCGATACTTGGGCTTGCCGTCTTCGCCCAACTGTACCTGCAATGGGCAGGAGTTTTCGTCCAACTTGCCTTCCATGTGGCTGCGCAAATCAAAGTCGCCGCGATGGGCGATACCTTCCAGCTCCCCGAATTGTCCATCGGCTAGAAACGGAAAGGCGTATTCGATATCAGCGGTCCCTGTCGAGTAGTGGCTGAGTTCATCGGTGGCATGTTCGCGCAGCCGCAAGCGCTCGCCAGACAGTCCCAACCCGGTATACCAAGCCATGCGACGATCGCGCCAGTACTGATACCACTGGTTGGACGAAGCGGGGTGGCAGAAGAACTCGATCTCCATCTGCTCGAATTCGCGCGAACGGAAGGTAAAGTTGCGGGGTGTGATCTCATTGCGAAAGCTCTTACCAACCTGAGCGATTCCAAACGGGAGACTGACGCGTGAGCTATCCAGCACATTCTTGAAGTTGACGAAGATGCCTTGCGCCGTTTCAGGACGCAGGAAGGCGGCACCTTCTTCGCCGCTCAGCGCGCCAACGTACGTCTTGAACATCAAGTTGAACTCGCGTGGCTCGGTCAACGTTCCCAATTCATTGGCATCGGGTGCCAGTACCTGAGTCATGTCGTCGACTTCTGGCAAGCTGCGCACGCCGCCGTCCCACTTGAGTTGTTCAGCGTCCTTGGCGCGGAGGTTGAAGTATTTGAGCGCTTTGCGCTGCATTTCTTCATCCTCGACGTCGGCCTCGACCATCGTGGTCACAAATATCTTTTTGCCTTTGGCCTCGACCCATCGGCCACGAACTTGATCGTGACGATAACGCTTGCGCGACTGGCGGCAGTCGACCATATAGTCGTGGAACAGATCGTAGTGGCCGGAGCACTTCCAAACTTGCGGGTGCATGATAATGGTGCAATCCAGGCCAACCATTTCGTAGTGGCTGGGTGCCCCAGATTGCAATGTCAATTCATCGTGACCGCTGACCATGTCACGCCACCAGGCGTCTTTAACGTTGCGTTTGAGTTCAACGCCCAGCGGACCGTAGTCCCAGAATCCATTCAGGCCACCATAGATTTCGCTAGACTGAAACATGTAGCCGCGGCGTTTGCACAGCGAAACCAGTTTTTCCATAGGCAACATAAGGCTGAGCTTTCTAGCAAAAGTGAAAATCGTAACGTTTCAGCGGTTTGAAGTAGGGTGTATGGTGGGCACAAGCCGGTGGTGTGTTCGGCAGGTCGGCGCGGTGTGGCAGTTCAAATTTGAATCGACGTACTATGTGTATTGCCGATGTAACCCAACACGTGCTGGCGACTTGCTTCACACCCCTACGAACTGGCCCCAGCCTACAAATAATGTCAACGGTTTCATAATTTCTTCAGGATGACGACGCGGGCCAAGCCTGCCAAGTCCTTGCGAATGCGGTGCGGTTCCCACAGTGCGGGCTGAGTCACCATCTGCTGGACCTGCGGCGCTAACATGGGTGAGAGTTCAAAAACCAGATATCCCCCGCTGCGCAGCCGCTGACCAGCTTGAGTAATCAGCTTCGACAGCAGGTCAGCGGGCGTGGGTTCGGCGACCAATGCCGTCCGCGGTTCGAAGTCGCGCACGGTGCGGGCCAGTTGTTGGTACTCGTCCTGCGAAACATAGGGAGGATTGCTGACGATCAGATCGAATTGTTCATCGGCCTGACACCAGTTTAGCATGTCGCCCTGGACGAGTTTTAGCTGCCTATCGTCGATGCCATGTCGCTGAACGTTGCGTCGAGCCAACCCGATGGCTTCTGGGGAGATATCGACGGCGGTCACACGGCAGCCCGGGCAGTGTTTGGCGATGGCGATGGCGATGCAGCCCGATCCGGTGCCGATGTCGACGATTTCGAGCACACGACCATTTTGAGGATTCAAAGATTTGGCCAGATCGAGCGCTTCCACGACTAACAATTCGCTCTCAGGCCGAGGAATCAGCACATCCGGATTGACCTCGAAGCTGAGCGAGTAGAATTCCTTGTGGCCAACTAGGTAAGCCACCGGAGTACCTTCAGCGCGACGGCGTACCATTTCGCGAAAGGCGGTACGTATCTCGTCGCTCGGCTCCTGTTCAAAAGCGGTATACAGCCCGATGCGTTGGCAGCCCTGGGCGTGCGCCAGGAGAACTTCGGCGTCTAGACGGGGAGAGGTAGAGCCATGCTTCTTGAGGTAGTCTGCTGTCCAGGTCAGCAGTTTGCCATTGGTCCAGGCCTCGGCAGTGCTCATTCGTCCTGTACCCCCCCGTCGCGCAATTGGTCGCGTTCGTATTCCAGCAGTGCCTTGCTGACTGGAGACATATCGCCGGCCATGATTTGGTCGAGTTTGTAGAGCGTCAAATTGATGCGATGATCGGTCAAGCGATTCTGAGGAAAATTGTAGGTGCGAATGCGTTGGCTGCGATCACCTGAGCCGATGAGCGTCTTGCGGGTATCGGCACGCTTTTGTAGTTCTTGTTGCCGATGGAAATCGTAAATACGGCTTTTGAGCACACGCAGCGCCTTGGCTAGATTCTTGAGTTGGCTCTTCTCGTCCTGGCACTGGACGACGATGCCGGTTTCAAAGTGAGTCAGGCGAATCGCCGATTCGGTCTTGTTGACATGCTGTCCACCGGGGCCTGATGCGCAAAACTTGTCGATGCGATAGTCGTCTTTTTTCAAATCCACTTCCACGTCCTCGGGTTCGGCCAGCACGGCCACGGTTGCAGCGGACGTGTGCACGCGGCCTTGAGCTTCCGTTTCTGGGACGCGCTGGACGCGATGCCCCCCACTTTCAAATTGCAGTTCACGGTAGACCCCATCGCCTTCGACGCCGAAGACGACTTCCTTAAAGCCGCCGCGTTCGGACGTGCTCATATCCATCACTTCGATCTTCCAGCCCTTGGCATCGGCATAGCGACGGTACATTTCGTAAAGATCACGAGCAAATAAAGCCGCTTCTTCACCGCCTGTACCGGCCCGGATTTCCATCACGCACCGCGAGCGATTGGCGTCCTCGCCTCCGACGGTCATTTCCAGCAGTTCGTTCCACAACGCTTCGCGTTGGGCTCGCAGATCGGCCAGTTCGTCTTCGGCCATTACGCGTTCTTCCGGGTCTTGGCTGCTGGCCATTTCCAGCAGTCCGCTAATGTCGCCAGACAGTTTCTTGTAAGCGCGGATTTTTCCAGCCAGCTTGATCAGCGAGCCGTGTTCGCGAGCTACAGCGGCCATACGCGCCGAGTCGGCCAACACTTCTGGCGAGCCCATTTGAGCTTCCAACTCTTCAAATCGCTTGAGTTTGGCTTCCAGTTCTTGACGGACGTTCATGCGTGGCTTCTTGGAGGGGGCGTCACCCGCTGCGCTAGCGAGGACTGGTCCATTCCCGGGCTAGCGCAGCGGGTTGTGAAATTACAATGCGGAGCAATACATCGCTCGCCACCGTCTGGCGACGGTCGCTACTTAAGCACGCGTAGCCCGCCGTGAAGGGAATCACGCGGGCTACTGGGAGACAGTGCGTCTAGTCCGCCTTGAAAACATCCCCTGCATGGCCGGAGCGGCCCAGTTGACGTGAATTGCATTTGCGGGCGATGTCTGGCCCTGTGCAATTCCCAGGCGGAATCAGCTACTTCTTCTTGGCCTTCTTGGGCTTTTGCAAGCTGGCGTAGGTGCCGGCTGCGAACTTGTTCTGGAATTTCTCAATGCGTCCCGCCGTGTCGACGAACTTCAGCTTGCCCGTGTAAAACGGGTGGCAGACGCTGCAAATGTCCACTTTCAGTTCAGGTCGAATGCTGCGCGTCTTGAAGGAATTGCCACAGCCGCAGGTCACGGTGGTCTCTTGATATTTGGGGTGAATGTCCGCCTTCATTGCTAGTCTCGTAGGGTCTGGCTAATTTGGAAAAACATGTGGGTCTAAAGCACAAACACAGAACCAAGAAATGCTACCCCCGATCCCAGGCTGGCTCAATCCCAAATGGCCCACCCGAATGGGTGTTTGTTGGCTTGGCTCGAGCCTAAGGTCTGTGAAACGCGCCTTTCGCGAATGCTGCGTTCCCCCACGCTCTGGCGAACGTAGCAATCTGGTGTCTATTCTTCTAATTGGAGCTGGGCGTGGGAGAGGCGGAAGGTGCGCGCTTGTTGGTCGTCACTGAAGCGGACGGTGACGGAGCGCTTGGGACCGTGGCCAGTAGTGGAGATGATTTGCCCGGTGCCCCACTGGGGATGGGAAACTTTACAACCGGGTTGGAAAGCGGACCAATTGGTGCCGCTGGTTGCGAGCTGCGAGGCGACCATCAGCCGGCCGCTGCTGGACGCCGTGCGGCGACGGCCGATGCGCTGACGCAGTTCTTCTTCAGGCAACTGACAATCGTCGTCGTATTGGACGGCCGCGTCGACTT
This sequence comes from Pirellulaceae bacterium, assembly GCA_019636385.1. Taxonomy (NCBI): domain Bacteria; kingdom Pseudomonadati; phylum Planctomycetota; class Planctomycetia; order Pirellulales; family Pirellulaceae; species Pirellulaceae bacterium. The sequence goes on along the minus strand of JAHBXT010000004.1, from coordinate 226,494 downwards.
CATGTGGTAGTTGGCAGGCTTCATCGTAGTCTGGGCCATCTTGGCGAGCCCAGTCGTCTGTATCACTACCATCCCACTGCGCCATGGACGAACTGCGATCGCAGTGGTCAACGATGACCATCTCGTGTCTAGGCAACTCCATCAGGAATGAGCTCGGGATGCCCGAACCGCCGCTGCCGGCAAATCCGCGATTGAGGGCGTAACTGAGTTGCAGGCGATCTTGCGCACGGGTAATGCCTACGAACAGCAACCGCCGTTCCTCTTCAAGCTGACCGGCGTCGTCGCGGCTGCGAGCGTGCGGCAGAATGTTCTCCTCGACGGCCACGATGTACAAATTGCGAAATTCAAGTCCCTTGGCGGCATGGAGTGTCATTAGTGTGACCATATCGCTGCCCGTAGCCAATCTGTCGGTATCCGACTGCAGAGCCACCACCTCCAAGAACCGCTCCAGCGCAGGCCGATCTTCATGCTGGACTGCATCCAGATCGTAGGCTTCGGCTAACAGTTCGTCGATATTTTGCAATAGCTCGTGGCGATCGCTATCTTCCAGGCGTTGTTTGGCCAGGTACCCTCGATAGTCGGTTTCTTCCAGCACCGACTGCAGTAGGGCTGTCAGCGAATCGCAGGTCTTTCGGGAAAGCTGGTCGTACAGTTCCAAGAATCCGCGCAGCGCAGCGGTGGTCTTCTTGGGAAAATGGTTCTGCTGCACTGCGTTGCGGCAAGCCTGTAGGAGTCCGCAATCCTGGCTGCTGGCCAATTGCCCGATGCGCTGCAGCGTTTGCTTGCCGATGCCACGCGGTGGAACATTGATGATACGCTGCAAGGCGATGTCGTCATCGCTGTTGTACAGAAGTAACAGGTAGGCGATCAGGTCCTTGATTTCCTTGCGCAGGTAGAATCGAAAGCCACCGACGAGCTGATAGGGCAATTGTCGTCGCAGCATGGCCTGTTCGATCAGGCGCGACTGAGCATTGGTGCGATACAGGATGCCAAAGTCGCTTAGCCGATTCTCGCCTTGGCTGACTAGTGTGGCGATCTGCTGGCCAATGTCTTCGGCTTCGGCGCGAGCGTTCGGGTAGATAGCCAAGCGTACTTTGTGGCCGCCCGCACGGCTAGGGACGAGTTGCTTGTGTTTGCGATACTGATTGTTCTGAATCAGGCAGTCAGCGGCAGACAAGATTTCTGGAGTGCTGCGATAGTTGTCCTCTAAGCGGACAATCTTCAGGTCGTGGTAGTCGCGTTCCAAATGCGTCACGTTTTTTAAATTGGCACCGCGCCAGCCGTAGATCGATTGATCCGGGTCGCCGGTGGCCGCCAGATTGCGATTGTCCACGCACAGATGGCGAAGGATCACGTATTGAGCCAGGTTCGTGTCTTGGTATTCGTCTACCATGACATATTGGAACTGCCGGTCCAGTTGTTCGCGGACCGACGCGTGCTGCCTGAGCAGCAGGGCGGTATGCAGCAATAAATCGTCAAAGTCGGCAGCTCCGCAGCGCAGCAGAGCGCGTTGGTAGAAAGGATAGACTTGCGCTACCTGATACTCGCTGCTACTTAGAGCTTCAGACTCCAAGACTTCGGGTGTTACCAGTCGATTCTTGAAGTAGCTGATCCGTTGGGCTAGAGCCCCCAGGCTGGTGTGAGTCAGCTCGAATTTGGCTTCAGCCAGAGCCTGTTTAAGGCAGGCGTGCGAATCATCGGTGTCGTAGATGCTGAAGTTTTCAGGTAGGCCAACCAAGCGCGCGTAGCGCCGGAGCAGTCGCACGCAGAAGCCGTGAAAGGTTCCCAGCCAGACATCGTCGCGACCGACCAGCCGCTGGACGCGCTGCCGCATTTCACTGGCTGCTTTGTTGGTAAACGTCAGCCCCAGAATATGCTGCGGTGCAATGCCCTGATCGATCATGTAGGCCACGCGCTGCGTAATGACCCGCGTCTTGCCACTGCCTGGGCCGGCTAGAATCAGCAGCGGCCCGTCCAAATGAGTTACCGCTGTTCGCTGCGAGCTATTCAATCCAGCTAACAGGTTTGTCGAGCTCATAACGCTTTCCCGAATTTAAGAGGAGGCCAGGGTGTTGCTAGCAATCGCCAAAAAAGTTCGGCATTTTGTGGACGATGACGACGGCTAGTGCCTCCAGTGCTGGTGGTTGACGTTTATATTATCCCGTTCATGCAACCCAGAGGTAGAGGCGGAAGGAATCGCTCGATCGGTCGTGCCGGATCGTGTGGCCGTTGCAGCCTAACTTCCGTGCTCACTCAATTTCTGTTCGCTGAGCTGAGGTTCGGCGAATTTCACGACTAAGATTTGGAGGGATCCCAATCATGGCGCGGACACGCATTCCCATTAGTCAGGCCGAAGAGAAAGCTCGCCGCTTGCGCGAGCAATTGGACTTAAGCACCGCTGAAATTGGCTTGACGGTACGCACCACCAATTGCCTTGAAGAAAAAGGCATTTTCACCGTGCGAGACCTGCTTCGCAGCACCCCCAAGGAGCTGTTGAGTATTTCCAATTTCGGCGAAAAAACCTTGGAGGAAGTCTATTTGGCTCTGGAAAAAATTGGCTATTATCGGCCTCAACGTAGTCCCGCTGAGGTTGGCAATTAAGGCGGGTTGAGGAAACTATATCGCCACCTTCCTGGACGCATCCTTCGTTGTTGAATATTTTCGATGAGCAAGTCACGAGTCGTCATCACTGGCCTGGGCGTGGTCAGTCCCCTGGGCTGTGAGCTAGACAATTTGTGGGACAACCTGCTGGCCGGTCACTCTGGGATCTCGCCGATTGAGAGCTTGCCGACGGCATCGCTGCCGGTGAAGTACGGAGCCGAGTGCAAGGAGTTTACCGGCGACATCGAAAACTATGGGCCGCTCGAGAAGTCGTTGCAGCGGTCCATCAAGAAAAACATGAAGGTCATGTGCCGGGAAATTGAGATGGGCGTCGCAGCCGCGCAGAAGGCTTTGTCGCATAGTGGTCTGGGAGACCAACGCAATCCGGAGCACTGCGGATGCTTGTTCGGCTGTGACTACATCTTGACTCGACCAGAGGAGTATGCCGACGGTTTGCGAAACTGTCGGCAGCATTGCCAGCCGTCACGTAACGATCTGTCAGGATGGGTTGAAGCTTGGCCACAGCAGGGATTGCCGAAAGTCAACCCCTTGTGGCTGTTGAAGTATCTGCCCAACATGCCCAACAGTCACGTGTCGATCTATAATGACTTTCGCGGACCCAATAATGCTATTACGGTGCGTGAGGCCAGTTGGAATTTATCGTTGGCCGAAGCTGCTTCGATCATTCAGCGCGGTTGCGCCGACGTGATGCTGGTGGGTTCAACGGGCAGCCGCATTCATCCGCTGCGAACGCTGCACGTCACGCTGATTGACGAATATGCGTCGTCGCAGCCGGATCCATCGACCATGTCGCGTCCGTTTGATGCCAGCCGTGATGGGATGGTTCTGGGCGAAGGTGCCGGAGCGGTAATGCTGGAGTCACTGGAGCATGCTCAGGCACGGGGAGCCAAGGTGTGGGGCGAGATCGTAGGTTGGGGCGAGTCGATGGTCTGCCCAGCAGCCGATCGCGACCACCTGCGAATGGCCATTGCGCAATCGCTGAAACTGACGGTTGGCCGCGCCGGTGGTGCCCTCGGGCAGGATTGGCACTTGCATGCTCAGGGGCTGAGTATGACAGGCGGGGATCGTTCCGAAGCGGCGGCCATCACCGATTTGTATCAGGACTTGGGGTACACCGCGCCTGTCACGGCGGCCAAGAGTTACTTTGGCAATTTGGGAGCCGGAGCGGCGGCCGTGGAGTTGGTTTGCAGTCTGCTGGCCTTGGACAAGCAGCAACTATTTGGCATTCGCAATCTCAAACAATTGATTCCGGAAGCTCGGTGGCAACCCGCGCAGACCGGTCAATTGCCGGGTAATGGCGTTGTGCATTGCAGTTACACGCTTCAGGGCCAAGCCGCTAGCGTGGCCGTCGTCCGAGCCCAAACTGGCTGAGCAGAGCTGCCTTTACACGGCCAGTGTCCTAAAATCAGGCAGCTACCTCCGCCCAGCTAGCTACCGTCGCCAGAGGGTGGGGCTGTTTTCAAAACTCTCCAGCTTTGTTGACACAACTTGACCGAGAATACCCTGAATCGGCGGTTATCTCGCGTTGACACCTGTTGGCAACAAAAGTACCATTTTCGGCTTACTGATCGAATCTTGCCTTCAACTTGGCAGGGTCTATCGGCCGAATTCGCCGATGCGGTGGGTTGGTGCACCATAATTGCCATGCAATCAATGGTGACTATCTCTACGGCATTCGCTTCGCTGGCGCTCCATGATGAGCTCTGACGGTCTGGGAATTAGGCCGCAGAAACCGCCACGAACGTCGAACGTCGCCAACCCCTAGTGCACTCATGAATCCGCATGAATTACTTCGCTTGGTTGATTCACTTCACCGCGAAAAAAATATTGATAGCGAGATCGTATTTGCTGCGATTGAATCCGCGCTGGTAACAGCCATGCGCCGTTTTCGTGGGGAAGAGGCGGAGATTGACGTCCGCATCGATCGCAACAGCGGGACTATTACAGCGGTATGCGATGGCCAGGAGCTCGACCAAGCCGAAATCGGGCGCATTGGGGCGCAAACCGCCAAGCAAGTCATTATCCAGAAAATCAAGGAAGCCGAACGCGACTCCTTGATGGAGGAATTTCACGATCAAATCGGACAATTGGTAACCGGTACCGTGCAGCGCAGTGAGCGCGGTGTGACAACTGTGCAATTGTCGTCGGTCGAGGCGATATTGCCGCGCGGAGAACAGATTCCTGGCGAAAGCTATCACAATGGCGATCGTGTGCGAGCCGTGGTGTACGAAGTTAAAGCTGCCGGTAATCGCGTCAAGGTGATCCTTAGTCGAACCAAGCCCCAGCTTGTGCAGCGGTTGTTCGAGCAGGAAATACCGGAGATCATCGATGGAGTTATCGAAATCAGGGCCATTAGTCGCGAGCCTGGTCAGCGCAGTAAAGTTGCCGTGACCAGTTCCGATACACGTGTCGATTGCGTGGGCGCGTGCGTGGGCGTGCGCGGTAATCGCATCAAAAATATCACCAGCGAATTGGCTGGCGAGCGTATTGATATCGTCCGCTGGAATGATGATCCGCAGGTCATGATTCCGGCGTCGTTGCAGCCGGCTGAGGTCGAGCAGGTGCTGTTGTGCGATATGATTGGAAGAGCCATTGTGCTGGTCCGCGACGATCAATTGTCTCAAGCCATCGGAAAATTTGGGCAAAACGTCCGCCTGGCAAGTAAATTGGTGGGTTGGGACATTGAGATCATGACTACCGCCGAGTTAGAGGAACAAATCGATCGGGCTGTCTCCTCCTTCATGGAGCTACAGGGCATGACCGAGGATTTGGCTCAGCGCCTAGTAGAACAGGGTTACTTGTCTTACGATGATTTGTCGGTGATCGAGCCCGATCACCTGATGGAAATGGGCGGTCTGACGGCTGAAGAGGTCGATGTGATCGTCGAGCAGGCCGATGAACGAGTGGCGGAAGCCGAGCGCGTCGCCGAAGAAGAAAAGCAATTGAAGAAGCAGCGGGAGTTGGCTGAACAACAGGCCGCTGCCCAAGCTGCTTCGCGGGGCAGTGTTCATGAAGCTCCGACAGCAGTATTGGAGGCCCAGTCGCCCAGTGGCGATGCGGACCTCATGCAGGCAACGGATGATTCGTCCGCTGTCAGCGATGCTCCAGAGGAAACTATGGACCAGAGCAATGACACCGATCGGAATTAAATCTCTGATCGGTAAACTGGGTCGGCTCAGTCCGACCAACGGCGTATTCGATAAATGCCATTTTCCGCTTGCGGAGGTGGTTTTTATGTAGATGACACTCCACGTGCAATCCAGTGGTCGTGTAGCCGTCGAAGACTAGATCACTGTTAACTTTTTGATTCCCCAGGAACCATAGCACGTGTCGAAACGCATTTACGCGTTAGCCAAAGAGCTTTCGCTCGACAGCAAAGATTTGGTGGATCTCTGCGCCAAGCTGGGCATGCAGAACAAGGGGTCGGCTCTGGCCAGTCTGGAGGACGATGAGGTTGCGCGCGTCCAGAAGTATCTGGCGGGCACCGACGCCAAGCCAGCGGCGCCTGAAGTTCCCAAGGGAACCACGGTGGCCGCCGCGCCTGTTCGGTCCTCGCCGTTGGGCAGTTCGCTGATCGGTCGCATTGGACGTCCGCGCGATCTCAAGTCGCCAGCGCCCGAGCGTCCCCAGGTTGAGGCACCACAGCCGATTGAAATTGAAGAGGTCCAGGCCGTCGCGCCGCCCGATGTCGGGCAAAAACCGATGAGTCGCGAGGACTATGTTGCCCCACCTTCGGCGTCCACCGGCCCCGTACGCTCCCTGGATGCCCGCCGCAGCGTTGGTCGCAGCGACAAGTCTACCGAAGAACGGCGTCGTCCGTCGCAGCCACGAGCCCCCGTGATCAATCTGGCGAGCGTTCCCAAATCATCCTCGTCCATTCCGCCGCCAAGGTCCAGAGAGCCTGCGCCACAGAAGCCCGAGATTCGCTTTACCAAGGAAGACATTTCCGGACAACGGCAGGGCATGAAGGCGGCGCCGCAAGAAAAGTATGAAGCTCAGCAGAAACAGGAAAAAAGTGCTGCGCGCAGTCGTGACCCCGACAAGACTAAGGGGCCACCGGCCGAAGGCGGCTTGAAGGGTTTTGCCAAGGCCGCTGCCGATCGCAAGAGTCGCTATCGAGGGCCTGACGAAGAGGATGCCGATGGCAAACCGGCCAAAAAGGGCGGTTCGGGTATTGCCGCCGCCCGCGCCGAGCGTCGCCAGCGACCGGTTGACGCATTTGATGATGATCGCCGTCAACGTGGCAACAAGAAACTTATCCGCAAGGGTACCAACACGGCTGCCCCACGCAAGGAGAACGCCGTCTTGGAGCTTCCATGTACCGTACGCAGTTTTTCAGAGGCCGCTGGAGTCCCGTCGGGTCGCGTCCTGGCGGTGCTTATGCAAGCCGGGCAGATGCTGAACATCAATGCCAGTCTAGAGCGCGAGCAAGTAGAAATGTTAGCGGTTGAACTGGGCGTTGATATTCAGGTTAAGCTGCCCGAGTCGCTGGAAGACAATTTGATTCAGCAGTTGGATCAGGTCGAAGATGCACCCGAATCACTGCTGCCGCGTCCGCCCATTGTTACTTTCCTGGGCCACGTCGACCACGGCAAGACATCGTTGCTGGATTATTTGATCGGCACGCGGATTGTCAAAGGCGAAGCCGGTGGTATCACGCAGCATATTCGGGCTTATCAAGTTGAAAAAGATGGCAAGTTGATTTCGTTTGTCGATACGCCAGGTCACGAAGCTTTTACTGAAATGCGGGCTCGCGGAGCGAACGTCACCGACATCGCTGTCCTGGTGATTGCCGCCGATGACGGTATTATGCCACAGACCGAAGAGGCCATCAGCCACGCCAAGGCGGCTGGCGTGCCCATCGTCGTAGCACTGAACAAAATCGACCTGCCCGGCGTGGATGTCAATCGCATTTTGACGCAAATGACCGAACATGAATTGACGCCCAGCGAATGGGGCGGCGACGTGGAAGTGGTGCGTACGAGCGCTACGACCGGTCAAGGCATGGACGAATTGCTGGAGACGTTGTTGACGGTGGCCGAGCTCAACGACTATCGAGCCAATCCCCATCGAGCCGCCGTGGGAGTGTGCTTGGAATCGGAGCAACAGTCGGACAAGGGTGTGGTTGCCAAGCTGATGATTCAAAACGGATCGCTGAAAGTGGGCGATGTCGTATTGTGCGGCTCCAGCTTTGGTCGTGTCAAAGCCATGTACGATACACTCAATACAAATCAACAATTGAAGTCGGCGGGGCCATCGGTGCCAGTCAACATTACTGGATTGGATCATGCACCAGCTGCCGGCGATCGCTTTTATGTACTCCCGGACATCGGTCAGGCGCGCGAGCTGGCCGAATCACGTGAGCATCACTCGCGAGCCCAGTCGCTCTCGGGTAGCTCGCCCAAGGTTTCCTTCGAGACCTTCCAAGACCTGTTGCAATCGGGCAAGTTAGGCAAGGTCGAAGAAAAGGTCGAACTGAACTTGATCGTGCGCGCTGATGCTCGGGGAAGTCTGGAAGCGATCGAAAAGGAATTGTCGAAGCTGGAGCATCCCGAAGTTCTGATTCGCATTTTGCAAAAGAGCGTAGGAGGTATCACGGCCGCCGACGTAACATTGGCCAGCGCATCGGGCGCGGTGATCGTCGGTTTCAACGTGATTCCCGACGAACAGGCACGTGGTTTGGCCGAAGAACGCAACGTAGAAATTCGTCGCTATAACATTATCTACAAGTTGGCTGAAGACATTAAGGCCATCGTCGAAGGTCGCCTGCGTCCGGAAGAGCGGATCGTTGAGCTAGGTCGGGCGCTGGTTAAGGCCGTCTTCAGTATCAGCAAAGTCGGGCAGGTGGCGGGATGTCTAGTGGCCCAAGGCACTATCGAACGCGGTTGCCGCATTCGCGTCAATCGTGATGGTCGGACCATTGGTGACTACGCTTTGGATTCGTTGAAGCGGCACAAGGATGACGTTCGCGAAGTTCCCCGCGGAATGGAATGTGGAATTCGATTAGCTGGTTTCAACGACGTCAAGCCCGACGATATTTTGGAAGCCTACCGCGTCGAGGAAGTTGCTCGTAAACTCGATTGAGTGCCATCCGTGAGGGGTTTCGTTGATCATGGCCAGCCGCCGTTTGTTAAAAGCCGCCGAAGCGATTCGCGAAGTCGTCAGCATGGCGATTCTGACTGAAATTCGCGATCCGCGTGTCCAAAATGTAACCGTTACTTCAGTAGAGGTAGCGCCGGATATGCGCCAGGCCAAAGTCATGGTCAGCGTCATGGGCGACGAGGCCAAGCAGAATTTGTGCCTGCGCGGGTTAGCTAATTCGGCCGGCTTTCTACAGTCCAAGGTTGCCAAGCGAATCGATACGCGCTATACGCCGCGGTTGACGTTCGAACTCGATTTGGGCGTCAAGAAGAGTCTCGAAATCGGCAAGATCTTGCACGACTTGGCAGAGCAGCGACAAGCAGTTTCCGCTGGCACTTCGCCGCCCGCAGCCTTGCCGCCCGATGATGTCGATTCCATTTCGCAGTCGCAGTGAGACTGGCAGGCCACGCAGTATCTCGGATCGGCAGTTGTCGGACTGGCAATGAACCGCTGGCGACAGAGAATTTTACTAGCCCTTAACCATACCTCAAATCAGTTTTATTGAAGCTGCCTCAGCAGAGCCATCAATACTATGAGCAACAAAAGTCGAAGCGATCGTATTCTCTTACTTCACAAAGTCTTAGGCAAACATTTTACTCCCGTGCTGGCTCCGTCGGATCGGAGTGTACTGGAGCACTTGATGTACGCCTGCTGCTTGCAAGATGCCAGCTATGAAGCGGCCGACGAAGCCTTTCTGCGACTTCAGGAGGCGTTTTTCGACTGGAATGAAGTGCGTGTCACTACGATTACCGAGTTGATGGAGCATGTGCATCGTCTGCCCGATCCTCGCTCGGCTGCTACGCGCGTCAAGCAGTACTTGCAGTCGATCTTTGAGACGCGTTACAACTTTGATCTGCAAGACATGATCAAAATGAATCAAGGCAAGGCCATCGCAGAATTGGAAAAATTAAGCGGCATGACACGCTTTGTCCTGGCCTACGTGACGCAGAACGCCTTGGGAGGTCACTCAATTCCAGTTGACAACAACGCTTTCAAGGTGCTGCATATGGTGGAGATCGTATCCGACTCCGAGTTAGCCAAGCAGCAGGTGCCGGGACTGGATAGGACCATATCCAAGTCCAAAGGTGCCGAGTTTGGTTCGGTGCTTCATCAAATGGGAGTTCTGCTGGCTCAGGCTCCAGGTGGTAAGCTGACCAAGGCAATACTCAAAGAATCGGGCGCTCCAGAAGGCAAAAAGGCCGCCGCTGCCGAAGCGAAAAAACCTGTCAGTTCAGATAAACCGTCCAAGACTGTCAAGGATGCTAGCCCAACCCTGCCGGGCAAGTCAGCGAGCGGGAAAGCTGCCTCTGGCAAAGCTGCCACCGATAAACTGGCTGCCAAGTCAGACAGCAAGAAGTCTGAGTCGAAGGTTGGGGGTAAGTCCGCAACCAGCAGTAAGGACAAGACTCCAGCGGCTGCCAAGAAGCAACCACTCAAGAAAGACCCGTCCAAGAAGGCGGCTCCCAAGAGTACAGCCGGCGAGAAGACTGCTGGCAAAAAGCTGCCAGCCAATAAGCCGCCTGCCAAAGTATCGCTTTCCAAGCGCAAGCCGAAGTAGACTGGTAGCCACCGTCCTGTAGACGGGGACTCTTGGAGGTAAACCCCCATATTCCAGTATCAGCTGAAGTCGTCCCAACTCACTTAATCTCAATTCCCTTCTCTCAATTTCTCACGCGTTGATCATCGAGCTATGGCTGGGCATTCCCATTCAGCAAACATCCGACATCGCAAGGCGGCCGTCGACAGCAAACGTTCCAAATTGTGGTCCAAACTCTCTAAGGCCATTATTGTCGCTGCCAAGTTGGGAGGTGGCGATCCCAATGCTAACTCGCGGTTGCGAACCGCAATTATCGACGCCAAAGCTGTCAGTATGCCCAAGGACAATATCGAACGGGCAATCAAGAAGGGGACCGGCGAGCTGGATGGGGGTGACGTAGAAGAGACGTTGTACGAGGGGTACGGACCGGCCGGGGTGGCCGTGATGTGTGATATCATGACCGACAATCGCAACCGCACCGCGCCAGAAATTCGCAAGATTTTCGATGTGCATGGAGGAGCTTTGGGTGGATCGGGCTGCGTATCCTATCTGTTTGATCGCAAAGGCATCATCGTATTGGCGGCCAAGCACGGCAACGAAGAGGCGGTAATGGAAGTGGCTATGGAAAACGAAGCTGAAGACGTGCAAGTGCTGGAGGACCGTATCGAAATCATCACCGCGCCAGAAAATTTGTCCAGGTTAGTGTCTGCACTGGAAGCTGCTGGACAGCCCATTGAAGTCAGTCAGGTGACGCGCATTCCTCAGATGACGGTCGATGTGGATGCCGAAACAGCCAGGACGGTGCTGAAGCTGTTGGAGACGCTGGACGAGCACGACGATGTGCAGTTCGTGTCTACCAATTTGAACTACGAGTCCGAAGTCGTCGCGGCACTGCTGGCGGATGCTTAGTTGGCTCCAGCTACTCTCGCCAAAGAGTGGTTGTAAGTGTTAGCCAGTTCGCACTCTAGCGAGCGGGTTGTAGTCGTAGGGTGTGTAAGTCGTAGGGTGAATGCAGCGAGCGAACGCAACATCAAATTAGACTCTGCTACAACCAACAAAGCATCCATACATCTTAAGGTTCGAACCCGAAGCGCTCGCGCGACACACCATTCTTAGCGCCTTGCTTCACACGCTCTACGCCAACTTCATTCGGCTGAATTGTTACTCATTCCAGTGATCGAAATATTGATCCTCGACGTTCCAGCGCCTCCTGGCAGCTGCTTGGCTTTCTTAGTGGCATGGTGCCTTGGTGTAAATGATCGACGCCGGGATGGGCGATGCACGATTAGTGAGACTTGGGATTTAGAATTTGAGATTTGGAATTATCGGGTGCGAGGGGGCGTGACAGGGAGTGGCATCGTTGGTCGTCGAGAAACGCAAACATCTGCCGGGTAAACCGGCGGCATTACCATCCCGCCCCAGACTGTACTAGTGACATCCCGATTGGGATTCTGGACAGCAAGCGCAACAATTCATCGCCCGTCAATGTATGCCCTGCTGGCAGTGGTGCATTCGTAGAGGCCTGACACCACCTGATATTTCAACCGCACACTTTTTGCCAGCGAACAGCAGTACATGGAGTTCACGTGTTAGGCGACCTTCCGTGAGTTGTGCCGACGCGGGTACACTATTTAGCTACTTCAATCCGCCGCGTTGGCCGGTGATGGCACCGCGGAGGTTGATAAGACTGGATGGTTCGCGGGCCACTTTGTCCGAGAAGATTCGAGCGTCTTGCAGGATCGGCTGTAAGCTCCGGGTAACGACTTCGATATTGTTCAGTGTGTTGACCATCGAGTAATACAAGTCATCGTCTTCAATCAGTCGCGCCAACGTTCCTTGGCCATTGTTGACACGAGTCAGCAAGGTGTTGGCTCGACCGCTCACTTGGCGCAGTTCTTCAACCAGTCCGTTCAAATTGTTGACAGACCTGCGAGCCTCTTCGATGAACTCGCTGCCCTTGTCCGCAAACGGCTCGGTGAATGATGCCACATTTTGCATGGTTTGGCCGGCTGCCTTGCCAACTTCCTCAAAGGAGCGCATGGTTTGCGATGTTTGCTGCATCACGCCTTCGGCTTCCGTGACTAATTGCGGTAGTCGCTCGGCGATCAAGTCAATGGTTGACTCGACCCGCGGATCGTTGAACAGGCGATTGAAGCTGGCCAGCGTTTGATTGAAATTGTCGATGGTCAGCTCGGCTTTCTGAGCTAGCCGGCCAAATTGACCGTCACCCCCACCAATGATATTTCTGACGTCAAGCGCCAACGCGTTGACTTGATTACCGGCAGATTCGATGGAATCCAAAGTCTTGGTAAACGAAGATTGCATTTCGATCAGCGCGTCCATCGGGTCGGGCGTCACGACGCCGCCTGAGTAGTACCCGTCGTGCTCCAAAATGGAATCGGCCCGAGCGCGCTCGTTGGCGTCCAGCAGGCCGTCTGCGGGTGAACCCGCTGTGCCATCGAATCTGGCCACGAGACTCTGAGCCGTAGGCGGAATGAATTCGACTACCGCATCACCGGTTATCAACGAGCCTTTGGCGATACGCGGCTGTTCACCAGCACGGATTTTGTAATTGCCATCTAGCTCTAGCGTCAGATTGACTCCATCCTCCAGCAGTTGAATGCGCTTGACCCGTCCTACGGGAACGCCGCTCTTGCGCACCGGTGTATCGGTGGTGACCCCCGGAGCACTGTCGAAGCGGATCGTCACGTCGTAGTGGCTGGAAAAGATGTTGGGAGCTGCGCCAAAAAACAAAATCAGGATGACAGCGATGACCATGGACGCCACCACCAGCACCCCAACTCCAAATTTATATCCTTGGTCATTCATGGCAATTCGAGTGACTACTTCTGTTTCTCGTGCAATTGAGCGGCGAACGAATCGGCCAAGCGCGGCGTCTCATTGAAGCCAGAAAACGGATCTCGCTGCAACTCCATCAATCGCTCCCCAGCCTCTCCTTCAACGAATTGGCGCACTCGCTGATCTTGAACTTTATCCAGTTCATCGGGTGTGCCATCAAAGATCACTTGGTTTTCACCAGTAGATAAGCGCGAATGCGGATACAGCATTACCACGCGATCGGCCACTTTGCGGGCCGTTCGCATATCGTGAGTCACGATGATGCCGGTCACGCCCTTGTTGCGTCGGGTGCGCAGCATCAGTTCATTGATGACGTCGCTCATAATCGGGTCCAGGCCCGTCGTAGGTTCGTCGTAGAGCATCAGATCGGGTTGCAGCACCAGGGCGCGCGCAATGCCCACGCGCTTGCGCATGCCGCCAGACAGCTGGGACGGTCGCTTGGGAACAACAGATTCAGGCAAGCCGACCTCGGCCAGGCGATCGCGGACGATGCGCTCCACGGCGCGACCCTCCGCTAATTCATGTTGAACTAAAGGAAAGGCTACGTTTTGGCCAATCGTCATGCTGTCAAAGAGGGCTGCATTCTGAAACACGAAACCGAATTTGCGGCGCAACTTGGTCAACTCGGCATCGCTCAAATGATGAATATTCTGTCCCCCATACACGACTTGGCCGCTGGTGGGCGGAACTAGCCCCACGATAGACTTCAGCAGCATCGTCTTGCCGCATCCGCTCTCACCGATGATTGCGACCGTCTGTCCGGCTGGAATTACCAAGTCGATTCGATCCAAAATGGTTTGTTTGGCAAATCGCAACGTCAGCGAGCGTAGCTCCACCAGTGGCATGCCGACTTGGGGCCGCTGATGTGAATGTGAATCGCGGGAATTGGACTGTACGAAAACCATGTGGCTGAAGGTCTCTTTCCTGGTTGGTTAGATGAGCTTGGCGCCGCCAGACCAGAGTGCCGCGTAGATTGCATCCAGTAGAATATTGAGCATCAAATCGACCGCTAGAATTAACACAAAGCTAATGACGAAAGCTGCCGTAGCCGCGCGGCCGACGCCTTCGGCCCCGGCTTGGCAATGGAAACCTCGGTAACAGCTTACGATGGCGATAATCGCACCAAAAAAGAATGACTTGTAAATACCCATGAAAAAATCCCACCCCCGCACGAACGTGCGGCTGTTGTTCAAATACTGGTAATGATCAATGTCCAGGACAACCGTGCTAAAAAAGTACCCGCCGACGATGCCCATGAAGTCGGCCATGATGGTCAGGGCTGGGATCAGTAACAAGCAGGCTAAAAATCGCGGTACGACCAAATAATGAATGGGATTGGCTCCCATGCTAATTAGGGCATCAATCTGTTCGGTCACCCGCATCGTTCCCAGCACTGCAGCCATGGCCGATCCCACGCGTCCCGAAAGCATGGTGGCGGCGAGCACCGGACCAAGTTCGCGTACCAAGCTCATGTTGATTACAGCACCTAAACGACTCTGCATGCCAATGTTTTTGAACTGCTCGTAGCTCTGAACCGCCAATACCATGCCGATAAATGTGCCAGTGAGCGCCACCACGGGCAGGCTGAGCACTCCGACGTAATAAAAATTTGGCAGGATAGTTCCGCGGCAGGGCTTGGCCCTGAACATCCAGACCAGCGTTTGCCAGAAGAACAGTGCCATGTCTCCCAGGGTTGTCAACACTTCGACGACCAATTCACCCCAGTTGCTGATCCAGTCATAGGACCAACGACTAAAACTCCAATCGCCAATGGGATCGCTGCCAGAGTATGATGTTGGTGTCGAAGACATAATAATGCTCCACGGGTTGCCATGGCGGGAGTTTACGCCCGGTGCATAGCGCATGTTAAACTATATCGGCTGCGCAAGTGTTGCGGCTTCACCCGCCTCCTGCTGGGAATGACAGAAAGTTGACGCCAGTGATGATTCGCTTTGACGTGCTAACCCTTTTTCCACAGCTTTTTAGCAGTTTCCTATCCGAAAGCTTGCTAGCAAAGGCGGTGGCCGCTGGGCTGGTGCAGGTCCAGGCCCACGATATTCGCCAGTGGACTCAGGACAAGCACCACAAGGTCGATGATCGTCCATTTGGCGGCGGCCCAGGGATGCTGATTCAAGTCCAGCCGGTGGTGGATTGCGTCGAAGCCGTTCAGACGCTGGCTCATCCACCAGGGCAGCTAATCATGCTCACGCCGCAGGGAGAGACACTTCGCCAGCCGCTGGTACAGCAGCTAGCCCGCCAGCAGCGTTTGTTGCTGCTGTGTGGTCGGTACGAAGGCTTCGACCAACGCGTCATCGACATACTGCAGCCGCGCGAGATCAGCCTGGGCGACTTCATACTCAACGGCGGCGAAGTGGCTGCCATGGCGTTGATCGAAGCCACCATCCGGCTGATTCCCGGTGTGTTGGGTGACGAGCAGAGTAGCCAGCAAGAATCTTTTACCGATGCTGACTTACTGGAGTTTCCGCAATATACTCGACCGCGCTCCTTTAGGGGCTACGACGTTCCCGAGATACTGCTCGGAGGCAATCACCAGCAAATCGCCGCCTGGCGCGAGCAGCAACGCCTCGAGAGAACTCGACAACGCCGCCAAGACCTGCTGTAGTACGGCAAAAACAACACAATACCAGTTCTCATAGGAGTTCGTCGGCAACTTTGCACTAGGTTCCAGGATAAGTTAGGGTAACCGAAATCACTCGACGGCCTATCGCAAAGAGTCGTATAATGTCACAGCGTTTCGTTTTCCCATCTTACGCTGAACCAATGCAGACAGAGTCACGCCAGCGCGACGACATCTGATAGCCACAAACACCAATCTGTGATATGCAATTTACCAAGATGCACGGCGCGGGCAATGACTATGTGTATGTCAATTGCTTTCAAGAGCGCGATTTGCCGGACGATCTACCTGAACTGTCCCGCCGGATATCCCATCGGCGATTTGGGGTGGGCAGTGATGGCCTGATTTTGATCGAGCCCAGCACTTTGGCCGATGCGCGGATGAGAATGTTCAATGCCGACGGCAGTGAAAGCGAAATGTGTGGCAACGGTATTCGCTGTGTTGCCAAGTACATCTACGATCATGGTATCGTCCGTAAAGAGACGTTGGCAATCGAAACGGGCAACGGCGTATTGCAGCTTCAAGTACAGGCGGCCGGTGGGTTGGCTCAAAGGATCACGGTAGACATGGGGCAACCCAAGTTCGATGCCGCCAGTATACCGACCACCCTAGCGACGGATCGTGTTGTGGACCTGGCCTGCGAATTTGCGGGATACCGTTGCCAAGTGACCTGCGTTTCCATGGGCAATCCGCATTGCGTCATCTTCGTCCCGGAAGCGACCGATGAATTGGTTTTAAGTCTAGGACCAAAGATCGAGTGTGATCCGCGTTTTCCAAAACGTACGAATGTCGAGTTTGTGGAAGTGATCTCGCCGACACGACTACGGCAGCGAACTTGGGAACGCGGCTCGGGCGAAACCTGGGCCTGCGGCACAGGTGCCAGCGCCGTCTGCGTGGCCGGCGTGCTGACCGGGCGCAGTCAACGCGAGGTGCAGATTCAATTGTTGGGGGGCGAATTGCAGTTGCGCTGGGATGAGTCGTCGGAGCATGTGTTTATGACCGGCGGAGCCAGCGAGGTGTTTAGCGGTCAATGGCTGAATTCAGATTAGCGCGAGATGTTTCTTCTGCGGCTTGATTTCCAGTTCATGATGACGCGATGGAATATAAAACAGGCATACATGACAGCTACCACTCACAAGAAGAAACGCAAATGGCTGCGTGGCATCAAGCTGCCGGCCTGGGCCTTTCGCACGGCCGGCTTCGCGGCGATTCGGCTGATGGATGCGTGGCTCAGCACATTGAATCTGCGAATGTGGCGCTATGACCCGGCCGCAGACCCCGCCGAAAAATCGTTTGCTGGACCGGCCTTGTATATTTTTTGGCACGAATACATTCTGTTACCGATCTACATTCGTCCCCATTGTAAACTGACGATGTTGCTGAGCGCTCATCAAGATGCCGAAGTGTTGTCGCATGTGGCTCGCTACGCCGGCATGGGCACGATTCGCGGATCGACCTATCGCGATTCCGTGGCAGCTTTGCGAAAAATGTTGCGCTGTGGCCAGGGCGTGAGCTTGGCAGTTGTGCCAGATGGCCCGCGGGGGCCGCGTCGCAAGCTGGCCCAAGGCTGTGTTTATCTTTCCAGTCGCTTGCAAATTCCAATCGTGGCGGTGGGTATGGGGTTCGATCGTCCGTGGCGAGCGCGTCGCGCTTGGGATCAATTTGTCATCCCCAAGCCCTTCAGTTGCGGGCGCGTGTTGCTGGGGCCAAGGATTCAAGTGCCAGCCAACTTAGACCGCGACGCCCTGGAACAGCATCGCCAGTGGATCGAGCGACAGCTGGAGCAATTGACCAGTTTGGCAGAAGAATGGGCCGCAGGACGCTGCCAGTTGCCGCAAGACGAAGCATTGTATCGACTGGGACCGGGGCAACTCGATACGCACCGCAGCCAACGCACCGGCAGTCAGCGGCTAGAGGCGTCTGGCACGGAAGTCAGCCAGCCGCAATCAGCGCGACTGGAATCTGGAGAGATTGGTGACACCAATCCCCAGCCAGCAGTCACCTCCGGGTGGCGAATTGTAAGCGACGACGAGGCGCGCAATGTGGGATGAAGATACTTCACTAACCGAAGGGCGCGGTCAAGCTGCAGAAGCTCCGCTGAGCATTTCACAGCTTAATTGGTTCGTGAAGCGACTCATCGAAGGCTCGCTTCCACGAGTCTGGTTAGAAGGAGAAATCAGCGACCTCAGTCGTCCTAGTAGCGGACACGTCTACTTTACGCTTAAAGATGAAAAATCCCAGGTTCGCGCCGTAATTTGGCGGTCGACGGCACAACGTTTGAAATTGACTTTGAAAGATGGATTGTCAATCATCTGTTGTGGGGCTGTTGAGGTCTATCCGCCGCGCGGCAGTTATCAGATCGTTATCAGTCAGATATTGCCGCAGGGTGTAGGGCCGTTGCAGTTGGCCTTGCAGCAACTTCATCAGCGATTGGCCAAAGAAGGACTGATGGAGGCTGACAGAAAAAAGCCATTACCCAGGTTCCCGCGCCGTATTGGGTTCGTCACTAGTCCTAGTGGAGCTGCCATTCATGATTTTATGGAGTCGGCAGAGGTGCTGTGGAGCGATTATCATCTGTATGTCATTCCGTCACGAGTCCAAGGCGACGGTGCTGCGCAGGAGATCGTGCAGGGCATTCGATTGGCGCAGCGCATTCGACCCGCCTTGGATGTGCTGGTAGTCGGGCGCGGGGGTGGCAGCCTCGAAGATTTGTGGTGTTTTAACGAGGAAAGTGTGGTGCGGGCCTTAGCCGCATGCAAGATTCCAACCGTATCGGCGGTAGGGCATGAAGTCGATGTTACGCTCAGCGATCTGGTGGCCGATGCGCGGGCGCTGACTCCTTCTCAGGCGGCCAGTCTGGTCCTGCCCAATCGCAGCCAACTGGATTCGACGCTCAGGCAACTGCGCCATCGCGTCGAGGCACACGCCCGTGGGCGTTTGCAGCGGGTTACTCAGCAGTTGCGCAGCCTTTCGCAGCGGTCGGTGCTGTTGCGTCCTCATCTGCTACATCAGGTTCGCAAGCAACAGGTGGATGAACTAGAGCGCCGAGCCGCCGATGGAATCCGCGCACGCATTAATTTGCGAGGTCAGCGTTTGAGTGAATTGGCCAGAGCTACACATGCGCTATCGCCGTTGGGCGTCTTACGACGCGGCTACAGCCTAACGATGCACCAAGGATCGCGGCGACCTCTCACGTCCTTTCGAGAGGTCTCGGTCGGCCAGACGATCCGCACTCAGTTGTCCGAAGGAATTGTCGTCAGCCGTGTGGAATCGACCAACGACAATCCCGATTGAATCGACAGTTGATTCGTTGTTTAGTCGATGACTGTGCTGGCCAGCTTGGGTTGCTGAGGCTCGACATAGTACGGGTTGTCGATGATCAACGGCACAATGGGAGCCTTCACGACATCTGGAACATTACTGGCTGCCGCTGGCGTGGTAGGTACCGCATCCGCGGGCAGTTGAGGACAAGTTGGACTGGCTGGTGCCAAGTAAGGATTCTCGAACACTGCGGCCGCAGCGCTGGTGTTGACTCCGGCTTGTGGCATGTAGTTTGGGTTGGGTTGCAGTTGCGGCCAGGCAGCAAATGGACTGGCACCGTATGGTCGATAGTATCGCTGGCCGTAGTACACTGGTGGATGTAATGAGAAATAGGGTGGCGTGTAATTGTTTTGAACTATCGGTCGATTGTTCCAGCCATTGTAGCCAAACAGATAGGCCATGGCCAAATTTCCACAGTCGTTGGCACGCGCCGCTGAACCGACGCACAGCCACAGAAAGCAGACGACAACTGCTCGCTTGGAATTCATGATGTTGATCCTGATGTGACGTAATTAGATCGCACGGATTCATGCGGAGTGAGTTTCCGGCTACCCATTGGGGTGCAGGTCCAAAATTCCACGCTAGTTACACTCCAGGGTCCGTCAAGATGCGCGGCGACACATTGAGCTGCATTTACCCGAAAGTTGCGGTTTGTATCGAATATGGCAGGTAACCCACAGCGATCTGAGTTGACCCAGCAACTCAAGCAATACGCCGGCGACCTGGGGTTTGCTCTAGTAGGCATCACGCCCGCTGCCGCGCCGGGCCGCCTAGCCCAGTTCCAGCGTTGGCTGGACAGCGGCTTCGCTGGGCAGATGTCTTATCTGGAAAATCGCCGTCAGGCCTACGCGCATCCCTGCTACCTGCTGGAGGGCTGCAAAACGCTGGTCATGCTGGGCATTCCGTACCTGTATAGCGACGAGCAACGGAGGGCGGCAATCCAATCAGCAGGTAGTGCCAAGGTAGCGCGTTACGCGCAATCCAGAACCGACTACCACGTGATAATACGCAAGCGTCTCAAACAGCTCAAGCAATGGCTTGTTCGCCGGGCGACAGGCGCTCGGATTCGCGGCGTGGTTGATACGGCTCCGCTGTTGGAGCGTGAGTTTGCCGCCCTGGCCGGTTTGGGTTGGATAGGAAAGAATACATTGCTGCTGAATCGTAACTGGGGAAGTTACTTCTTCTTAGCTGCCCTGCTAACCGACATCGAATTGGTGGCCGATGAAGAAAGTTACGCCAACTATTGCGGCAGTTGTACGGCCTGTCTGGACGCTTGCCCGACTGGGGCCTTTCCAGCGCCGTACGTGTTGGATGCTCGACGATGCTTGAGCTATCTGACGATCGAACATCCCGGAACAGTCGACGGTCAGTTGAGCAGTCAACTCAATGGTTGGGCGTTTGGCTGCGATATTTGCCAAGAGGTCTGTCCTTGGAATCGCAAAAGCGCCTGCACCGATGACAATACTTGGCAGCCGGTCGAGCAGAATTCGCAGTTGTCGGTGTTGGAGATGCTGCGCATGCACCCAGACCAGTTTCAGCAACAATTTGCCGAGACCCCGATGTCGCGACCGCGCTATCGTGGCATGGTGCGCAATGCGATCTTAGTAGCAGGACAGCAGCGACTGATAGAGGCTGCCCAACTTCTAGGGGTGAAACTGTGTGATGAGGAACCGTTAATTCGTGCCGCAGCCGCTTGGGCATTGGGCCAAATTGGTGGAGTTCGAGCAGCAAGTTGGCTGCAACAGGCACTGGATCGCGAGTCCGATTTGCAACTCAAGCCCATTATTCAGCAATCGTTAGTGAGATGCGGAGCCAGCAACTAAATCAATGGACGCCGCGCGGCTTGCTGCAATTCAGAAGCGCGTTCGCTCACGATACACAACTGAATGCGCTCCAGTCGATTGGCCCGGCGACGCGGGTCTAGCAACCGGTAGGCGCTGGTCGCTACACTGCTCAACAGTTCGATGCGCTGATTTGGGTCGGCGACGACTTCTTGCAACTTGGCGGCTGAAGCTTGCGCCGCACTGCGGATGGCGTCCACCCGTGCTTCACTGACGCGCAGGCCCAACGTTGCGTAAGCCGATCCTAAACCGTTGGACAGCGAACGTTTTCGACGGGTAGTCAGGACACTAGTAGTGGCGGGCGGCATGATTAAGACTCGAACTTTAACAAACAATTTGCAGATTATCGCACGCCGGCTCAAGCCAACGCTGTAAGGTGGCGTGTACGACACTCTACTAACACTTTTATTCGGCAGAAGCTACGCGAAAACAAGCCGCTTTCTTCAACCAATTTTCGCGATTTTGGCTAGGGCGGGCGGCTGAGCGCTAACGTCGAACAAGGGGGTTCATTTCCCCATGCAGCGGCGCGTTCTGCTACTACCAAGACAGTACGCTTTGTCGCAGGTTCACCAAATGCAGTGTGAGACTCAAAACGATGGTCCGCGCGCAAATCGATGTGCTTTACATGGGCGAAGCCCGCGGCCAGCGCTGTCAAACAGAGTCGGCCGGCTAGCATTGAGAGCATTTCGTTACGACCATTGAAATCTTGGCAATTCGGTGGGAATTTGTACTCGCTCACGTCAAAATTCCACTTGATTGACGAGCGATTCGACCTGGACAGCTTACGACTCGGTCCACTACTCTGGGGCAGGTCGGTAAAACCCGTGAGGGCAGGAAGCTATGGGGCCGTGGATAAACAAGTTACTTAAGTATCGGGAACTGATCCTCCCGGTATCGATCATTGCTTGCGTGGTGGTGATTCTCGTGCCACTTCCATCGGCGGTCATGGATGTCATGCTGGCCGGCAATATTACGATTGCGATCATCGTCCTGTTAACGACGATCTATATCGGTACGCCGCTCGAATTCAACGTCTTTCCAACCTTATTGGTAGCCACGACACTCAGTCGCTTAGTGTTAAACGTGGCTACAACTCGACTGATTCTGACGCGTGCCGGTAGTGAATCTACGCAGGCGGCGGGGGAAGTCGTAGAAGCGTTCGGGAATTTCGTTTCTGGCGATCAGTTGGTTGTGGGAATTGTCATCTTCGTGATTATCGTTCTCATTCAGTTTGTGGTGATTACCAAAGGCGCCACGCGCGTCAGCGAAGTAGCTGCCCGATTTGCATTGGATGGTATGCCTGGTAGGCAAATGGCCATCGACGCCGATTTGAATTCAGGCATCATCGACGAAGTCGAGGCACAGAGACGTCGCGACGGGATAACCCGACAAGCCGATTTCTATGGAGCGATGGACGGTGCCAGCAAATTCGTACGAGGCGATGCCGTGGCGGGTATTCTGATCACACTGATCAACATCGCTGGCGGGTTGTATGTCGGGATGGTTAGCTCGGGGATGTCGCTGCAGGAATCATTAGAAGTATTCACCAGGCTGACCATTGGCGACGGGTTGGTTAGCCAAGTGCCGGCGTTCTTGATTTCGATTGCGGCCGCTTTGTTGGTGACACGTAGTACGCAACAATCCAATCTGCCCGTCGAGTTTTTGACGCAGATTATGGCACGGCCTCAAGCGCTAATGGTGGCTGCAGGGTTTCTGGGATTGATGATGTTTACGCAACTCCCAGCAGTTCCCTTGTTGACATTGGGTGGTGGTTGCGTGGGTCTGGCGCTAATCGTTCAAAAGCAATCGCAGCGCAAGTTACTGCAGGAGCAACATGCCGCAAAAGCTCAGGCAGATCAAAAGAATGCTCCTGCCGAGCGCAAGCCGGAAGACTTTCTGACCGTGGATCCGATGCGGGTGGAAATCGGGGTTCGACTGTTGGCGCTGGCCGATCCGCGTCGTGGCGGAGATTTGATGGAAAAGATTACCGGCGTCCGCTCAATCTTGGCTAGCGAGCTTGGCATTTTGTTGCCCAAAGTGCGACTGAAAGACAAGCTTACGCTGCCTGAAAACAGTTACGAAATTCAAATCGCAGGCAGTACGGTAGCACGCGGCGATGTTCATCCGGACGCACTTTTGGCAATCGATGTTGGTCGGTGCAGCGGTACAATCACTGGTGTACCCACGCGCGAGCCGGCACGATTGCGTCCCGCTGTATGGATTCGCCCGGATCAAAAGATGCAAGCCGAAATGTACGGCTATCAAATCGCGATTCCCAGCATGGTCATCGCGACTCACCTTCAGGAGATTGCTCGCACCCATGCCGATGAATTGCTGACGCGCGAAGCGACCAAGCAACTGATGGACCAACTCAAGACGGTCAATCCCACCGTGGTTGAAGAGCTAATTCCGGGGCTGATGAAACTCTCCGAAGTTCAAGCGGTCCTACAAATGCTATTACGCGAGGACATTCCCATTCGGCAACTGGCCACCATCGCCGAGACGCTGGGCAATTTCGCTCCACGAATCAAAGACCCTGTCATGTTGTGCGAGTATGTGCGAGGTCGCATCGCACGCACAATCTGCCAGCGATTTGCGGACTCTCAAGGACAAATTCATGTGATTACTATGGACCCGGCTATGGAAGACCGGATCGCGGCAGGATTTGACCTGACCGATCGAGGTATTTTGATTCGCATGAGTCCACCGGCTATCGAGATCACTTGCCAACAGATTGCCCAACAGCTTCAGAAATTGACATCAGCAGGCCACAAGCCCATCTTAATCGTCAATCCTCGCATCCGACCGGCGGTGCGCCACATCACACAAGTCCACTTGCCGGATTTACGAGTCATCAGTCATGCAGAGGTCACTCAGGGCATCACCACGGTGGCTGTGGGGATGGTCAGCGATCCTTTAACCAAGACCTAAAGTTGCTTGTCTACGATGCGCATAGAAACATTTCGAGCCGGTACGATCCAAGAAGCGCTGCAGCTTGTCCGTGAAAAGCTGGGGCCCGATGCCAGTGTGATTCAAACACGTGAAGTTGGCAGTCGTCTGTTTACACGGCGGCGCATCGAAGTGCAAGCTGGTTTGGTGGCTAAGCCAACCGCTGTCCAGACAATTCAACCACAGCCGAACCCGTGGCAGGTTGCCAGTACGCAGCGACTGACGCCTCAGTTAGATGCGGGCGAATTCAATCAAATCACCAGTGGTGCTGCGGTGCGAGTCCGACAGGAGTTGATTGAGGCGGGAGTGCCGGCTGAGTTTGTGTCTCACGTGCTAATTGCTGCTTGCCAGAAGTGTGGGCCGGAGAGCCAGGATGACGTATGGATGATTCGTAGTGCTGCGGTGCAAGCGGTAGCCGATCGACTGGCTGTGGCCAGCACCGTCGAGCTGATGCCGCACCAGCAGCGGATATTGGCTTTTGTGGGGCCCTCAGGAGTTGGCAAGACCAGTATGTTGGCCAAGCTGGCCTGGCGCGCTTATCGCGATCACGGTTGCCAGATCGGGATGATGACCGTAGATAGCTGGCAAAGTGGCGTGGCCGACCCATTGTTGGATTATGCAGAGCAGGTAAATGCTCACGTGGAAGTAGTGAGTTCAATCGAGCAGGCAACGCCCGCGTTGCAACGTATGCGTGAGTGCGATCTGGTTTTGCTAGATACCGCTGGCAGGTCGCCACAGGACGCACAGCACATGGCGGCACTCAAACAGCTTTTGGAGTTGGCTCAGCCAGACGAAATCCATTTGAACCTCCCGGCAACGGCAGCGACATCGTACATCCAGAGCGCCATCGAGAAGTTTGGTGCAATTACGCCACTGCACTTGAATATTACCAAATTGGATGAAGTCAGCGGAATGGGCCACTGGCTTCCGGTACTGTGGACTCGCGCTCTGCCGGTGAATTTTCTGAGCTACGGCCAGCACACCACTGGCGATCTTACAACGGCCAATGCTCGGCGTTTGGCTTCGATTCTACTGGGCCAATTGAAGTTCACCTTGGCCGGCTAGTGAATCCGTAACACGCGGATATCTTTTTCTCAATTTTGCCTCAGCGGTATCCGATATTACGGTTAGTCGAAAGTATCTACTGCCGGCAGTAGCCGTACTTGCGCGTGCGCAATCACTATATTCACAAGGGACAAGGGAATGGCCCGTGCATATTCTGGAGTGTTGTCTGCCGTCGCGCTGTCACTGGCAATTACTCGTGGTCTGGTATTGGGGATGCCACCCAACGAAATCTTGACCCAGAGTCTGCTGTTCTTCTTTGTGTTTGCAGGCATTGGTTTGGTGATCGGTTATACGGCCGATCGCGTTGTTGCCGAATCGGTGGAAACTAGATTCCGTCAGGAAATCGCCAGCCTTGAAACGCGCGCCGCCAGTCGACCGGATTCCGTCGGCAGTTCCGAGAAGTTGGCATAGCCTTGGCTTCAGGTTATCGCTAAAAACCCGCTATCGTTAGCCGCAGTCCGCACAGCTTACAACAACTTCAATTACGCTTTGTCAGTCGTTTCACGGAGGAATGGATGGCCACGAAAATCGCATCCGAAGAAGATATCCAGGAGGTCTGGAAGCAATACAAAGCCGACCCCGACAATGTGGAATGGCGCAATCGACTGATCGAACAATACATGCCTCTGGTGCGCTACAATGGCGATCGCATTTGGCAACGCCTGCCAGATGGTGTCGAGTTGGACGACTTGATCAGCGCTGGCATCTTCGGTTTGATGGATGCCATCGAAGCTTTCGACGTCAACCGTGGAGTCAAGTTCGAGACCTACTGTGTGCCTCGTATTCGCGGTGCAATGCTGGATGAATTGCGCAGCATGGACTGGGTTCCACGATTGGTGCGCAGTAAAGCTAGTAAGCTGGGTGAAGCCAAGAAGAAATTGGAGATGCGCTATGGCCGAGCACCTACCGACCAAGAATTGTCTGAGTACATGGAGATCAGCATCGTGGAACTGGAGCGCATGCAAGCCGAATCCAGTGCGGTGAACCTGGTCAGTCTCAACAAGAAGTGGTACGAAACCGACAGCTATAAAGATGTGCGCGAGATCGATATTCTGGAAGACAAGCGTGGCGAAGATCCCACGCGGCGAGTCCAAAAGAGCGATTTGATGCGGCTGGTCACCAAAGGTCTCAATCGTAACGAGCGACTCATCATTATTTTGTATTATTACGAAGAGCTGACAATGAAGGAGATCGGTGCTACGCTCGATCTCAGCGAAAGTCGCGTCAGTCAAATGCATTCCAGCATCGTTTCACGGCTCCAAGAGCAACTCGGTCGTCGTCGCCCAGAGTTTGGTACCTAGACCGACAGGTCGATCTGTAGAATGCCCGGTCGCCTGCAAGCTCAGTTTCTGGCTGCGATTGGTGCCACCGACGGGTTGGATGGGCAGTATCGAGGCAGCATCGACAGAAACTGTCCGAGGCTCGCAGTACGGTTATGTGCAATGATACGGATTTGTATTGGCGATCACGACGAGGCGGTTGTCGGCCTGATCCAAGTTGGGCCCTGATCCAAGTTGAGCATTGCGAGCGGCATTGCGCCAGCGATTTGAATCTGAGCGGCGTTACGACCACATCCGCCTTCCCAGGAGTCTTAGTTCACGACTGATTGTCCACGATCGACTGTGCCTGCTGTAGTAATCGTGCTAACAATTCCAGCGGTAGACCGACCACGTTGTCTGCACTGCCCGCGACTAGAGCCAGCCAGGGTGGACCATCTTGAAATCCGAATGCGCCCGACTTGCCTTGCCACTGGCCTGAGTCTAGATAGCTTTGCAATTCCCAAGGCGCGAGCAACCGCATGTCCAGTTGGCTTTCGGCGCTTTCGGACCAGGATCGCTTCGAGGTCGTGTGTTGAATGCACAATCCACTCCACACGCTGTGGCGACGTCCGCTAAGCTGCATAAGCATGCGTTGAGCATCGGCACGATCACGCGGCTTGCCTAGAATCTGCCCATCGATATCAGCTACTGTATCGCAACCGACTACTAATGCCGGCTGAGAAACACGAGCCGCAACATCGGCTGCTTTTTGGCGCGCAAGTCGCTGAACAAATTGTGATATAGACTCGTTGCGACGAAGTTGCTCATCGACGGGTTCCGCATTTGCATCGGGCACCACAATTTGGAATGTATAACCGGCATCCTCAAGCAGCTGGCGGCGTCGCGGAGACTGACTGGCAAGAATCAATGGCAAACGGCGTTGGGCAGGCATGAGGTTGTTGTTCAGCATGAATGATTCGTTGGAGATGCCTGTGGGTGGCTAGCGGCGATCAAGCCCGCGACGTATCCGCCCTTGAATCCAGCGTCAATATTGACCACACTCACGCCTGCTGCACAACTACTCATCATGCTCAGTAGCGTGGTGATGCCAGCCAAGTTGGCGCCGTATCCGATGCTGGTAGGTACAGCGATGACAGGGCAGGGTACCAAGCCACCCAGTACGCTGGCCAGAGCGCCTTCCATCCCTGCGCAGACCACGATCGCACGGCAAGTTCGCAGATTGTCCAGATGCGGTAACAGCCGATAGGGACCAGCCACGCCAACATCAGACAGCAGTCGGCAGGGCACTCTCATCCATGCCAACGTTTCTAGCGCTTCGCGAGCAATCGGCAAATCTGTACTGCCGGCGGTGACCACGCAAACTTGGGCAGTGGCAGCTTCATGGGGCGCCAGAATTGTGTCATCGATGAGGCGATGGCTCAGTCGCAGCGTGCGTCCTAAGCAATCAAAACGGGCGTGTTTGAATCCCGCAACGATGGCTGGCACATCCAGCAAATGGCAGCGCGTGACCAGAACTTCATCCTGGCTTGAATCCAACAGACGGGCCGCAATGGTGATGATCGACCGAGCCGACTTGTTCTCGCCGAAAATGACTTCACCAAATCCACAACGCCGCAAGCGATCGACATCGGGTTGATGTTCTCTCCCAGAGGGATGTTCCAAGCGCAACAGTCGCTCCGCAACTTGAGTCCAGGAGAGCTGACCAGTGCGCGCTTGGTCAAGCCAATCCGTAGGATCGGCATCGCTTTGAGCAAAAGGCGGATGGTCGGACATAAGCATCAAACGGCTAAAGAATGAGTAGTCGGGTCGAACGAGTCGGCTACGGCTGGCGCTGTCTAAGTGCACGCTGAAATTCTTCCACTTGTCGCCGCAACCGTTCTGGTGGACGCGTCCGTCCCCCGCCGTCAAGCTGTTGACGAAAGTCGTCACCACGACCGCTAGGGGCAAGCGTTGATGTAGTATTCTCACGCGATCGCAGCGTCCGCAAATCTTCGCTGGACTGGGGGGACGGCTGCGCTGTGGTAGACAGCGATCGAGCGGCCCTATAACGTTCGACAAAGTCGCTCAGGTCTTTCTCCGTCCAATTCATTTCGCGCAGCAATTCGGGATCGGGCTGCTCGCGCTGCCGGTCCAAATAATCCAAAGCCAAGTCGGTGGATTGTTCGGAGAATGTTTGATTCGGTTCGGCACTTTGGCTAGTTCCGTCGCTTGCTCCGGCTGGCCCAGAACTTGAGGCCCCCTTGGAACCACGACCGGGTTGCGCATTGGATGAGGAAGGAGATGGTTTCTCTGAACCGGTTTCCTGTTTCGACGTTCCGCCTGGAGAGCCTGAGGTTGATTGTTTGGAATCGGCGGTTGATTTGGATCCCTGGCCTTTCTGCTGAGGATCGTGTGGCTGAGAACTCCCTGGTTTCGTTTCCGGCTGAGGTGATGTCTGCTGCTCTGCACCGGGTTGATCGGTACCTGGCTGAGCAGACCCGGATTGCTCAGAAGCGTTCTGTGGCTGAGATGGTTGTTTCTGCGTGCCCGGTTGTTGGGAGTCTGACCGTTTCGATGTTTGCTGACCTACTTCTGATTGAGGGGATGCGTCTTGATTGGGGCCACTCTGACTGGAATCCTGCTGAGCTGAATCCTGCTGTTCAGAACTGGGCTGTTCAGAGCTTGGCTGTTGTGAGCCTGGCTGTCGTGAGTTAGATGCTTTAGATTGCGAATCTTGCTGCTGGACATTCGAATTCTCAACGACCGACTGTGGGGTAGCCGATTGTTGCGAAGGTTGCTGTTGAGTTTCGCTTCGCGAGTTCGATTGATTGGAATCGGACTGTAGAGAATCTGGCTGCGGAGACTTCTGTTCCTGGCCGTTGCTGGGCGGAGCATGGCTGTCGTGACCGTCGCTGGGCTGAGTTGCTCCTGATGATGGATCGTTATTTGAAGATTGTTGGGACTGTTGGTGAGAACGATTATTCCGTTGACTCTCCAGGAATCGCTGTACCTTCTCCAGAGTTTCTTGATCGCGGCGATGGTCAGCCGACGAGTTACCGGAGTCCGATTGAGTGTGGCTGGAATCGCCGCTGGTGTTGCCAACTGAGTCACCTTCACCTGAAGTTGAATTGCTGCCGGCCTTTGAATCAGAATTAGCCTCCGGCTGCTGCGAACGGTCCGATGATGGCTGCGAGCTGGCAGATGAAGATTGTGGCTCGCCGGTGGATGGTTGCGAATCACTGGATGACCGTTGTGTACCGTCAGTAGATTGCTGGTTACTCCCACTTGGCGGCTGGCCGCTACCGGATTGCCGACTGCTGTCGGATCGCTGGTCGCCGCTGGATCGCTGGTCGCCGCTGGATTGTTGGTCGCCACTGGATTGTTGGTCGCCACTGGATTGTTGGTCGCCACTGGATTGTTGGTCGCCACTGGATTGTTGACCACCGCTGGACTGTTGAGAGTTGTCAGAGCCACTTGATTGGTTGGCCGCAGATTGCTGTGACTGGTTAGATTCCCCCGGTGGTTGGCTTGATGATTCTGGCGACGGGCTGGACGATGATCGCGATGGTGCTGGTGGCTGCGGCGAGCTGTGGTCTGACAAATTAGCGGTAGGCGACGTAGGTGATGGAGCAGGCCGCTGCAGTTCAGGTGGTATCTCGGCTTGCTGGGGACCGACGACCTCCAGGATCAGTGGCAAAGAATCGCGTGTATTGGGGCTGAACTGTCCCGACTGCGGATCGTGTCGATTGTCGGCTGCCGTCGCCAGAATGTGAATTCGATCGCCGGGAACTGCATTGACCGATCCAACGTTGACGGGTACTGAAAATACTCTTTGAAATACCGGTCGGGGTCCGAGGTGCGCGTCCTCAAGTAGCACTTTCTTGACTTCGCGACCTTGGTCCAGTTTGAGAGTCAGGTGCACTTGAGATAGCCCAAAATCGGAGTCACTGGCGCGGATTTCCAAACTCAGTCGACTGTTTGGAGCAACGCGAACAATGCGATTTTCCGGTCCAACCAGCACGCATTCAGGTGCGGCGTCGCTAAAAACGTTCAACGCTCGAACCACTGGAAAGCGATTCGACTGGCCTCGTGGTACCGTACCATGTAGACCATAAGACTTGTGCTGCGATGACAAAACGCAAGATCCGTGCAATTGCAAGTCATCGACTTTCAGCTCGAAGTATTCGCTGGCGCGCGCGACATTTCCCGAACTGTCTAATTCCGGATTGATGGCCAATCGAGCTCGCTGTAATTGCTGATTGGATGTGCCCCAGACCAACATTCGTGAACCTTCAACGGCGTCCACGTCGGCGGTTGCTGGAAAGTCAGCCGGCTCAAGTCGCGTATACTGGGGATACTCCAATCGCACGCGGTTGACAGCTAGTGTCGGCAGTGGGCTCACGCGCACGCGGAACGACCGACTGCGCGCATCGCCGGCTTCGATCCAATACTGCAGATCCTGCTCCACGCCCTGCGACCCGGTCCCCGTTTGACCGGAGTAATGCGTACCTTCGACGACGGCGGACAATTGCGTGCGTTGATTGACGAACTGGCCATCCAGCGAGTCAAAGCATAACCAGACGGGCATGTCCGGAGTTAGTCCGCGCAGATGAGCTTCGACCTTGAGCGGCGTACCAGATGTTAATTCGACGTCGCCGGGCGATACTTCCCAGATATTTACGCGAGTCGGTGCGACGATGCTCCGCCACGGAAACGCAATTCGCTTGCCAGTTTCCAGCAGGCTTTTGGGAGATAACATCGCGTATACGGCTAGAGCGATCGTCAACAACAAACTGGTACCCACCAATTTGATCAGTCCCGTCGTATCGACAGTCGCCGATGGTTCTTGACCGCCCAAATACCTGACAGCTCGATAACTGAGCGCCGCCATCACCCCTTTAGGCACGCCTTGTTCCGGCAGTGAGCGCAATTGCACCCAGGAAATGAGACCGTTGTGGAATTCGGGAAGCAGTTGTTCAATCCTGTGCGCGGCGTAGACAGGATTGATCCGTCTTCCGATGAGCGGTGCAATGCGGCTGAAAGACAGCCAGAGGCTTGCTGCAACAAACGCTAGCCAGGCGATCCACCGTAGTGGCACCGAGAGAGGAATGATCCAGTGGTCGATAGCGCTGGCCACCAGCCACAGGCTGAGCAGCAGGACCACCCAGGACATCAAAGCAATCAATATGTCCAACAGGCGAATGAATTGAGCCGCCTGCGCTATATGGCTCGCGAGTTGACGATCAACATCGTCGGCACTCAACCGATTGGCGGTACTAGTAGGCTGAGAAGGTGTCAGCATGGAACTCATGGTGGCGAATGCAATTGGCATCTGCGATCGGGTCGGCTCCGGGGATTCCGGCCACCCAGATACTGGCCAGGCGGAGACTATAGCTTTATCATAACCCGTCCGGCAAACCCCGTCCTCAACCCATTGGCAGTCTCGTGCCTGATTCAACCGAATCTCCTACGGCAATACTCATACATCCGCGCGACACGGTGGTAGTTTGCACACGCCCTGTTGCGGCGGGACTGAGTGTCGGTGTTTTGGGGCGAAACATTGTGGCTCGGCAGGACATTCCAGCCGGACACAAGCTGGCGATTTGCGACCATCGCCAGGGCCAAGAAATTGTCAAGTTTGGCTGGCCGATCGGGCAAGCCAGCATCCCCATTTCTGCCGGGCAACATGTCCATACGCACAACGTTTCGTGCACGCATCAGGTGGACACTCAGGCATCATCGACTGAGCTACCGGTCAATCCACCAGTGGATCGTCAGTACACTTTTGACGGCTATGTTCGTCCCAACGGTCGCGTCGGTACGCGCAACTATTTGGCGATCATCAGCAACGTCAACTGTTCTGCGTCGGTGGCCCGCAGGATCGCCCGGCACTTTGAGGGCACTGCGCTACAAGATTTTCCAAACGTTGACGGTGTGATTTCATTTCGTCATGAAGGCGGTTGCGCCATGGCGTGGGAGGGATCGCGTCATCGCATGCTTTCGCGAGTCTTAGCAGCCATGGCTCGCCACCCAAACGTAGGTGGCTGTTTGTTCGTCGGACTGGGGTGCGAACAGGGATCGCTGGATCACTTACAACGCTCCGAGAATCTTCATCAAATACATCTCCCCAGTTCCGCTGTCTCAACCAACGCCGCCGGTTCTGTGGCTGCGGAGCAATCAACGGCGCGCCTCATTCCCATGTTGACCATTCAAGACTTGGGGGGGACAGAAAAAACAGTTCGCTATGGAGTGGATGTCGTCCGTCAGTTACTTCCACAACTCAATTTGGCACGACGCACAACGGTCAGTGCCAGCCATCTGATGTTGGCTACGGAATGCGGAGGTTCGGATGGTTATTCAGGAATTTCGGCCAATCCAGTATTGGGTGCAGCCGCCGATTTGCTAGTCGGTTGTGGAGGCACCGTGATACTGTCGGAGACTCCAGAAATCTACGGTGCCGAGCACCTGCTGGTGCGCCGTGCCAGGCGACAAGAGGTAGCGGACAAGCTACTTGAGCGGCTGGAATGGTGGAAGCAATACTGTCAGCAGTATGGTGAACAGTTCGACAATAATCCGTCGGTAGGTAACAAGGCTGGGGGGTTAACGACAATTACCGAAAAATCACTCGGAGCGGTGGCCAAGGGCGGATCGTCGGTGCTGGAAGCGGTTTACGAATACGCTCAGGCAGTTCAGCAGTCGGGCCTGGTTGTGATGGACACGCCAGGCTTCGACCCCGCCAGCGTGACAGGTATGGTGGCCGGAGGTGCTAATCTAGTTGCATTCACGACGGGGCGCGGTAGCTGTTTTGGATTCAAGCCGGTTCCAAGTTTTAAAATTGCATCCAACAGCCAGCTGTTTCAGCGCCTGTCCGACGACATGGATTTTGACGCCGGGCCGGTTCTACATGGTCGCGACATCCCGCAGTTAGGGCGTGAACTGTTTGAGGAATTGTTAGCTGTTGCCAGCGGTCGTCCAACCTGTAGCGAGCGTTTGTCGCTAGGGGATGAAGAGTTTGTTCCGTGGCTGGTTGGTCCCGTGTTATAGCGAGGCGCTGCGTTGACAAGCTGGCGTGAGTGGCTCACACGTTCCAACCCGCGTTGGTACGATCGACTAGCGCGATACGCATTGCGCTGCGCCAGCCTGCTGTACTACGTTGCCATACTGCTGCGCAATCGCCTTTTCGATTGGGGGTGGAACAAGACTTTTCGCAGTCCGCTACCGATCGTCTCCGTGGGAAATCTGTCGGTCGGCGGCACAGGCAAGAGTCCTGTGGTGGCTTGGATTGCCCGATGGTTGCGACAGCGCAACCTACGCGTGGCTATCCTGAGTCGCGGTTATGGACAATTGGACTCCGGCCGCAACGACGAAGCCTTGGAGTTGGAATTGAAATTTCCTGATGTGCCTCATTTGCAGCATTGGGATCGCATCGCTTCGGCCCAATTGGCGCACGAAGAATTGGAGATGCAAGTCCTGCTGCTGGACGATGGCTTTCAGCATCGCCGCTTGGCGCGAGACTTGGATATTGTGCTCATTGACGCTACCGATACGCCTGCCGCGCAGTGGTTGCTGCCAGCCGGATTACGTCGCGAGCCGATGTCCAGTCTGTCGCGTGCCCAGGCAGTCATCATTACGCGGGCAGACCATATTTCACCACGCGATCTGCAGCGCATTGTCCAGCAAGTACATCAGCATCAACCGACTGCGGTATGTGTGCATGCCATTCACCGACCCGTGTCTCTATGGGGTTATCCCGATCAACATTGGTCACTCGATATAGTCGTCGGCGCAAAGATACTAGCATTTTGTGGTATCGGTAATCCGGTTGCATTCTTTGATACGCTCAAACGATTGGGTGCCGAACTGGTCGGCACTCATTGCTGGCCAGATCATCATGCTTATTCTGCAGAAGATGTGCAATGGCTTCGTGACTGGGCCAGCCAGCACACAGGAGCAAAGCTAGTGTGCACCGTCAAGGACCTGGTCAAACTACAGACTACACATATTGGAAGCTGTGAACTGCTGGCGCTGGAAATAGAACTAGAGATCATCAGCGGCCAGTCGGAATTGGAGCAGCTCTTACGTGCGCTGATCAACCAGCTCAAATTACATCAGTCGACATCAACTGAATTCACGATTTGAAGTCCTCGGGTAGCTCCTCGGATTGTCTCTTGAGCCATCTGCTTGGCATAAAAGGTTCGCACGCGACCTTGCAATGTGACGCGATCCCCGTCTTGCTGAACTCGAATTGTCCGAATTTCAGCGATCGGGCTTTCCGCCAACAAGATGCGGAGGCGACCGGTTACGTCTCGGTATCCGGACTTAATCATGGCAGAATCCTCCAATTAGAGCCTCAAACGCCACGAGCGATTCCGTGCTGAATGTTCAAGATGTATGGCTCTTTCCGCTCGCTGACCATAAGTATGACGCACATTCCCGGCACGTCAATAAAAGCCGAACCAATTCGCGCAGTTGTTAAAATCGGCAAGCTTCGCCCGTGCTAGCAAAACAACTTTGCTTTA
Source organism: Pirellulaceae bacterium (assembly GCA_019636385.1). NCBI lineage: Bacteria > Pseudomonadati > Planctomycetota > Planctomycetia > Pirellulales > Pirellulaceae > Pirellulaceae bacterium. Next base: position 191,743 of record JAHBXT010000004.1, on the reverse strand, counting down.
GCTGATGTCGTGACCTATATGCTAAAGGCCATGATTCCCTGTTGTCTGCGCGGCTTCGCCGCCGGTTTTTTCCACGAAAGTTAAGCAAAACGCTGATATGATCGAGTTCTTATGTACGCTTGCAGGCCTGATTGCTGGAGTAGCGGTTACCATGTCGTTCGTGGCTGCCAAGGGTGAAGGGGAGCAGAGCGACCTACAAAATGTACTGCAGCAAATTGACGCAGAGAAAATGCGGGCGGTCGCCAACCAGCTCAAGTCGCTCACCAGCCGCATGTTCAGCGATGTCAATACGCATAGCGCCAAGATGGAGCAATTCACTGCCTCCATCAATGAGGTTACCGAGGGGTCGCCTGAGTGGCAGCAATCGGCGTTCGTTGAGATCATCGGTGCCAATGCAGAGATGCAAGCTCAACTACAGGATGCTCGACAACGTATTGCCGAACAAACGGAACTCATCGAACAGGCAACTCACCTGGCGCGAACGGATTCATTGACGGGACTGCCGAATCGACGAGCGCTAGAAGAATACCTCCAGTCATGTTTGGAATCGAAGACCAATCAACACTTGGGGTTGTTATTGCTGGATATCGACCGCTTCAAGAGCATTAACGACTCCTACGGCCATCCGGCCGGCGATGCCGTGTTAATCGCATTCGCGAGAAAGATTTCTGGAGCCTGTGATCAGCAGTCGTTCGCGGCTCGTCACGGCGGCGAAGAATTTGCAATAGTTCTGATTGCATCCGACGAAGTTCAGCTCATTAAGAAGGCCACCAGGATTCGCCAGGCGGTTAGCGCCAATCCGATCGTGCACGAAGATTTAGAGCTAGTCGTGACGGCCAGCGCTGGGCTGTCATTGGTACAGCCTGGTGACGATTTGAATGTAGCCGCAGAGCGTTCCGATGAAGGTATGTACCAAGCCAAGCGTAATGGTCGAAATCAAGGATTCTGGTTGGCTAGTCAAGGTTGGGAGCCATTTCCTGACGAAGGTGAAGATCTGGACGCTGAACAGTTTCGTGCTCACTTTGGCGTTCCGACTGCTTCTAAATCAGTGCGAACCTACAGCCCCTCCAGTGATTTGAATACTGAACTCGAGTTACTGAGGTCCGAGGACTCCGGACCCGTTACCGCCTGCTTAGATTTAGGAACATTTGTCGAACGTGTAGCCGAGCATTTGGACACGTTGCAGAAAAAGGGATTGCCGGCAGGAGTTATCATGGTGGAGGCCATCAATGAGGATCAGGTTCCGCTAAACTCAGAAAGCTGGCAAAAGGTCGTCACGGTCATTGAAAGCAAAGTTCGCGGGATTGACTTATTATGCCTCTACCGTCCGCAGACGATTTGTATGTTCCTGCCAGGCTGCTCATGCGCTGTGACTCATGAACGCGCGGCGGATGTGCTTCTGAATTTGAACCTTACCCTGGAAACTTGGGAATTGCCAACTGTTCCCAGCCGGTTTGCAGTCAGCGTTGGCCATGCTGACGAAAACGAGGAAACGACACCTTTGCTCGATCGCTTAGAGCAGGCGCTCAACGAAGCCCATGACGCCAGTCCTAATGAAATGGTGATTCACAACGGCCAATCGACCTACTTCCAAAAGCTTTAGAACCCCGGTTCTGGCTTTTGAAGTTGCGCTTTGGGGGCTGGAATCGTACTCGTACTCAATGAAATGGTACTCGTGCTCGTACTCGAAACGCACTGTTCGAGTAGGAGTACGAGGACCGCCAGGGGCTGAGTACGAGTACGAACAACCAGTTCATGGGGTGTTTCCGGGCGATTAAACATGAGGTGCGCAACTACAAAAGTTCCGGCTTGGCGCACATTGGACAACATGGTATCACCCAGACTGTGTGGGAGACTTAGGTAAACGAGGCTTGGCTTCTAGGGAATCAGTGACGTGCAGGGACAGCCACTCCGTGCCACGCAGATTGCGGGCCAGCTAACGACTTGGAGCACTTTTGGACTGGTGTGGTGTCTACTAGCCGGTGCGGCCAGCGCTCAAACAGCTTGGCTACTACAGTACAAGCTGCAGGCCGGTCAACAGATAGTCTCTCAGGTCGTGCACCAATCCGAGACACAAACTATGGTGGCCGCAGACCAGGAAAACAGCACCTCTCGGTCGCAAAGCCTGAAGGTATGGGATGTACAGTCGGTCGATGCCGATGGCAACATGAAGTTAGTCTATTCTGTCGACCGCGCTCAATTGCAGCAGTCGATTGGCGATCAGAGCTATAGTTACGACAGTGCCGTGGACCTACAGGCACCGGAAGTATTTCAATCCGTTGCTCAAGCCTTGGATCAGCCACTAGCCACGATAACCATCAGCCCAGCCGGCGAAGTATTGGCTCGCGACAAGCAGTTCAACTGTCCTCTGCTGGGTATTGGCGACGCAACGGTACCGTTGCCCAACGCGGCTGTAGCAATTGGTGCCCAGTGGCATGTGCCGCGCGAACTGCGAATCCGAGTAGCTCAAGATCAATTCAAGACGATAAAATTGCGTGAATCTTATCGCTTAGAACGTGTCTCCGCAGGTGTAGCGACAATCAGCGTAGTAACACAACCACTAACTCCAACCAATAGTCCCGTGATCGACGCTCAGTTAGCTCAGCAATTGAGTCGGGGGACGATCAAATTCGATATCGACGCCGGACGACTGCTGTGCAAGCACTTGACTTGGGATCAACAAGTAGTGGGTTTTCAAGGGCCAGAAAGTTCTATGCGATTTTACGCAACTTGGAGCGAGGAGCTTGTGCCCGCCTCAATGCGCACTGTCACTGCGCAAGTCGGTCGACGCTAACGCTGAAATCTCTTCAAGTTTTGTTAGCTGCTAACAGATCCACGGGTACTTGTTAGTGAATCTATACAGCCTGTCGCATTCCCATACAGATTCTTGGTATAAATACGTCGATTGAGTTCAAGCTTGGTCATGTTTCAACGAATGCACTTGATAGCGAATATTGTTCGACGCTGACGAAAGCACAAAGCCATGAGTCACTTTGCACAGCATGATGGTTTAAGCGATACGCAACCGTATCAACCGGCCAATCAGACTCCGCAGTGGATCGAGGCAGAGCCACCGCGCCGACGATCTTCATGTGGCTGCTTGGCGGTGGGCTGCCTAGTTGTCCTATTGTTGGTCATGGGGGCTGTTGGACTGGCGGTGTACAGCGGCTACAGCTTCTACCAGCAGCAATTGCAAAAATATACTTCAGAAACGCCTGTCGAATTGCCTGGCGTCACTATAGACGATGCCCAAATTCAGGCGACGGTGGATCGACTGGAACAATTTCGCGAGCAGTTCGATGAAGGCTCGGCACCGCAGGAGTTGGTGCTAACCATTGAAGAACTCAACGCGCTTATTGCCAACAACCCAGAACTGCGAGGGCGAGTATACGTCAGTGTCGTGGATGGTGACCTGCGAGCTGAGGTGAGTTTCCCGGTAGACAAGCTGCCAGGAGGACGTGGTCGCTACTTCAATGGTTCGGCCACGATGCACGTTGAGTTGCAGGATGGAGTGCTGATCGTCCATGCGGTCAGCGCCGAAGCCAATGGACAACCAGTTCCTGAACAGCTCATGGGAATATTCAAGCAAGAGAATTTGGCCAGAGACCTGTACAAAGACGTGCAGATATCCAAGACGCTCCAGCGCTGTGAACAATTGATCATCGAACCTGAGCGAATTATTTTGAAGGTTCGTCAAAAGCCACCAAGACGTGCGGGGGAAACACCGCCCGGGGTCAGTCAGCCAGATCAGCTCAAAACGCCAGATACTCTCGGCGAAGAAGCCTCTGCGGCCAGCAGTGGCGATTCTTGAGCCCACTTCGGCTTGGAAACTTGATTTATCAAGTATGATGGAGGGTAGCCCTGAGCCGAACGGCAGCCTGTGATGGTCAGCATAGCCAAAGGCCGCTGCGCAGGGCTAATCACACAAGCCGGCTGATTAGGTGTCCATGAAAATAACTTCGATACCGCAACTGTATCGTAATCTGCGCCGCTGGCAGGATATCCTGGCTGTCTTGCGCAAGTATGGTTTGGCGGATTGGTTGAGCCAACTGAAGTTTGATTTCATTCGCGACTGGATCAAAGACGATCAGGGAGTCCCACTCTCAAGCTATTCCCGCGAGCAACGCATCCGATTGGCATTGACGGATTTGGGGCCAACATTCATCAAGCTAGGTCAAGTGCTCAGCCTGCGTCCGGATTTGATCGGTCCCAGTTTGGCAACAGAGCTTACACAACTGCAGGCGAATGTTCCTGCCGACCCTGGCCAGACGATCAAAGAGTTGATTGAACGCGAGTTGGGACAACCTGTCGATCAGCTGTTCGTCGAATTCCACGATCGGGCCATCGCATCGGCGTCGATCGGTCAGGTCCATCGCGCTCGGCTGCCTGACGGCACGGAGGTGGTCGTCAAAGTGCAGCATGCCAACATCGAAAGGACGGTCAATGAAGACCTGGAAATCATGGCCGGGCTGGCTACGTTGGCCGAACATATTCCTGAGTTTGCAGTTTGGAAGCCTAAGGTGATTGTCGAGCAGTTATCAAGATCATTGCGTCGCGAGTTGAATTTCTCGCGAGAACTGCAACATCTGATCGTCTTTCGCAAGCAGTATGGTCATTTAGAGACCGTTCGTATACCGGCAGCATTCCCTAAACTTTCCTCACCGCGCGTTCTGACCATGGAATACATTGCGGGTGTGCCGGTCAGCGCGCTAGCGGACAAACAAGCTGACGTCGACTCCAGCCGCGAGCAGGCTCGACAAACGTTGGCAAAAATTGCTGCCGATCTGTACGTCGAAATGATCTTCATTCATGGCTTTTATCATGCGGACCCTCATCCCGGCAACATTCTGGTGCTGGATGGCAACAAACTTGGATTGCTCGACTTTGGCATGGTGGGTCGCATCGACGATCGCCTCCGCGAGACCATCGAAGAGATGTTGTTGGCGGTCATATCGCAGGATACAGGTGTGTTGACTTCGCTGATTAAGCGGGTTGGCAATAATCCACCGCGACTGGACGAGGCCGCACTGGCTATCGATGTGGCAGATTTGGTAGCGAATTATGGTTCCCAGCCGCTGGAAAGCTTTGACTTGAGTGGAGCGCTGAATGATGTCACCGATATCATGTACAACCATCAAATATCGCTGCCGCCGCAAACTTCGCTGCTGATCAAGATGCTGGTGACCCTGGAAGGTACTCTGCATCAATTGTCCCCCAAGCTGAGTTTGATCGAGGTGATGCAGCCCTTCTTTCGCCGAATGTGGCTGCGAAGACTATCTCCCAAGCGTCAGGTCAAGCGGCTCAATCGCATCTACGTCGAGCTGGAGTCGATGTTAGAAAAACTACCCAGTCAAGTCAGCAGCATCATGCAACTCGTCCAGGAAGGTCGGCTGGATGTGCATCTGGCACACAAGGGCCTTAGCCCGTCCACCAATCGTCTGGTTATGGGCATGTTGGTAAGTTCCGTATTTATGGGGTCGTCGTTGCTACTGTCGTTCAAAGTGCCGCCACTGCTGTTCTCGGGTGATTGGTGGGGCTTGCAGGATTTGAGTCTGCTGGGTCTGATTGGTTACGCGTTCAGCATGTTGGCTGGCTTGCGGCTCATTCGCGCAATTCAACTTAGCGGCAATCTGGACCGCGATACCGACTAGTTTTTTATTGGCTCCTTCAATCTGTAATCTGTCGCCCATGCGACGTGAATGCATCAGTCGCATGACCGCATCAACCTCCACCAAACCCTGTGTTGTCCTACTCAGCGGTGGCCTGGATTCAGCTACCGTTTTGGCGATTGCTCGGCGGGCAGGGTATCGAGTACATGCCATCAGCTTTCGCTATGGTCAGCGGCATACTGTAGAGTTGCAGCGTGCAGTTCAGCAGGCACAACTACAGGGAGTGGCGGCGCATGTCATTATGAATATTGACCTGGCACAGTTCGGCGGATCGGCTCTGACAACGGATTCCATCGCTGTGCCAAAACATGATTCAGTCGAGCAGATCGGTACACATATTCCAGTAACCTACGTGCCCGCCCGCAACACGGTCTTTCTGTCATTGGCGTTGGCCTACGCAGAAACCATTTCCGCCAATGATATTTTTATCGGCGTCAACGCGCTCGATTTCAGCGGATATCCTGACTGCCGCCCCGAATACATCGCTGCCTTTGAATCGCTGGCGAATCTGGCGATTAAGTCCGCCGTCGAGGGTGCTCGGGTGAGAATTCACACGCCACTGATACACATGACCAAAGCCCAAATCATCGCCCAGGGTTTGCACTTGGGTGTTGATTATCAAGCCACATCCAGTTGCTATGATCCCGATCCGATAACCGGACAACCCTGCCAGCACTGTGACGCTTGCCATCTTCGCCAGCGCGGCTTCCAACAAAACGGTCTGCGAGATCCCTGTATGGGCTGATGTTTAGGGATGCAAGCATCGTGTTGCAGCTTGAATTACAGTGTTGTAGCCTGAATTACAAGCATCGGGCCTCTGGGGTCTATTTTTGGTTTGTCCTTTGTAGCACTAAGCCCCATACTTGCCCATCCGGCCAGCATTAGACAGCGCCAGCAGCATCAAATACTGAGCTTCGAATTGTCCTAGCCCGCCGGTAATCGCCGTGGTTTCGCCAAAGCGAGTGTGTGAGTCGGGGCGACAGCATTCGCTGACCAGTAGCGTGGGCACGGGATGCCAACTGTGGCTTTTCAGAAACGCAGGCGTCGAATGATCGCCGGTCACGATCAGCACATCAGGCTTCAGGCCTGTGATGGCCGGTAGGTTGGCATCCAGCTCTTCGATGCGTCGCACCTTTTCTTGAAAATTGCCATCTTCACCGGTGCTGTCGGTGTACTTGAAGTGGATGAAGAAGAAGTCGTATTGCTCCCAATTGTCTTTTAGCACCTGCATTTGCTGCTCAAGCGTAGCTGCCTGACCAATGACGTCCATGCCCACCAGGCTGGCCAAGCCGCGATACATCGGATAAACGGCGATCGCTGCGGCTCTCAGACCATACACCTCTTGATAGCTCGGCAGATCGGGCCGCGAAGCAAATCCGCGCATGGTGTGAAAGTTCGCCTTCTTTTCCGCCTTGAGTATTTGCCTGGCTTGCCTGAGAAATTCTGCAGCCGCCTCTGCAGTCCGATGGCTGGCTTGGTCTACCGCGACTGGTTCCAGCGGCGGGACTCCCACAGCTTGCGGGTCGGTATCTTTAACGTTGCCCCCCAGTCCGCTACCGCGCAGCACCACCACAAAACGATGCTCTTTGACCGGCTCGACGAAAACTTCGACACCAGGAATCTTGATCTGTCGCAGCGAGATAGCCAGCGGCGCACTCTCCTCAGACGAAATGCGACCAGCCCGGCGATCGGCGATGTTGCCAGCAGCATCCAACCTGCAGAAATTGCAACGAATGGCTACATCACCTGGCTGCAATTGAAATCCAATTCCCGTCGCCTCTAGGGCTCCACGTCCGATCTGATAACGTAACGGATCATAGCCAAACAGTCCCAAGTGACCCGGCCCAGATCCCGGAGCAATGCCGGGCTTGACGGGTATCGACAGACCCTGAACACCACGCCCAGCCAAAGCATCCAAATTCGGAGTCTGTGCCGTCTCCAATTCCGTCTGGCCACCTGGCTGCATTGGCAAGCCGCCCAGTCCATCTGCAACCAACATGACAATCTTCGAATCATTTTTGAGTTGCAGCTCGCGGGTCAAAGTGTGCATGTCCATCGAGATGGTCGCGTGGTTGAAGGTTGTGAGAAGTAGAGAGTAGTTCGACGATTCTAGGCTGCTAGAAGTAGGCGTACCGGTCGACGTTCGCCCAGACCACCATAGCGCTAGTATTATGTCCGATCCGCTGGATTCAACTAGGTGGGAAGCGGTTGTCAGCTGGTATCGCTGGTAGGCCTCGCTGCAAAGTTGTCGTTCGTTGCTGTCTTCGGTAAGTCTAAGCCTACAACGGTAGGGGCAAGTTGATTACCATGGTGTGGCTGATAGCCTGACAAGCTGTACTACGACGTTAAGCCCACCCCGAATATGTGACTTGCGAAAGTTGCACTAGTAATCCAATAGAGGTACCGTGCTAATGAGTTGTGTTTCGCGTGACCTGTCTCGAATGTTCAAGAAGCTCCTGGACCTGACGGCCATCGGCCTGTGTTCGACGCTACTGGTTGCCCAGGAGGCTCAGGCCACCGCGCCACTGGCGGCAGAGTACCAACCGCACGACGCCGAGCAGGCTAAAGTGCCAGCCGGATTCAAGATCGAAAAGATTTTTGAGGTTCCGCGATCGATGGGCTCATGGGTTTCGTTAGCCGTTGATCCGCAAGGACGAATCATCGCCTGTGACCAGGGCGACGAAGGTCTGTTCATGATCGAGCCAGGAGACGCGCGCCAGCCGACGCGAATTCAGCGACTGCCTCTTGAGTTGACTTCGGCCCAAGGTCTGTTGTGGGCTTTTGATTCGCTGTGGGTAATGGTTAACGGAGGTCCCAAGTCGGGGCTCCATCGAGCTACAGACAGCGATGGCGATGGATTGGTAGACACAGCCGAGCACTGCATGCACTTGCGGGGTGGCGGCGAGCATGGTCCGCATGCAATTGTTCTAGCTCCGGACGGCCAGTCGCTGTACGTGTGCTCCGGCAATCACACCAAGTTGCCCGAGTCCGTTGCGGACAGTCTTGGGCCGCGCAACTGGCAAGAGGATTTGCTGCTGCCTAGACGCTGGGATGCCAATGGTCACGCTGCTGGTCTTCTGGCACCCGGAGGTTGGATTTGCCGCGTGGACCCTAGCGGCAAGCACTGGACAGTGGTCAGCACCGGCTATCGTAATCAATACGATATCGCCTTCAACGCCGATGGAGAATTGTTCAGCTACGATGCCGATATGGAGTGGGATTTTGGATCGCCTTGGTACCGGCCAACACGCGTCGTACACGCCACCAGTGGCAGCGAGTTCGGATGGCGCAGCGGGACGGGCAAGTGGCCCGAATACTATGCCGATTCGTTGCCGGCGGCGGTGAACATCGGCCCGGGGTCGCCAACAGGCATTGTGTTCGGTTACGGCACCAAGTTCCCAGCTAAATACCAACAAGCGTTATTCATCCTGGATTGGACCTATAGCACGATCTATAGCGTACATCTCAAGCCCAGCGGAGCATCGTATACTGCAACTTTCGAAGATTTTGTTACTGGTTCGCCTCTGCCAGTTACTGATGCTGTGATTGGACAAGACGGCGGGCTGTATTTCGCTGTCGGCGGTCGAGGAACTCAATCGGCAATCTACCGCGTGACCTATGCCGGCGGCGAATCGGTCGCGCCGGTAGAGTTGACCAATGCAGATGGCCAGTCGATGCGTAAACTGCGCCATAGCCTGGAACAGTATCACGGCTCGCAAGGAGCTGCTTCGGCCAGCGATGCGGATGTACAGCGAATGGTAGAGCACTTGGGCCATGCGGACCGCTTCATTCGTTACGCCGCTCGCACAGCTCTGGAGCAACAGCCCGTTACACGGTGGCGCGCGCAGGTGCTAGCTGAACGCGATTCGCGCAGTGTCATTTACGGTCTGCTAGCTCTGGCGCGTCAGGGACTGCCTCAAGATTTGGAGGTTATCGCTGAAAGACTGCTGAAGTTGCCACACGAAGAATTACCTGAGGAAGACATCCTGGCGGCTTTGCGCACGCTGCAAGTTGCCTGTGCCCGTCGTGCCGAGCAGTCGAGCGCTCAACTACAGACTTGGCAGGATGTAGCTCTATCCGCGAAACTGCGTGAGCGGTTGTTAGGCGTCTTGGAAGCTGTTTATCCGACCGAATCATATGCGATCAATGCCGAAATCTCGCAGTTGCTAGTGTTCTTGGAATCACCTGTCGTAGTGGAGAAGACTTTGGACTTAATGGATCAACTGGGCACCGAGCCAATTCCGGATTGGGGCTATCTAATCAGCCGCAATACCGACTACGGCGGTACGGTGGGCAAGATGATGGCCGACATGCCTCCTGTGCGTGGAATCCAGTTTGCATTCGTGCTGCGCAATGTTAAGTCGCCCTGGACGCTGGCGCAGCGCGAGCGCTACTTCGAGTTCTATCTTCGAGCGGCCAAGCATCCCGGGGGTGCCAGCTATGCCAAGTTCTTAGAAAACTTTCGTGAAGACGCGCTACTGACATGCACCGAGTCCGAAAAAATTGCTCTTGGTTCTCTAGTTGACCGTTCGTTATTGGTTGCCCCAATCGAGGCCAGTCCTCCCCAGGGGCCCGGACGCGTGTGGACTTCCGCTGAAGCATTGGCCGAGCTGAGAGATAAACTCCGCAAGCGCAGCTACGACTCGGGGCGTAATCTGTATCACGCCACGGGCTGTGCCAAGTGCCATCGGCTGGCTGGAGAAGGCGGTGCGATCGGCCCCGATCTATCGACTGCCGGCAAAAAGTTTTCACTGCCGGACCTGATTGATGCGCTGATCGATCCCAGTCGCGTGATTTCCGATCAGTACGGATCACACCAGGTAGTAACCCTAGATGGCGACGTGCATATCGGTCGCGCTGTTGAGATTGATCAGAAGGTGCACATCTATACGGCGGACTTCAATGCCAAGCCGATTGTAATTGCGCGGTCCGATATCGATTCGATGTCGCCGTCCAATGTATCGCAAATGCCCACCGGCCTGCTAGATGCACTCAACGCCGAAGAGCTGCGAGATTTGATCGCCTACCTGCTGGCTGCCGGCAATCCCGGCGGCATACAGTTCAAATAAGCTGTCAGGCAGTTGTCCAATTGCTGACGATCGCACCAGTTGCCTTAATGACTTACCAGCGATAGAACTCAGGGCTCTGACCGTGGTCCAACCGATCAAAGTTCGGATGTGCTTCCTATGCCTGAGCGACGTCGCGAACAGCCACGGGAGGTGCAGCTGGACGAAGCCGTGGCCAAACAGCTTCCGCAATGGCTAACGCCCCGAAAAAGGCTGCTCCAAAGAGTAGGTCGCCAGCGATGGTGTAGCGATAAAACGGTATCGCCAGCGTGTAGCAGTCAACCAATCCTGCCCAAGTTTTTGGATAGAATGCGAAGTATGCCCCCAGGTTGGTAATCATAAAAAACGCTAATGAGCCCAGTAGCGCGGCGGGCAGTAGGCGGGTGGTGCGGATTTGATTGCCAGCCCAAGCTCCCAGGCCCACGTAGATCGCCATTCCAAGGTATACAAACAGCATGGAAGCGTGAAAGCCGATAGATAAATCTGTCAGCAACATCACAATCAGTGGAACTGCCAGAGCGATCTTCCTGTTCGCTAGTGAGGCTCCGGCCAGAAGCGCCAATGCGCCAACAGGGGCAAAATTCGGCAGGCTGGTAAGCAATATGCGACCACATACTCCGCCAACGATGATCAGACCAATAATAAAGGCGGTGCGATACTTGGTTTCCATCGAAGATTGCTCCACGGATTCGGTTCGCCGATTAGCTGGATCGGCAAACGGCTGGTGCTCGAAATGTAGTCTGAACGAAGGCTTAACTGTATCGGTTACCTGGGGACTGTCAACGGACCGATCGCCCCTGCCACAGCGATTCTCCAATGGGCAGTTGGGATAAAGTCCGAGAAAAATGAAAAACTTAGTCAGCTAGGATAGGGCTGCGAAATCGAGTAATCTATCGTGCCCTCGCAAAAGGAATTCGATTCATGTTGATACAGTTTGATCCGTCAGGGGCCTTCTTGCCTAATACCGGACTTCAGCCCAGCCAGGTTGCCAGCTTGGCAGCACGCCTGGAAGCGGTGCGTAACGAGATCTGCACGACCGACGTGCAGATGTTGGCCGGGCAAGTGCCAATTCCCGCAGACAAACAACCGCTGGACAGCGGTTTCTACCTGTTGCCCGAGCGTCTGCTGGCAGAATATCAAGCCGATCGACAGGGTAGCCAGCTGGCGCGGATTCTGGCCAAGACGAAACAGTTGATGAGCCAAGTGGATCGCGTCGTCGTGCTGGGCATCGGTGGCTCCTATATGGGTGCCCGCGCACTTATGGACGCTTGCTGTCAGCCCTATTTCAACGAACTGTCGCGCGGGCAGCGGGGCAGTCGTCCACGCATCTATTTCGAGGGCAACAATGTCGACAACGATGCCACGCAGGGGTTGTTGCATTTGTTAGGTGCGCATCAGGCGGCCCGAGCGACGTCGGTGGAAGATGCATGGGGGCTGGTGGTCATTAGCAAGAGCGGCGGCACGTTGGAAACCGCTGCCGCCTTCCGACAGTTTCTTAAGGCCCTCGAGGTCAGTTGTGATGGCGACCAGCAACTCATTCGCCAGCGACTGATTCCCGTAACCGGAGAAAGCGGCAAGCTGTTTGACTTTGCCCAGCAGTTGGGCTGCGATCAAATTTTTCCCGTTCCCGACGGCGTGGGAGGGCGATTTTCGATTCTGTCCGCAGTCGGACTGGTTCCGGCCGCCCTGATGGGTATCAACGTTATGAAGTTGCTTGAGGGGGCTCAGGCGCTGAACGAGCATTTTCGAACCGCCAAAGCCGCCGATAACTTGGTATTGCAATACGCAGCGGTCAATCATCTCATGGAACAGCATCGTGGAGCAACTGTGCGACTGTTGAGCGTTTGGAGCAAGGCGCTTGAAAGTGCCGGCATGTGGTACGATCAGTTGCTGGCCGAAAGTCTGGGTAAACAGTTGATGGGGGCCATGCCGTTGACGACTGTCAACACGCGCGACCTGCACTCGCGACATCAACAACACCAGGAAGGTCGTCGCGATAAAATCGTCAATAATGTGATTGTTCAGAAATATCGCTTCGATCCGCTGCCCATCGGTAGCCGCCCCACAGATCCCGACGCCCTGAACGACATTGCCGACAAGACGCTGCCGGAAGTGATGGCTGCAGCCATCGCAGGTACAAACCAGGCGCTGCGCGACGATGGTCGTCCATCGACAAACATCTACTTGCCGGTAGTCGACGAGTTTTGCATGGGGCAGTACTTTCAAATGTTGATGCTGGCCACCGTAGTCGAAGGGCGACTGCTAGGAATCAATCCTTATGGTCAGCCAGGCGTTGAGGCTTACAAGAAGAACATGAACCGCAATTTGGGACGCTCATCATGACCGTTAAACTTACCTGGTTGGGCCACGCCACATGGTTAGTCGGCGCTGGGTCGCATCAGTTGATCGTGGACCCGTTTCTGACGGATAATCCGGCGGCAAAGATGTCGGCCGACGAGGTAAATGTGGACTTCGTGCTGCTGACGCATGGACATTTTGACCATGTGGCTGATGCAGCTACAATCGCTAATCGCTGTGACGCTACCCTGATTGGCAGCTACGAAGTAGCCACTTGGTTCAGCGAAAAGCATTCGGTGGCCAAAACGTTGGGCATGAATATCGGCGGGGCAGTGCACATGCCTTTCGGCTGGCTAAAGATGACGCAGGCCATTCATTCCAGCCAGCTTCCCGACGGCAGCTACGGCGGACCGGCCGGTGGTTTTTTATTGCAGCTTGGCGACCGACGCATCTACTTCGCAGGCGACACCGCGCTGTTCACGGACATGCAGTTAATCGCTCGCGGTGGACTGGATGTAGCCATCTTGCCGATCGGCGATTTGTTTACGATGGGACCGGAAGATAGTCTGCAAGCCGCGCAGTGGCTTGGTGCGCGCTTGGTTCTGCCATCGCATCACGGAACTTGGCCACCGATCGAGCAAGACGTTACCGCGTGGGCAGATCGCATTGGCGCCCAAACATCCTCGCAGGCCATCGTGCCTGTGCTGAATCAACCCATCGAAATCGTCTAAGTCGACCATGCTGGCTGACAGGGGCTGCAGACGCTTATTGAACTGCTTCAGGAAGCCGCCGTCGCTAGGCGGCGGTGCCATCGTTAGGTGCCTGTTGCTATCGGTAGATCCGCCAATGACCAACCAGAAACTACTCGGCCTAACAGACTCACCTGTGGCCCCTGGGTGAACCGTTGCTTGGAAAACTTCAATGACCGATACTGTATTGCCGCTGTTCCCCAATGAGCCACCTGGAGCAGATTTTGTATCGGTGGCTCGCGTGGGAGATATCCAGGAAGGACAGGGCAAGGCGTTTGTGATTGGCAAACGTGTGGTAGCCGTCTTTTTGTATCACGACACGTACTACGCCATCGACGATATTTGTCCTCATCAAGGTGCCTCGCTGGCCGAAGGTTATCTCGACGACTGCGCGGTAGCTTGTCCCTGGCATCATTGGCGGTTTTCGCTGCAGGATGGTACCTGGCTGGATAATCCAAAATTGGGCGTGGACAAATTCAACGTGCGCGTAGTCGGCCAGCAGATACAAGTTCAAGTACCGGACAAAACACCACCCGAATCGGTTGGAACTTAACTATTTTTGGTTCGGTTCGAGAGAAAAATGTCCTGGTTTCCTAAGGCTTTATGCGATTGATCTGACAGCAGACGGCACTGGACGTTTGACCCTGACTTTCCCCCCGTCTATCCTAGAACTATATCCGCTTGCGCCATTGGCAGGGTGGGACAAGCCGGGTCGGTGCGAACTGGTGCTGAAAAGTCTGCCCACCACCCGTGACCATGTTCGTTTCATTTCCATGAGCTTGGCCCCGCGCCGGCCCACCAGAGGCGTGAATAGTTACCTAGAAACAGCGGGCGCACATGGCCCAGAGTAGGGCAGAGCCACAGGTATGGTATCTAAGAGCGAAAGTCGAGCCGAGGCTGTGGAAGTACAGGCCGCTACGGCAGGCAGCGCAACCGGTACTGGTGGCGACACGGCAACCCGAACTTTTCGGGGCACTCAGTCGTTTGAGGTATCCGAATCCGATCGTGCTCAGGACAGTCCAGGAGTGGCTGGCCAGGGGGACAAGACGGTCATTAGCCATCGGCCTGCAGCGGGCCCACAAGAATTCTATCGTCAGGTGCCGCTGCCCGATTTGGCAGCGATGTTGGAAGGCCACACGTTGGACCACTTCCAAGTTCTGCAAATCATAGGCGGAGGCGGCATGGGAGCCGTCTTTCGAGGGCTTGACCAGCGACTCAATCGCACGGTGGCAATCAAAGTTATGCCCGGCTTTCGACGAGACGCCGAATCGCTACGCAGATTTCGTACCGAAGCCCAATCGGCTGCGCGCTTGGACCATCCCAACATTGCTCGCGTCTATTACGTCGGTGAAGCAGAGCAGTGGAACTATATTGTTTTCGAGTACATCGACGGGGTGAATATTCGCGACCTGGTGGAAAATCAGGGTCCGTTGTCAATCGACGATGCTGTATTTTACACTCGACAAATTGCCGAAGCGCTGCAACATGCCCATGACCGTGCGGTCGTACATCGCGATATCAAACCCTCGAATATCCTGGTGACGGCAGGTGGGATTGCCAAATTAGTCGATATGGGACTGGCTCGCGATACTTCGATCGACAGTTCGACTGCGGATCAAACGGCCAGTGGCGTTACCTTGGGAACGTTTGACTATATTTCGCCTGAACAAGCTCGTAATCCGCGCGACGCTGATGTGCGTAGCGATCTGTATTCACTTGGCTGCAGTCTGTTTTTTATGCTGACGGGGCGTCCGCCATTTCCAGAGGGGACGGCACTGCAAAAGCTACTCAATCATGGCAGTTTGCCTCCGCCAGATCCGCGTGAGTCGCGCGACGACATCAGCGATCAGTTGTACGAAATCCTGATGAAGTTGATGGCCAAACGAGCAGGCGATCGTTATCAAAAGCCGATCGAACTCATCAATGACTTGATGCTGTTGGCCGAACAAGAGGGGCTATCGCGCAGCCAAGGTCCGACAACTATTTCGTTCACTCCCACGTTGGTCGAACCCACATTGATCGAAACACATTTGCCGTGGCTGATTGCCGTGGCCGTGTTGCTAGCCAGTACCATTTGGATGCAGCAGCAGTCGATGTCGCGCAGC
The DNA here is from genome assembly GCA_019636385.1 of Pirellulaceae bacterium. NCBI lineage: Bacteria > Pseudomonadati > Planctomycetota > Planctomycetia > Pirellulales > Pirellulaceae > Pirellulaceae bacterium. The sequence continues at coordinate 175,856 of JAHBXT010000004.1, read as the reverse complement.
TTTACTTTACCGGAAGTGAATTTTACTGAAGTTCGCAACCACACGGACAAAGACCAGCAGCTCCGGCAAAACGCGCCACAGTCCAGCATCGCACAAGCCCAGCCAGCACCTTCAACAGCCTCCAGGGATAGCACGCTGCGCTCTCTGCCCGGCGACTCAATCATCAGCCCAGCAGATAGTGTGATGCCTGCGGTAAGCGGTCCGGTAGTTGGTAATTCTGCAGAGTCTGCCTCAAACCGCATCCCGACAGATCCACAGCGACCGTTTGGAGACAACAGCCGTTCCAGTAGTAGTTCTACAGAGCCGTTGATTACCGACGGGCCAACGATCAATGGACTTGACTCACCACCCGCGCTGACCATCGATGCGCTTGATAACCCTGGCGCCACGGTGTCGAGCCCAGCGACTTCTGACTCGCCTACTGCAGCGCTCACCGCATCGGCCGCAACCATCGTGGTCTCGACCGTGCCGCCTACAGATGTTAAAGCAGAGTTCTGGGAAGCATCGTTAGCCAGAGCCGTCAAACGCGCGGCGGAATTGCCTCAGCCTGCGATGATTGAGGTCCGAGGCAGCGTATGGCTCGATCGACCTTTGGAAATTCGTGGCTCTGCAGACATCGTAATTCGTTCGTCGGCCAGTGAGATTGGTCGCGTGGAAGTGGCTCGTGGATTGTGGAGTAACCTCAATCCGCAGGAGGGCGCAATCAACGTCGTAGATGCGAATCTGACTCTCCAAGACATCAAACTACAAGCGGCTTTCAGTGGGACCCCGGCAAAGCCGATGAACATCTTTCAGGTTCGCGGCAATGCGCGACTGATGGCACAACAATGCGAGTTCACGGTTCGCAGCGATTCAACGAGCACCGTCGGCCTGATAGCAGTCGGGCCTGGTGAAAATAGTACGTCGACTACCATGACTAGCCCTCAACAGCGCCCAGCACGTTCTACGCGGTTTGCACTGGAACGCAGCTTGGTGCGCGGTGGATGTTCTGTTTTTATCATCAATCAAATTGGCTCCAACACTCAAGATGCAATTCAGATCAATATCGACAGTTCGGCGATCGCCGTTGATGGAAGCGCGCTGGAACTTTTCGCTCCAACCTCTACGGCAGGAGTTCAGCGCATATTGCGGATGTATGGTCAGTCCTCTACTTTTGTGACCGGCCGGGAGTTTGCCGCGTTGCAGTATGTGGGGACGCAACTGCCCACAGTTGGGTTCAGCCGAACCAGCCAAGCCTGCGTCTTTTCGTCGCTGCAGGCTCAGGCCCATATTGCAATCCGTGGCGAAGCGGTTGGTCTGAGCAGTAATCCGGACTTGCTGCTATTGCAAGGCTTGGACAACGCTTACGATGTCGGAATCGAGTCCATTTGTCAGCTTCAAAAGCCCATGGGGCGAGCCGATGAATTTGCCTTCCAAGACGCGCAGCAAGCCGGGTGGCTACTGGAACGCGGCACAGAGCATGTTGTGCGCTGGAAAAACCCCGGATTGTATGCTGGGAGGTTGGCCGATGCCGATTGGAGCGATTTTCGACTGGCCGAAGCGTACTTTGTGCCAGGGGTGCCTGCCACGCAGTTGCCAGGATTCTGATTCCCAGTCGGCCGATGGTGGAGTCGAGCCCGATGGTTACTTGATTTTGTGGCCGTTCCCGTGCACACTAACTGTCCCTCCGCTGAACTGGTCTGCCGCACGCATCCAGTTTAGCACCGTGTTTCCCACTTTAGTTCCCGCCCTATAGTAGTGTCGTAACCAGACAGTGGGGTCTGGATTGCGTCAAGTTGTTGCAGGAGAGTTCAATGCTCAGATCAGTTTTTTCGTTAATGGTGATGTGTGCCGTGTTCGCAGTACCCAATTTGGCATGGGCCATTAAGCCTTTGCAGGATCAGTTCAAAGCGATCTATGCGGGTGACGAAGCTACGGAAGAGTTCAAGTCGCTAGTGGCAGATGCCAAGTGCAACGTGTGTCACGTCGAGAAAGAAGACAAAAAGAAGGTGCGCAACCCTTTCGGCAAGAGTCTGCACGATCTGTTAGAGAAAGACGAATTTCCAATCGCTGAATTCAAGAAGGATCCGGCCAAGTATGCAGAGCGGCTGAAGGAGATTTTCAAGAAGGTAGAAGGCGAAGCCAGCACTGACGAAAAGCACAAGACGTTTGGAGATCGCATCAAGGCCAACCTGCTGCCTGGTGGGGATAAGTATGGCAAGTAACCCAGTGTGGTTGGGCAATTCAAGCTTCGTTAATTATCACGAATAAAGGATATTGGAAATGCGTTTCATTTGGTCGCTGGTTTCGCTCGTAGCATTGGCCTGTTTCATGCCCCACGGTGCTTCGGCACAAGAAGACGGCTGGATTGAAATGTTTGATGGCAAGTCGCTGGCTGGTTGGAAGGCTAATGAGAATCAACAGAGCTGGAGCGTCAAAGATGGAGCGCTTGTCTGCCAGGGGCCTAGAAGTCACCTGTTTTATGTAGCGGAAGAAAAGCCCTTTAAGAATTTTCATTTCAAGGCGGAAGTCAAGACGACCCCAGGAAGCAACTCGGGAATCTACTTCCACACCCGTTTTCTTGAGCAAGGTTGGCCCAAGTATGGCTATGAATGTCAGGTCAACATCACACAGTCTGACCCTAAGAAGACGAGTGGCTTGTATGGTGTGAAAGATGTGTTTAGTAAAGACTTAAAGGCAGTTGGGATTTCCGACGACCAATGGTACACGCAAGAGATCATCGTCACGGGGTTGCGTGTGCAGACGATTGTCAACGGTCAGACATTGGTCGACTACACCGAACCCGAGAACAAACCCGCATTTTCCAATGACTTCGAGCGGCGATTGGGTGAGGGTACCTTCGCGCTACAAGCACACGATCCCAAGAGCGTGGTCTCCTTCCGCAACCTCAAGGTCAAACGGCTGGAAGACCAGTAGCATGCTTGAAATCTGTTATAGTTCAACGATTCAACCGTGAACTACGGACCGCCTACGCCCGCTTCACACACTCGACGAGAACGGTTATCCATCGCTTTCCGCATCGCTAAATCAACGGCTTTCTGGTCGGCGCTTTGTTGCGCCGCGATGTACACCTCTCATCCCACTCTCGCCCGAACCAGCGAGTTGGAGGGCAATCCGTCGCCGACGATTCTGCGCCACCATGTTCCCGCAGACGCGGGGCAGAAACCGACGACAGTCGCAGGCAAACTGCTTGCCATAGAAAGTCTCGGTGTGCATGGAACCTGGAAGCTGGGGCAACCGTGTACAGCTCAGCTGGGATTATCCGATAGCCTGCGAACCCAGGTGGCAACGCTGGAGGTGTCGACTCTCGATGGAAATGGTGTCGAAGTTGTTTATCGGAATGCTGCGGCGGCTGACGCATCGCAACCGATGTCGGTCCCAATCAAAATTGGCCGCCGACCATCAATGCTACGTGCCGTCGTCCGCAGTGCTGATGGCCAACCGCTGGCCAGCGATGAATTGGCGATATCCGAAACAGATGGATTGGAGGCAACTCAGCCACTGGTTTTCGCGATTGGCTCGTCTATGGGGCTAGACCAATTGGTGCGGGCTCAATTGTCAGGGACACACAGCAATTTCACGATTGTCGAAGTTCAACAAGCATCCCATTTGCCCGCCAGTTGGTTGGACTATAGTGCCTGTGATTTGCTCGTGATTGCGGCTGCGTCCACTTCGCTGTTGGCCGAGATTCAAGTTTCTCAGTGGCAAGCCATCGACCAGTGGATCAGGCGCGGTGGCGGTTGTTTGATTTCGCTGGGTGGTGAGATAGAGTGGTGGCAATCAGATCATCCGCTCAATCGTTTTTTGCCGGGACCCATCGTGGATAAGGCTGAGATTCGAGATCCGGCGGCACTGGAGTCGTTGGTTTCGACCGATCAACCATTGCAGCGGCTGGATGCACTGCTGGTGGATTGCCAGCGAGGCCAAGTGCAGGTTGCGCTGACCGACAGTTTGGCCAGACGCGTTCCGTGGTGGATAACATCGACGCATGGATTAGGATCGATCAACGTCGTAGCCTCTGACCTGGATCACCCCAGCCTGGCTCAGTGGAAGCATCGTCGGCTATTGTGGGAGCGTTTGATTGCGAATAATTTTGAGCGCTCAGTATGGGATACTGCTGAATCCAACACTGCGACAACGGGCGATACAGCCTTCTTAGGCTACAGCGACATCACGGGTCAATTGCGATCGACGCTGGAACGATTCTCGGCGGTTCGCACCGTCAGCTTTAGCATGATCGCGGCCCTGCTTATTGGCATTACCATTTTACTGGGACCGCTAGACTATCTGATTTCCGTGCGCTGGCTGAAACGACCACAGTTCAGTTGGTTTCTGGCAGCCTTCGTTTTGTTGGGTTCCTGTGGTGGTCTAGTTGCCTATTACCAACGTCTGCGGCCTGGCCGTATGCTGATTAATACGGTTCGCATTGTCGATGTGGACGCTGATTCAGGACGGGTCGATGGACACCTCTGGAGCCACATCTACAGCGATCACGCCAGGCGGATCCATGTGCGAGCCAAATCGAATTGGCTGGGAGGCGATGTTCACTTGGACTGGCAGGGCTTACCCGGAACCGGCTTAGGAGGTTTGCACTCGCAATATACCCTCGATCGTGGCCTTCCGGCCTACGTGGTAGATCATCGGGCTGGTGGTGCAGAAATTCGCGACCTGGCACTGCCAGCGGCTGGCACAAAGAGCCTGTATGCCGCCTGGGCAAGTCAATTGGCACCGGGCGGACAATCAACGCTCAGCCAATTGGCTAGTGTTGATCAACTGCAAGGACGAGTCGTCAATCCACTGGATGTCGAATTGCGCGACGTTTCGCTGTTTTATCATCGTTGGTATTATCCGTTGGCCAGTCGGATGGGGCCCGGTGGCACAGTGACGATTTCGGCAAATGTGGTGCCTCGCGACTTGTCTCGGCGGCTGAATCGCCAACAAGAGCTGGATGGTAAACTGACATCGGCGCGCTGGAATCCGGCCGGTCGCGATCAACTGGATCGATTGATGGAGCTGATGATGTTTTATCGCGCCGCTTCCGGACGCAATTACGTGCTGCTGACGCATCGCTACCAGCCGATTGTAGATCATAGCCATCTACTGCGTGCTGACAGCGATCGCGCCGTGTTGGTAGGGCGATTGTCATCCGCTCCGGTTGAATTAAATGTAAAGGCCGCAGAGGATACGGATCAGACTGAGGCCCTGCAGGATATAGATCAAACTTGGTGCCGCTTGGTCATTCCAGTGGCTAATGTGCGGACGTCACACAGTAAGTAGAGTGATTTCAGGCAAATCCAGTGCCATTATGCACCAGGCGAATCCGCTAGGCCTGACGATTAGGTGTCGGATAAACAGCTTACATATTAGGAAATCGCCAGCGTGATAAAAACGGTGAACCTGACAAAGAAATATGGCGACATGTACGCCATTCGCGGGATCGAGTTGGATCTGCGACAGGGGGATCTGTTTGGCTTCATCGGACCCAATGGAGCTGGCAAGACGACGACCATGCGCATTATCGCTACGCTGCTGGCACCGACCTACGGCGAGGCCTACGTTTGCGACCATTCGATCTATACACATCCCGAAGAGATTCGACGACTGGTGGGCTTCATGCCCGACTTCTTCGGCGTCTACGACGATATGACGGTGATCGAATACTTGGAGTTTTTCGCTGCCGCCTATCGCATACATGGCCCGGCAAGACGAAAACGCTGTGACGAAATGCTCGAGATCGTCGACTTGAACTTCAAACGCGACGCCTACGCCAATACGTTGTCTCGCGGACAGACGCAACGCCTGGGGCTGGCTCGCGTATTGTTGCATGACCCACAGGTCTTGCTGCTGGACGAACCGCTCAGCGGTCTAGACCCGCGCGCGAGAATCGAAATGCGCAACCTGCTTAAACGGCTTGGTGAAATGGGCAAGACCATCATTGTCAGCAGTCACATCCTGCCCGAACTCGCAGATATTTGTAACAAGGTCGGCATCATCAATCGTGGTGAAATGGGCTTCAACGGACCCATTGCCGAACTCATCAAGGCCGTCCGGCCGCAAACGATTCTAGAGATTCAACCGAGCACTGCCGCAGGATTGTCGCCACTGATGAAATTCTTGTCGGGCAACGCCTTGGTTCAGTCAGTAGAGCAGGTCGGTGAGGTATTAGAAGTCACTCTATGTTGTGAGGTGTCGGATTACGGTCAGTTAGCACAGCAGATTGCCAGCGCAGGGCATCTGTTCAAGAGGTTTGCAGAGAAAGAAACGAATCTCGAGTCCGCGTTTATGGCCTTAACCAAAGCCACTGGCGACAAGATGTAGCTTTGGGTCGTAACGTAGCATAATTGGTCTCAATCGTTGATGTCGCCATCAACTGCAAGATGTTAGCCCCGTTTTCCCAGTCTTCAGAATAGTCTGAGCTGCCCCGACTTCGTTGGTGGCGGTTGGAACTTTGTGATATCGCGCGGGGGTAATTGTGCCTGATAGCCGAACTTGTGGCGGAACACCGAAAACGTATTGCGCAGGCTGTCTGCGATCACTCCTTGCCCTGACATGCGACGTCCGAAGGTAGCATCGTTGAGCCTTCCATCGCGCGTCGAGCGGATTTGGCTGAGCACGGCGTCGGCCTTGAGTGACTGCGTGCGCCGCAGCCACTCCTCAAACACTGGCAAGACACTCAGCGGCAATCGCAGGAGCTGGTAGCTGGCGGTCAGAGCCCCAGCTTGCCTGCCAGCTTCAAGAATTGCGGGGATCTCCGAATCGTTCAAACCCACGATGACTGGTGCCAGCATCAGATGCACGGGTATCCCAGCTTGGGTAAGCTTCTGGATAGCTTTTAGTCTCGCGGTTGGTGTACTGGTGCGCGGCTCCATGTCCGCAGCCAACTGGCGGTTCAACGTCGTGACGCTGATGGCCACATGAATGAGACTCTCCCGAGCCATCGTGGCCAATAAATCCAAATCGCGCAGCACCAGTGCGTTCTTCGTAATGATGCTGATCGGTTGACGACACTCGGCGGCTACCTCGATGCACCCCCGTGTTAGCCGAAACCGGCGCTCGGCTGGTTGAAAGCAGTCTGTGATACCGGAAAACATGATCGGCTCGCATTGCCACCGGTCTCGAGCCAGGAACTGGCGAAAAAGCTCAGCAGCTTGGCGTTTGACGATTATCTTAGTCTCAAATTCCAGGCCGGCACCCAAGCCCAGCAGTTCGTGAGTCGGCCGAGCATAGCAGTAGGCACAGCCATGGATGCAGCCTCGATAGGGGTTCAAGCTATAGCGAAACGGAATGTCCGGCGATTGATTCTCGGAGATGATGGACTGCGACTGATCATCGATGTACTCGATTGGCCGTTGCGGTCCGCCCTCCAACAGCTCGTCGTCCCACTGCAAATGCTCGTAGTCCGGTTGCTGGTGTACCGTCTGAAAGCGATTCGGCGGATCAATGTGCGAGCCATGTCGCATTGCAGCATCCTACGGTCTGGCCAATCGTCTCAGGATCTCTATACCACTCTGGATAGTGTCGTCGGGGGCGGCGTAAGAAATGCGAAAGTGGCTGTCACGCTGGCTGAAAACGTTGCCGGGGATGACAAGTAAATTGTTCTCAATCGCGAGCCGCACCAGTTCACTACCAGTCATGCCCTGAGGTGCTTGAGGGAACAGGTAAAAGGCACCGCCGGGTCGCGTGAATTGGTAATAGCCTTGCAACCCATCAATCAGCATGTCACGTTTGTGCGCGTAGTCGGCCCGATAGCTGGCCATATCGACATCTAGTGCTGCCAGTCCGGCCCACTGCGCAGGCTGCGGCGCGCAGACAAACGAATACTGTTGCATCTTGATCATCGTCTCGATAACTGCCTGCGGCCCATGTACCCACCCCACCCGCCAGCCGGTCATCGCATGGCTCTTGGAAAAGCCGTCGATGACAATTGTCTGCGAATTGAAGTCGGCGGGTGTAATGAGCTGACCGTCGTAAACAAACTGGCTGTAAATCTCATCAGACAACAGTGCGATGCCGTGCTCCCCAGCTAGTTCAGCTAGTGTTCGAGTCTCTTCCAGAGACGGAGTGACACCAGTCGGGTTGGAAGGCGAGTTGAATAGAATCAACTTCGTACGCGGCGTAATCGCCGATCGCACACGGTCGATGTCGATGCGAAAATCGGGATAGGTATCCACGATCACCGGAATGCCACCGGCAATGCGAACCAAAGCCGGATACATCACGAAGTACGGATCAAAAACGATGACTTCGTCCCCGGGATTGACCAGACTTAGCACCGCCAGTACCAATCCGCCACTGGTACCGGACGAAATGAATACTTGCCGATCCTGGTGGCCAAAGCGGTCGGTAACCTGCTGTTGCAGTCGCTCGCGCAGCGGCGCAATGCCTTGAGTCAAGGAGTAGGCGTTCTTGCGGTGTCGGATTGCGTCGATGCAGGCAGCTTTGACCGTTTCCGGCACGTCAAAATCTGGTTGTCCGATGGAAAGGTTAACTGGCTGCTTTAATTTAGCCGCCAGTTCAAAGACTTTGCGAATGCCGCTGCTGTCGAATTGCCGGCTGCGGTCAGATATCCACGATTCGGGAGTGTTGGTTGGCATTGAATGTGATCGTCAGTGTGAGTTACCGAAAAATGAATCTAAACGACGGAGTGCATTCGCCTACTTCCAGACGCTGGACTAGGTAAGTCAGGTACTAGTTCGCGCAAGCCGCACAGCCTATCACAGCTTTTTAAGTCCGCCAGTCGGTTGCACTAGAATTCAACCGGAGAAGGCTAATGAAATCTCAACCCGCTGCGCTAGCCAGGCAATACAAGAGATCTCCGGCTGACACGCAGGGCTGCCAAGGCTCCGATCGCGCAATCTGCCGCCACGTGAATTGTCTACTGGGCGTTGCTGCGCGTGCCGTGGGGCGAGGCACCGATGCGCACCGAGTCGGGCAAGGGCCGCGCGGCCGACAGAAAGCCTTCCGAGAACAGGTGGGCTTTGAGCGATCGGAAGCCGTCGAACGAATCGGGGTAGACCCACACCGTAACCACGGTCTCTCGGGGCTTGCGACTAGCCAGCTCTAAGGCCAGTCGGCTGCTGTCCTGCAAGGCATCTGCCAAAGGCTCCGCATGAACCGCATCGGTCGGCTCCAGTTCGAATCGGTCTAGTTCAAATCCGCCCGGAATGGCTCTCATTCGAAAGCGCATCAAGAATCCACTGATTGGTCCCAGCGTGTCCTCCAAAACTCCACGGGAAGCTTGCCGCTGTGCGGCTAAGGGAACCTGTTGTTTCAATAATTCGACCAGCCGATCCCAGGGAATGACTGTCACGCATCCACCTCGAAGCATCACATGCAGTTCCTTTTGAAACACAGTGTGCGCCATGGGGGTGGGTAGATGCTCCAAGATCACTTCGGGTCGATCGGCTGCTTGAGTCTCTCCCGCCTGGTGAATCACTCGATCGAGCTCGGATTGCAACTTTGCAAGCAACTGCTCCTGTTCCACGCTGTCCCGTTGCTGCTGATCCAGTTGGCCCAGTCGTTCTTGCGCCTGGTTGCGTGCCAGCACAACGCGTTCCAGAAGCGCGTTGCGTTCTAATCGTCGATACTGGCTCTCCAATTCATATTGCTGGAGGGCGATCGCCTGATCTTCCAGCGAACGCTCCAGGGCCAGCGCTTGTTCCAACGGTTGCTCAAGCGTCTGGGAATGATCGGATTGGGCCAGATTGCGTCCGTAAGCTTCCGCTTCAATCTTAGTTTTAGCCCCAACCACAACGACTAAGATAATTAAGATCCCCACTAGATTGGCGATCGTATCCAGAAAAGAATCCTCGCCGACCGACAAGTCATCATCGTTACGTCGTTTCATAGTGGCACCCTGCCTCAACGCGTGTTTGATCGAATCTGCTTACTGACCGGTGCATTGATAGCTACCGTCACCAGACGGTGGGTTATCTGAGGTGCTTCCCGCTGTTGACGGTGGCCACTGGCAAATTGTTATGGTCTCATTACCTTATCGGGCGCTGGAAGCTGCCCGCGCAGCACTACATCGATCCCGCTGCCTTGCATTAGGCGGCTCAGTTGGTCGAATCGCCACTGAGCGTCCGGGGCTACGTCCACCTGTAGTACAGGTGTCCAGTAGCCACTGGCCAACGCCACGCCCCATCCAGCCACTCGTTTTTCCAGAATCGCTACCAACTTTTCGACACGTTGCTCCGGAGTGCCATCGAGCATGATGGTCTCTGCGGGCAGGTTCGTGCCAGCATCGGGCATCACAATCCAGCGATCCAGCAAGCATTGCACTCGGATCGCCCGGATCACGGCGGTTTGCGTTTTGGCAGGTCCGCGCCAGGCCCAGTTGCTGCCGCGCGACTGGGCGATCGGGCGAGCGTTTTCGGAAGACTTGGGTGACAGATCGATATTCAGTGACGGCGACGCCATGCCGCTGGCGGCAGCGTCAGGATCGCCGCTACCGGCTTGGCTGCCAGCACTTTGACCTCCCCCAGCCTGCCTCCCTGCGCTCTGAGCACCTGCGCTCTGAGTACCGGCGCTCTGACTACCGGCGCTCTGACTACCGGCCGAGATCGGCGAAGTTTGTTGCAGCGCCGATCCGCTGGCAGCACCGGTTGCGGTCTGGCTATTAGCACTGGATCCTGTTCCACCCCCGGCAGCTCCCAGCGGCTGTCCACCGACCCCGCTAGCTGAAGGTGGGGTGCTTGACTTGGTAGTGGATATTGAACCTTGCGTGTCGGACCAATCATCGCCGCTGGAGGAGCCACTGGAGGATGGGGCAGCCGATCTGCCGCTGGCAGGTGCTGCCATTGCGCCGGAATCAAATCCGCCTGTTCGTCTTGAACTCAATGGATTGGTGTTCTCGGCGTCTGCATCGACTGCTCGGCCATTGGTTGCGAACTGATTCGAACCAGTTCCGAATAGGCTAGAGGATGACGATCCAGACCCTGATGGTCCGCTTCCACCGTCTGCAGTACCACCTGTAAATTGACCTGAAAAATCCAGCGACGATGCGTCGTAGTACTGAGGCATCGACATGGCCAACGCGAGTTGCCGTTGTCGAGCCACTTCGATCGCGGCCACGATCTTGTCTTTCAATCGCGGCGGTCCCGGCGGAAAACGCAGCGGCAAGTCTTCGCTGACAAGTTCGTAGCCGAATTGGTCATCCCATCCGGACATGGCCGCGCGCGCCATCATGTAATGGCGAATACCGCTGGGGCGAACCACCAGCAACGGATAGGGATGGCTGGTGACCGCGCCATTGGTTGCCGGATACTCAGCGCGAATTGTTCGCAAGGCGGCGTCCAGCGGATTACCGGGGCCATAGGGTGGCTTGAGGTCCACGGGCGAAACCACGACCCCTTCCGGCTGAATGATCACACCTCGATCGGTACACTCCAAATAGACAGGCCGCCGGTGCGTGCCGTTGGGACCATCGTAAGGGATGATCGCAAAAATAGGTTTGTCGCCTGCGGGCTTTTCCAGCTTTTGCTCCAGCTCGCGGGTGGCCTCGGCCAGCTGCTGTTCTAATTGGCTGATGCGCTGCTGGCGCTGACTGACCGTTTGTTGTTGAGTTTGTTGCGACTGATCGACCAGCACGGTTTGCTGCTGCAGGTCGTCCAGCTCTCGTGTCAGCTCGACGATGTGCTGTTCTAGATTCTGCAGTACCAAGCGTTTTTTTTCCAATTCGACACGACTGTGGTCAATCCGTTCCTTCAGGTCCGCGCTGACCAGCTGGATCTTCGTCTCTTGCCACTCCAGCTCCTCCTCGGCCTGCTGAGCAACCGCTTGGATGGACGATTGAGCCCCCGAGACCATCAGCATGAGCATCAGCACCAGCGCACCGATAGTACACAGCAGCACCGCCAAGAACGGAAACAGGGAAGGCGCCAGAGCAGCCCTCTGTCTGCCGGAGCGACTCATGCCGCCTTACCTCGCGGCTGCTTGTTAGAATCGCTGGTAGTCTGGTCTCCAGCTGATCTGAGCGGGAGAATGGCCGAATCGTCCTGCAGGCTGGCTGTTTCGCGGGCCGAGCGCGGACGTTGTGGCGCGGCACGCAGTAGTCCTGATCGCTCCAGACTAGTAGCCAGTTTGGCAACCGCCTCCGTCATGCACTCGGTGGCTTGCTGGATGCGCGTGGCCGTTTGATCGAACTGACCGACGGCTTGCAGCGTTTGTAAATTCTGTCCGATAGCTTCTTCTAGCTTCTTCAAGTCGGTCGTGGCTTCGACCAATTGCTGTAACGTTGCTGACTGCTGGACTAATTCTTTCTGGTGGCTGTGCAGGGCTCGCGTCTGCTCGCTGAGTGTCGTTTGCCACTGTTGGAGCCGGCACTCAACTTGTCGAGCCCCTGACTCTTGCAGTGTCTCCAAGGTGGCCAAGTGTCGGGATAGCGCTTGGCCGATTGAGCTGGCCAATTGTAAATCGACTTCACTGGCAGCACGATCGGTCCACTGCGCCCATTGTTGTTGGCTTTCAGCGATCGATCGCGACCAAACCGTGGCTTGTTCGACCACCAGTTCCCGCACACAGCCGATCAGATCGTTAGCCATTTGGCGAACGGGGACTAACAATGTATCTTGAGCATCGAAGGGATCGACGGCCAGAAAGCCCACCAGTGCAGATTCCAATTCTCGACTGATGCGATCCAGCAAACTCAACTCGCTGCGATTCACGGCAAACTGCACAAACATACTGGCTACTGTCAACATCAAAGCGATAGCGGTGGTATCAAAGGCCACGTATAGACCGCTGGACAATTCAGCCATCGCCTCTTGTTGCTGAGTGGCTAGTTTTTGCGTGTCCAGTTGACCCAGCGTCAACGAGATGCCCAACACGGTACCGAGAAATCCCAGCATGGGCATGGCCCAGTGAATAATACGTAGGAGCGAGTAGCTTTCGTGCTGTTGATCAGCGGCTTGTTCGGATAGCGATTTCAGGTCATTCTCCAACTGATGACGACGTCCGCGACTTTGTTGCAATAGCAGAACTTGCCAGACTCGCGAGCCCAGCCAACTATCAGAAACAGTTCTGGGTTCTGACTGCCAACTTGCCAACAACCAGTCCACGCGGTTTGATGGCGACTGCGTTTGACCCTCGTCGGTCAGACGACCCAGCGCCGCGCTGGTTCGCCCCAGCCATCGCCACTGGTATTGCGTGCGAAACCATTTGCAGACCAAGCCCACCATGCCAATCGAAAACAGAAACACGGTCGCGATTGCCACTGGGTGACTCAGGCAATAGCGTCTCAACATCGCGATGTCCAACGGCCCGGCCAGTATCAGTCCGTAGAATCCGCTGGCTAGAGCGGATCCGATCAGCACAATCGGCAACAGTGGTAGGCTGTAGGGTGATGACTCGGATTGCTGCTTGCGCTTGGATTGATTCACGGTAATCCATTCCCCTGATAGTCGATCGGAAATAAAACCTGATCCTGATTGGGATCTAGGTAGCTACGCTGGCCAGCACGTGGATTTCCCTGGGCACTACACTCGATGTTCTGATCAGCGTAGCTCCAATCAGAATTCCGCGCGGATTGTGAACGACGCTGCTACCTGCGTCCAGGTGAATTCTGATTTGCTACAGGTCTATGCCAGCATTGCGAGGAACGCTCCGGTTAACACAAGCGATCTTGTCGCGCCAGCTGCTGAGCGAGTAATAGTTGACGTTCGCTGCCACGCACACCAAGAACGCTCCACAAATTGAGATTCGATTTTCCTGAAGCCGTTTGGTGCTTTCCGCTTCAATCGTCCCATCGCACCCTCTGTTCGATTACACCCCACCACGACCTATCAATTCAATTCACTAAGGCCACGAAACCGATGACTAATAGATGGCTCACTAGGCTTGTTTGGGTAGCTAGCACTGCGCTGGTCTTGTGGTTGGCCAGCACACCTGGAAATCTGCTCAGCCAGACCGCGATCGTCCCCAGCCGAGCCGAGGGCGGTGGCAGATTACAGATGCACTCCAGCCAGACGGCTCAGGGGACACAGCTCATCATCCTGGACGATTCGGTTCGAAGCCTGGCGGTTTATCAAGTCGATGGAGGCGGGAATCTGCAATTGCGCTGCGTACGAGCTCTGTCGGGTGACCTGCGGATGGAGGAATATAACGGCTCGCCGCCACTGCCCAGCGAAATTCGCCGAGCCCAGCCATAGCGCAAGCGGCCCGCAAGGATATGCCGATAGCCATCGGTAGCAGGAGGAGTAGAAACCCCGGTTTGCCAACCGCCTGGCGACGGTAGCTGCGGTTACTCTGCTGGCCATAGGGCCCGGATCCGAAAAGTCCTCACAATCTGACTATCCAGCCTAATCGAAGGCCATAAAATTGAAGAATCGCGGTTCAGATTCTGGCTCCCAGTAGTTACTATGGGGTCAGTTTCTCTAGCGTTTCTGGGCGGATGAGTGTCTGTTCACAGGACGCAGGATTGACCGAGAGCAGCTCAGCGGAGGGGCGGTGCAGCGAAGGATTGCCGGCAAGAGCATTACGTTTTGGCCTGGGAGCCCCCTGCAAGCATGTCGAATTTTGTCTCGTTGGAAGATGCCGCTAAGCGGTTGGGACTGAGCGCCGATCAGTTAATCGAAATGCGTTCGCGCGGGGATATTTTTGGATACCGCGACGGTGCAAGCTGGAAATTCAGGCCCGAGGAGATCGAGCGCGTCGCCAGCGAACTGTTGGGTGACGTCTTGGACGAAGATCCAGCCGGCTCGTCGATTCTGAGTCTCGACCCGGATGCCAGCTCCGCGTCCAGTGGATTGTCCTCTTCGTCCAGCGGTAGTTTGGCCCGAGGTTCTGGCAGCGACGTTTCGTTGCAAGTTGATCCGGCTAGCAGCGATTTGAAATTGGTGGCCAACTCCGATTTGGGACTAACCGATCCCGATGCAGGCAGTGGCATTTCGCACGTTGACTTGGACGGATTGCAACTAGCCGACAGCGATGATGATGAAGACGAAATCTCGCTTGGGGCCGATGATGATGATGAGATCGAAGGCGAAGTTGTACCACCTCCTTCTGGCAAGAAGTTTTCTACACCGGCCTATTCACCTGACAAACCAGTTTCTCCAGCTAGCGGCTCTAGTTCCGGCAGTGAACTGAATCTGTTGGATGAAACACAGTTGGCCACCACATCTGTCCCCAAAGCCACTCCACCGGCTAGCCAGGACAAGTCGGCCGCATCGGATTTGAAGCTTGCCGACGACGGCCTGATTCAGGGCGACAGCGATCCAGCCATCCTCAGTGGCTCGGGGTCTTCCGGCCACGGTTCAGACTTGGTATTGGATGACGAATTGTCGCTGGAGGACGAGCTCGTGTTGGGCAGTTCCAGCGACGTAGCATTAGGTGCCAACAGTGGAATTGACCTAAAGAGCCCGGCAGACAGCGGCATCTCACTGGAAGGTGAGCCCTTGGATCTGGCCGCTAGCGGCATCAGCGGGCTAGACTTGAGCGATGAAGCTTCCAGTAGCGGTAGCGGTCCAGGCGGCAGCGGCGGTAGCTTGGGTGGCAGTGGTGTTGACTTTCAGCAGGACGAAGAGTTTCAGCTCTCCCCGTCAGGTGGACTGGAAGTTGACGACGACAGCGGATCACAAGTCATCGAACTGGAGGACTCTGGCGAGCTAGCCGATTTAGGCAACGCCCCGGCCGACGCCTTCGATGCATTCTCTGAAGTAGGTGAGGGTGGTGACGTATTTGGCGGTGCCGCACCAGCCATGGGCACGGCTGCAGTTGGAACACCAGAGGTTCCGTATTCAACGCTGCAAGTCATACTGCTGCTAGGAATCTTGCTGATTATGTCTTTTAGCGGCATTTTATTGACGGATGTCGTTCGCAATTTGTGGGCCTGGTCCGGCAACGAAAATGCCCTCACCAGTGGCTTCACCGACATGCTGGTCGGCATCTTCAAGTAGACTTCGCAGCCGGCCAGTAGTGACCGCCGCTGTCGTAGCCTGTGGTCGCCAGACGGTGGACAACCCCCTAGCTGCAGTGTGGACTGGGCATGAGCGGTCGTCCAATAGCTAGCATGGACCGACCGGGTAGTGACCAAAAATCCCTCTACCCGCAGGTGGCATATCTTGTTAGTGTTCATCGCAGGCGGGGCGAAACGAGATTATGGGGAGTCTTTTCGCGGAGCGAAAACAGACAATAACTTGTGGAAAGGAAGCCTGCGGTGTTCTCCAGGCCGATTCGTGTCTTGATGCTGTGTTTGGCCGGAGGCGGCGTGCTGCCTGCGGCCACTGGCTGCAATGTGTTTACCGGCAAGAAGCAGTTACAACAGTTGGAGACCGAAAATAACCGACTGCTGTCGGAATACCGCGCCGAACGCCAACGGCGTGAAACTGCCGAACGCACCGCCCAGCAGCTCGAAGTCCGCCTGGCGGAAAGTGAAAAACTACTAGCTCGACAAATTCAAGATTCGGCCACCAGCCGTCTGTCCAGTCTGCCGGATATGCTGCGAAGCGACTTGTCAGCCCCATCTTTGTCGTCGCCACAGCGCGATTCAGAGGGGACTTCGAGCGGTCTTAGGACGCCCAGCGAGTTTCGTTGGCAGCGGCGGACGAACTGACGCAGCCGTAGCTGCTACATCAACTGTGTGACCGTGGCCATTGGGGGCATTCAGCAGCCTTCACCGTCTGGCCGACGACAGCGGCTACTGAGAGCATTCTGCAGACTACACCTTCTGGGTGGCGGTAGTAGTAGGGTGTGATGCAGCCCCAACCTCTGGGCGACACAAGCTACTAGGCAATTTGCGGTGCCAAGAATGGGGCAGGGGACCTAAAATGAAGGTCAGACTTCTAAGATGCCAACTACCCAGGATCAATTCACTTGATGTCTTCCATCACATACCGACGATTACTTGCTGCCAGTTGCCTCACGCTGCTGGTCTGCGGTTGCGGCGAAGATACGGCGATTCGCAGCTACACGGTCGCCAAGAAAACGCCTAGCGTCGAGCAACCTTCACAGGCCATGCAAGCTTCACCGGCCCGGCCAACTCAAATGCTGGGCATGATTGTGCCTCACAAGCAGAGCGCATGGTTCCTGAAGCTGACTGACGATCCCGAACGCGTTCAGGGGCTGGTCGACCAGTTCCGACAGATCGGTAGTTCCCTTTCCTTCAGCGACGATGGGTCGCCGCACTGGAAATTGGGCGAAGGCTGGAGCGAAAAAGTAATGCGCCAAATTACCTATGCTCAATTCTCTCACTCGAGCGGTGCCACCGCGACCTTGACTCAATTGGGAGCCAACACAGGGGACGCCCAGCAGTGGCAGTCCTACCTCAAAGACAACATTAATCGCTGGCGGCAGCAACTGAGTCTGTCGCCCCAGGAGTGGTCAGAGATGCAGGGTGATGTAGAAGAAGTACCCAGTCATTCCAGTCCGACCGCCAAAGCCTATTTCGTCAGCTTGCACGGCCAGCAGGCTGCGAGCGGTGCCGGAGGTATGGGAGGCATGGGGCGAGCACCGTTTTTAGAGCAAATGCAGGCCCAGGCCGCCGCTGCAGCAGGTGCACCGGCTACTTCAACTCCGGCGCAATCCAGTGACAATCCGTCTAGCGGTCCTGCGACCGGACCGGTTATTCCACCCGCCGAGCGACAAAAATTAAACTACACTGTGCCCGATGGATGGAAGGAGCAGCCCGCCACCGGCATCCGCTTGGCAATGTTCGAGATTGTCGAGGGCGACTTGCAAGCCACAATCACGGTATCGACCGCAGGTGGCCAGATCGAGCAGTCGGTCGGCATGTGGCTGCAACAGGTCGGCGCCGAGGCGACTCCCGAGCGCGTCCAGCAAGTACTGCAAGCGGCGGCGACCGGACAGGTCCAGCAGGCGGAGTACCGTTGCTTTACCATAGTAGGTGACGATCCACAATCGGCCATTCGAGTGGCTGTGATTCCGCTTGGCCAGCAAGAGAGTCTGTTTGTCAAAATGACCGGGGCTCGATCGCTAATCGAATCGCACGGGGCAGCGCTGGACCAGTTTGTCGGTTCGTTGTCGTGGTGAGAGCGATGTCCATCGAGTAGTTAGCTGCTATGTAAACGGGTTTGAGTTTTTCGGTCTATCAAAGAAGCCAAGGAGCCATCGACATGTCAACGGGAACTTGGACCAGTGTTGGTTCAACCAGCCAGGCGCGGACGGTCACTTGGTCCGGTCCATATGCGTTACTGAAGGCCCTTGGGTCGCTGAAAATAACTGTTGTGCTGTTCACCTTGGGCATCTTCATTGTCCTGTTTGGCACGTTGGCCCAAGACGAAGAGACGTTGGTGCAGGTCAAGCGCCAATATTTCAACTCCTGGCTGGCCTGGATACCGCTGGATGTGTTCGTGCCTCAAACAATCCACGAACACAAACCGCTGACAGGTGGGTTTCCGTTTCCGGGCGGTGCGGCCATTGGTTTGGCGCTGATGATCAATTTGATCGCTGCCAAGACGACGCGCTTTTCAATTCATGCCACAGGCGCACGATTAACATCAGGACTAGTGGTGAGCCTGTTAGGCGCTGGACTGGTGACGGCGGTCATCATGTCGGGGCATGCGTCAGAAGGCTTACAAGGGCGACCACCGATCAGTTACGATCAGTTATGGTCGCTGCTGAGAATCGGGTTGGTCATATTGACTGTTGCGGCGGGTGTGTACGCGTTTGTTGCCAGCCATCTGCCGGCGCTGGTGCGCTGGTGCCTGTGGGGTGGCGTGGCGATTCTAGCCGCGCTGACCGCTATCGTGCTGCTGGGTGGCCAGTCGGCGCGCATGGACGATCCTGGATTGCGTATCGTCTGGCAATTATTGCAGGCCACCATCGCCAGTTACGTTGTGCTGGCTGGCCTGAATCTGTTGTTTGGCAAGCGCGGCGGCAACATGCTGATTCATGTCGGCGTGGCTTTATTGATGGTCGGTCAATTCGTGTTCGGTGATCGACAAGTCGAGCAACGGATGACGTTGATCGAAGGCGAGCAGACCAATATGGCCTATCGCATGGAAGAAACCGAAATCGCCTTCATTGATACCAGCAATCCCGAAGAAGATCGCGTGCAGGCCATTCCCTATGCGCTGATTCGCCGCGCTCTGCGCCGTGATGGCGTAATCGACGATCCGCAGTTACCGTGCATCGTGCGCATCGATCGCTGGATGGCCAATAGCAATTTGAAACCGATCAAGCCAGGTAGCGCTAATTTGGCTACTGTCGGCTTGGGGCTGGAGTATGAAGCCGTCGAAACACAGACCAGCGGTGGCGCTTCGTCCAGCGTTAATCTGGTGTCGGCTTATGTGACGCTGCTTGATCGCCAGTCACGCCAGCCGATCGGTTCCGTCCTGCTTACACAGTATCGCAATGATGCTCAACAAATCTTCAATGGCGGTGTTGATGAACACGAACGCCTGAGCATCGGCGGTGTGCCTTTCGAGCTATCGCTGCGATTTCGCCGCGACTACAAGGATTACTATGTCCATTTAAAAGACGTCGTGCGTGAGAATTACAGCGGCAGCGAGACGGCTCGCGATTATTCATCGCTCATTCATATCAAGAATCCGCGCACTGGCGAGGAGATCACTGAGAAGACATGGATGAACAATCCAATTCGCTTTGGCGGCGAGACGTTCTACCAGAGCGAATACAATCCGCAAATGTTTCGTGATGGTCGCATGGGTGAAGGTACCGGTCTGCAGGTCGTTCGCAATGCTGGCTGGATGATCCCTTACGTGTGCTGCATGATGGTCATGATTGGCATGTTGCATCACTTCAGTGGCACGTTTCTGCGGTTTGCTGGTCGCGCGGCTCGCGAGCAAAACGTCTTGGCTGGTCAAGAGTATCGGTCGCTGGGTGCTTGGCTGGCGATCGGACTGGGAGTGCTGATTGCGGCATTGGCTGGAGGCTACAGTTTGCGCCAGCCCACATCGGGTGTGTCCGACATAGACTGGACAGCAGTTGCCAGGCTGCCGGTACAACATGAAGGCCGCATCAAGCCCGCCGATACAGTGGCAGCCAATTTGCTGCAGACGCTCAGTGAACCCATCTTTGGCGGTAGCAGCTACATAAAGGACGCCGACGGTAATCGGCGGCATCGCGTCGAGTGGCTCATGGCCATGCTGGTGGATTTGCCTTGGACTCGCGATGCACAGATCATCCGCGTTTATACCAAAGAGGTCCGCGATCTGTTGAAACTGGAGGAGCGCGCCAGCTATCGTTATAGCTACAACGAAATCAATGCCAATCGGGAGGAATTTTTTAAGCAGATTGACGTACTGCGCGAGAAATCCAAGAAGCAAGAACCGCTCAATTTTCGCGAGCAAAAAATTTCGGAAATGTATCAGAAGTTTACCACCTACGAACTGCTGACCGCAGCGTACGAGACACCGTCGCTGCCCAAGATCGACAACGCCAACGACCCAGAAGGGGTCAGACGCGTGATGGCAGAATTGGACCAACTGAACCAGCGTTATCGGATTGTCCAGTCGATGCACCCGCCGGCGTTCCTGCCGCCTGCGGATGGACCTGCGGTCACCGGACCGTCCTTGGAATCTGCACCCAATCAACCCGCTAGTCCAGAGTCCGCTTGGTCGGCCTTCGGCCCTGCGCGATTCCAGTCGATTCTGGACATGGTACGTGGCAAGCCGACGACGCCTGTCGTCGAAGCGTTTGAGCAGGTGTTGGCTGCGATGCACGCACAGAAACCGCAAGAGATCAATAGTGCGGTACGCAAGTACCAGCAGACGATTGCTAATACAGTAGCCGGGTCGCACTTGGCCAAGGCTTCGGCTGAGAGTCGTCTCAATCAGGTTAATCCAACAGCCTTAGGGATCGGTTTATATCTTCTGGCATTGGTACTGACCTTCGTTTCTTTTGGATATCCGAAGTACAACATTCGACACGTTTCATTCGGCTTACTGTTGGGTGTCTTTGTCATTCACACTCTGATGCTGGTGGCTCGCATGTACATTTCCGGGCGTGCGCCTATTACGAATCTATATTCGACAGCGATCTTTATCGGCTGGGCCTGCGTGCTGGTGTGCCTGGTACTGGAGCTGATCTATCGCATCGGCGTGGCTAATATTGTGGCCGCGCTAATCGGAGTCATCACACTGGCCATCGCTCGCAGCCTAGATCGTGGCGATACGCTGCATGTGTTGATGGCGGTGCTGGATACCCAGTTTTGGCTGTCAACTCACGTGGTGGCCATTAACGCGGGTTACGCCGCTACGTTCCTCGGTGGTTTTTTTGGAGCCGCCGCCCTCGTTCATATGATGGTTCGCCACCGTCAGGAGCTGAGCGTATCGCAGCAGTCGCAGTCCGCGCAGTTCCAACAGCAGATGTACCGCATGGGCTACTTTTCGATCTGCTTTGGCATCTTGTTCAGCTTTGTGGGCACAGTGCTCGGCGGCCTGTGGGCCGATGATAGCTGGGGCCGGTTCTGGGGTTGGGATCCCAAAGAGAATGGGGCGCTGATGATCGTGATGTGGAATGCGGTTGTGCTACACGCCCGCTGGGACAAGCTGGTTGGACTGCGAGGGTTTTCGATTCTGGCACTACTGGGCAACATCGTCACAGCTTGGTCCTGGTTCGGCACCAACCTGTTGGGTATCGGTCTACATACTTACGGATTTAATAAGAGCGTGGTGTATGCGCTGATTGTGACGGTGACGGTGCATCTGCTGTTAATCTTGGTCGCACTGTTGGTAACTCGATCTACTTCACCACGAGTAAGCGGTGAGTAAGCACTCATGCACAAGTTTTCGACAAAAATGAATGAACATTGATGGACCGGAGATTGCATGTCGCTGATAGAAGCACTTGTGTGCGTGAGTCGGTTGTATTCGAGTTGCGGATTGCCGGTGCCCAACTCACTGATGACTTCGAACGGACAACCGATGGTTTACTCAGTGATTTCTTCACCCTGGATTTGGGAACGACGATCATCCTGTAAGTGCTGTAGATCCATGTTTGATTCTTCAGTTGTACCAAACTATTTGGGTACAGATGCTTAAAACCGCCCGCGACGCAGATGCCAAGCCAGCGAACGCCCAGTCGATGTGGCGCGGCCGGCTGCTGATTGTAGCTGCGGCGCTACTGTGGAGTACTGGCGGACTATTTGCCAAGTCGCCGTGGTTTGATGGCTGGCCAGCAGAAATGCGCGGTTTGATGCTGGCTTTTTGGCGCAGCCTGTTTGCAGCGCTGGTGTTGGTGCCGTGGGTTCGCAGGCCACAGTGGCATCGGGGTTTGCCCACGATGTGCTTGAGCTTTGCACTGATGGTGTGGGCCTTTCTGTCAGCCATGGTGCACGGCCCGGCCGCCAACGCTATTTGGCTTCAATATCTGGCACCGGCATGGGTTATGCTGGCTGGCGTGTGCTGGTTTGGCGAACGGGTGACGCCGCCCGACCTGCGGATGTTCGGATGCTGTCTGGCGGGTGTGATGTTAATCTTGATTATGGAGCTGAGTGGCGGTAGCGCGCTGCGTGCAACGTTACTGGGAATACTGGCCGGAGTAGCCTTTGCCGGAGTGGTATTGCACCTGAGAATTCTGCGGGTACTTGATTCAGCTTGGCTGATGATGCTCAATCAAGCGGCTACGGTGCTGCTGTTGCTGCCGTGGGTGTGGGGGCAGAAGTGGGAGGCAGAATCCATGGGAGTACCGTTACAGACCTACGTCGTGCTGGTGCTGTTTGGAGCGGTGCAGATTGGACTGCCCTACATTCTGTTTGCTCGCGGCTTGCGAACGGTCAGCAGTCCAGAGGCCTCGATCATTACGCTGTTGGAACCAATCCTGTTACCAGTGTGGGTCTACCTTGCCTGGCACAATCATGCTGGCTATCAAGCCCCGCCCTGGTGGACATGGGCCGGAGGCGGCATGATCTTGTGCGGATTGTTAGTTAGATACTGGCCCACCACAACTTCAGAATTGGCGCGATGACCAGAGCCACAACGGACATCAGCTTCAGCAGAATGTTCAGCGATGGACCCGATGTATCTTTGAAGGGATCACCCACGGTGTCGCCTACCACTGCTGCCTTGTGCGGATCAGACCCCTTGTAGTAAGTCTGACCTTGGATTTCCACGCCCTCTTCAAACATTTTCTTGGCGTTATCCCAAGCACCGCCCGCGTTGGATTGAAATAGAGCTAACAGCACGCCACAGACAGTTACACCGGCCAATAGACCGCCCAGCATTTCGGGGCCGCCAGTGAAGCCAACAAACACCGGGGCTATTACGGCCAATAGTCCGGGCACGATCATTTCACGAATCGAAGCCTTAGTCGAAATGGCCACGCACTTGCCGTATTCCGCCTTGCCATCAGCGGCATCGAATGTGCGTCGATCAACTTCACTCCAGTCTTCGACGTTCTTGCCATCGTTGCGCCGCATGACTTCCAAAGCAGCCTTCAGTTCAGGAATGTTTGCAAATTGCCGGCGGACTTCCTGAATCATATCCATCGCGGCGCGACCGACGGCGGCCATGGCCAACGACGAGAACAAGAACGGCAACATACCACCGATCAATAGACCGGCAGTCACGCGTGGCTGGGCTATATCGATTGTGGTAATGCCGGCGCTGGCCATATAGGCGGCGAACAACGCCAATGCGGTTAGGGCGGCTGAACCGATGGCAAACCCCTTGCCGATCGCGGCGGTGGTATTACCAACGGCATCCAGTTTGTCGGTCCGCTTGCGGACTTCCTTGGGCAGTTTGCTCATCTCCGCGATGCCACCGGCGTTATCGGAAATGGGGCCGTACGCGTCGATGGCCAGTTGAATACCGGTATTGGACAACATGCCCACAGCCGCGATGGCGATTCCGTATAGGCCTGCGAACTCGTAGGCACCGATGATTGCGGCAGCCAGAATCAAAATGGGGATGGCTGTAGACTGCATGCCCACGCCCAGGCCAGAGATGATATTGGTGGCTGTGCCAGTCAACGACTGATTGACGATGCCGCGCACCGGCTTTGTGCCGGTGCCGGTATAGAACTCAGTGACATAGCCAATTGCCAGGCCGGAAGCTAACCCCAGGATGACCGCAAAGAACGCACCCATCGAAGAATAGGTAGTCACTAAGTCTGGATTGGTGGTTGATTTTACTTGCCACGAGCTTGGCAACAACCACCACGTCAGCACCAGCGTAGCAACCAGCATTAACGCTGCGGCGACCAATTCACCACGGTTAAGCGCCTTGTGAGGATCACCGCCTTCATCTACGCGGACAAATCGCGTGCCGATGATGCTGGTCAAAATTCCAATGCCCGCCAGTAGTAGCGGGAGGATAACCGCATTTAGTCCTCCCCAGGTGTTATTGGTCTCGAATCCTGGTGTGCCGATGAACAATGCGCCCAAGACCATCGTGCCGACGATGGCGCCAACATAGGACTCGAACAGGTCTGCGCCCATACCGGCTACGTCGCCAACGTTGTCACCAACATTGTCAGCGATGGTGGCGGGGTTCAGTGGGTGGTCTTCGGGAATGCCCGCTTCTACCTTGCCCACAAGGTCCGCTCCCACATCGGCGGCCTTGGTGTAAATCCCACCTCCGACGCGTGCAAACAGAGCAATCGACGAGGCACCGAATGAGAACCCGGTCAGAACTGTGATGACGCGATTGATGTCCCAGCCGAAGTTTTTGTAGACAATAAACAAGATGCTCAGACCCAATACACCCAGACCCACTACGGCCATTCCCATGACCGATCCACCGGAGAAGGCGACTTGCAAAGCGCCACCCAAACTAGTGCGGGCCGCGTTGGCGGTTCGTACGTTTGCCTTGGTGGCAATCTTCATACCGATGAAGCCAGCCAGTCCTGAACAAAGCGCGCCCATAACAAACGACAGCCCCAGCAGTGGAGACGAATTCACGGGATCGCGGCTACCCATATAGGCCAGCAGTCCGGCTACGATGGCTACAAAGACCACCAACACGCTGTATTCGGCTTTCAGGAAAGCCATGGCACCCTCGGCAACGCTCTTGCCGATGCGCTTCATCCGTTCGTCGCCGTCATCCTGTTGTCCTACCCACACCGCTTTTTGGTACATAAAAACCAGAGCGGCTACCCCCAAAACGGGAATCAAATAAGTGATGATTTGGCCCATGGCGATTAAAATTCAGTATCGGTTAGGGTGATTGTGAAAAGTTGGCTTTACGAGCTGGCTAGCATACACAGCCACCCCTGGTTTGAGTAGTCGTGTGGTCAATAAAATTCCTCAAAACAGCTTTTGTGGCGTATCGCCTACCTTAGGGGTGGGTCGAACGGGTTTTGCCGCCCCATCGTCCAACGCGATATATGCAGGTATAGTGGCTGTCGTACCAATGTTCCTACGACAGTGGCTAGATGGAGCCCAAGTGCGGCTGACTGAATCAATTGCCAGAGGGTGCTGCCCACGCGGTTAAATGCTCAAGTGGTCGGCAATTCGGATTCACTTGCTCGCCCAAGCGGCTAAGATAGGCTTCCAAGGTTGTCCAGGCTTTTTTGAGCAATTCTAAAGCCGGATCGCGGGCTCGACCGCTTCCGATAACGAGATCAGTGACAGGCGCGAGAAGAATGCCACCTGGATTACCCAGCGGAGACTTCCATTTCAAGCGGAAACTCAATGGAGCCGGCCAGTAGCCGGAATAGGTGATGGAAATCATTCTGGCGGCACCCCGAGGCTTCTGTGCCGGGGTCCACATGGCGGTCACCAGCTTGGAGATAGCCATCCAACAGCTGCCAGGTCCGATCTACGTTTACCACGAGATCGTCCACAACCAGTACGTGGTCCGTCGATTTCAGTCCAAAGGCGCCATTTTTGTGGATTCGTTAGATCAAGTACCCGAGGGGGCCACCGTTTTGTTCTCTGCTCACGGTGTCTCGCCGCAAATCCGCGACATGGCCAAGCAGCGGCGGCTGACGGCCATCGACGCTACCTGCCCGCTGGTCACAAAGGTCCATTTGGAAGCCATCAAGTACGCCAAGCAGGGATACAACATCATTCTGATTGGTCATGAAGGGCATGATGAAGTCATTGGTACGATGGGTGAAGCACCTCAGGCCATCGTGCTGGTCGAGGACGAGCACGACGTCGACCGATTGGACTTTGCACCAACAACCAAGCTGGCCTATTTGACTCAAACAACTCTCAGTGTGGACGATGCCAATCGAGTTATTGCTCGACTGCGCAGCCGCTTTCCTTGGATTGCCAGTCCTCCTAAGGACGACATTTGTTACGCCACGCAGAATCGACAGGAGGCAGTTCGCCTCCTCAGCCAGCAGGCCGATGTCGTGCTGGTGCTGGGCAGCCAGAATAGCAGCAACAGTCAGCGTCTGCGCGAGCTGGCCCAGGATCGTGGCCAGCCTGCGTATTTGATCGACGGCCCCGACGACCTGCAGCGCGCATGGTTCCGCCCGTCCGATTGCGTGTTGATTACGGCTGGAGCCAGCGCTCCGGAGTCGGTTGTGCAGGCGACAATTGCTTGGTTGCAGCGAGAGTTTAGCGCTAGCCTAAGCGAGCAATCCGTGCGCAGTGAAGATGTTTACTTTCCGCTGCCCAAGCCACTGCGGGGTTACGCTCAGGCCAGCGGCACCTCGCAGACATGAGTGGTTTGACGTACAATAGCTGCCGAACTGTTTGAGCATGATTCGCTGACACGCGACGCCTGACACCCAGCACTGCGTGAAGACCTTTTGACTCGTAAGCCAACCGATCTGCGACCTGGCATGTCTCCTTGCACCACTGTGCCGCTTCCACGTTACCCAGAGCACTGGCAGCGTCGGCATTTGCTGGATTTGGAAAGCTTGTCGGCTCAGGAGATCGTGACGGTGCTGGACACCGCCGAGCAGCTCAGCCAAGCTCATGCGGCGGCGGGTCAAAAGCTGTCGCTCCTGTCTGGCAGAACGATCGCCAATCTGTTTTACGAAAACAGCACGCGTACGCGAAATAGTTTTTCTTTGGCCGCCAAGAGACTAGGGGCCGATACAATCGAGTTCTCGTCCAGTGGCTCTAGCGTTTCTAAGGGTGAGACATACATTGACACCGCCAAAACGATCGAGGCCATGGGCGTGGACGCGGTGGTGACGCGCCATGCTACGCCAGGTACCTCCCATTTGTTGGCACAGCATCTCAGTTGTTGCGTGGTCAACGCAGGCGACGGGTCCCACGAGCATCCCACGCAGGGGTTATTAGACATCCTGACGATTCGCCAGCAGCGTGGAAGTTTGGACGGCTTAACCGTGGCTCTGGTCGGCGATATCGCGCATAGCCGTACCGCCCGCTCGAACATCTGGGGATTGCTGAAACTAGGCGCTCGAGTGATCGTCTGTGGTCCAGCGACTCTGGTGTCCAAGAAATGGGAAACGTTTGGCGTTGAAGTGGCTCACAATTTGGACGCAATTTTGCCGCGCTGCGACGTGTTGAATTTGCTGCGAATTCAATTCGAGCGACAAGACACGCGGCCTTTTCCGTCGGTCAGAGAATATGCGTTACTGTATGCCATGAACTCCGAACGCATGAAGCGCAGCAAGCCTGATATTTTGATTATGGCACCTGGGCCGATCAATCGCGGCGTGGAGATCGCTCCCGATGTCGCCGATGGTCCACATTCGGTCATTCTGCAACAAGTGACCAACGGCATCGCCATCCGCATGGCTGCGCTATGGTTGCTATTGGGTCAGTCAGTCAGACAGGCTGTCGATGGCCGCACAGCACGGGGAGGCACATGATGCCTGATCCTCAGACAGACACCCAGCGCGAGCCTCGAATCAGCAGTTGGTTGATTGACCATGGCCGATTGATTTGCCCAGTAAGCGGATTGGATCGCGTCGGTCGATTGCTGATTCATCAAGGCGTTGTAGCGGCCATTGATCCAACCGATGAATCAGTTCCAGCCGGCGCACAGCAGGTCGATGCACGCGGCTGGATCGTCGCACCGGGATTGATCGACTTGTCGACCGAAATTGGCGAACCCGGCAATGAGGAAGACGAGACCATCCAGTCGGTAACACGCGCCGCACTGGCCGGTGGCTTCACGTCGATCGCTTGTGCCGCTAATACCGATCCCCCCATCGATACCGCTACGGCAGTTGAATTCATTCGGCAAAAGGCGGTCAAGGCGGATCGCTGTCGAGTGCATGTGATTGGCTGTGTGAGCAAGGGCCGGGCAGGGGAGGAGTTGGCGGAGATCGGCTCGCTGGTGGAAGCTGGAGCTGTAGCCCTCAGCGATGACCCTTCGCCGCTCAGCAGCGCAGCCTTGCTCCGCCGAGCGCTTGAGTATTGTCTGATGTTCGATCGCTGTCTCTTAGATCGGCCAGAAATTCCTGGGTTGACTCGCGGTGGGCTGATGCATGAAGGCCTAACGCAATTGGTGCTGGCCCTGGCGCCGATGCCAGCCGAAGCCGAGGACTTGGCCACTGCCCGCGATTTGCGACTCCTGGAAGCCACTGGAGGGCGGTTGCATTTGAGCAGTATATCGACGGCGGGCAGTGTAGAACTGGTTCGTCGCAGCAAGTCGCGTGACAGTGGAGTCAGTGCCGGGATACGAATTGCGAATTTGTGTTTCGACGATCAAATGATGCGATCGTTCGACGCCAATTTGAAAGTCAGTCCACCGCTGCGGAGTCAGGAGCATTTGGAGGCCTGCTGGGAAGCACTGGCCGATGGCACGATCGATGTCTTGACTTCAGGTCATCAGCCCAAAGCTCTGGAAAAGAAGATGCAGGAGTTGTCCGCTGTGCCATTCGGCATGTCCACGCTGGATACCGCGCTGGCCCAAGTGATTACCTATCTGATTCGTCCCGGAAAACTAGATTGGTGCCGGGCTATTGAAGCGCTGACCATCAAGCCAGCGGCGGTGTTGGGAATTCCAGCCGGAACATTGCAAGTCGGAAGTGCAGCCGACGTAGTCTTAATTGATCCCGATGCGCAGTGGACGGTTGACACCAACCACTTCTATTCACTCAGCCACAATACGCCGCTGAACGGACAGTCGTTGTATGGCCGAGTCGAGATGGCTTGGGTTGATGGCCAACGCAAATTCTGTCGGCAGTGAAATGAAAAAAGCCGCTAGGAGGTTAATCCTAGCGGCCATTTTCGAGCCTTTGGCTGTTGGCGGCAAAAAGCGGAGCCGCTGCGAGACTGGCGAAAATCGGGCGTGCTTCTGCACTTGCCACTGGTTGATTTTGGCCAACGCGTAAAATTGGTCCCTCTGCCGAAAAGACAGCCAAAAGTTCATTGAGTTGTAGGCTCTTCAGCGCCTACAGCGTTTATCATAGGTCACCGCGAGCCGGCAGCAAGGTAAATCGACCGATCCTGCCAGGAATCGTCGATGATTCCTCAAAAAATTACCGACTTTCTTTGGCACAGACTTTGCCGTAGACTGCTTGACAAGAATGGCGTGTAGTTGCTGACGCCTGTGGTTCGCCGGCGCAGGGCCACGCCAATTTGCATTTTTATGAACTTGGTCACCGGCAATATGCGTGTGGCTTGAGCTGCCATTTGACTGGGCACTGGTTGTCACAGCCGACTTCAGATGGCCGCTGTGTCGCACTATGGTAACATCCTTCCATGACGCACTCAGCTCTACCAATTACGCCACTGACCCTGGGCAAACACATAACCTGCTTGCCGGTCATCCATGGCAGCGGAGTTTGCGCGTTGGCGGTTCGCCGCTGGTTGTTAGAGCATGGCTGCGATCTGCTGGCTGTCATCTTGCCAGATTCTTATCGCTACAGTGTCTTGGAGGGCGTCGAGGCGCTGCCGGCTCCATCGTTGGTCCTCCAGCGCCCGTTGCAATTCGGAAATTCGTGGTCGTCATTCAAACCGAATGATGATCTGTCGGAGGACGATTCTGAAGCTGGTCTATCGCCTGTGCTTCAACCGGCTTGGTGGAGTTACGTTCCGGTGGATCCCTGCCAACCGGTCATCGCAGCTTTGCGAGTGGCCTTAGGTGAGCGCTGGGATATCGAATTCTGCGATCTTGAGACCGATGTTTTTCAGCCGCAATCTTCAGTCCTTCCCGATGCTTACGCCTTGCGTAAAGTTCCACTGGAGCGTTTTGCTACAGCGATCTTGCCAGGCATCAAGCGGCCACAGCAGCCGCAAGTCATCCAGCGGCTGCAGTATGTCGCCCGCCGGCTTAAACAACTCGAGCGCAGCCAGCGACGGATTGTGATCGTTTGTTCTATTCTAGAATGGCCTTGGCTGCGCGAAGCTTTTCGCGAGCCAGAAGACAGTCCACCGCTGGCTGACGAAGTCCAATTGCCTGCGCGCTATGCCGTTCAGTCGAATTCGTTGCTGTTCATGTTTGGCGAATTGCCCTATATCACGGGACTGTACGAACGCGCTCGGGCTGAGTTGGAAGAAGACGAAAATCTAACCATTGACGGCGTCAAGCAGTTGTTGCTTTCGGCGCGTTCCAGTTATCTGCAAGATTTCGGCAAACGCGCGCGGCGGATTACTCCGCTGATGTTGTCGCAGTGTCTGAAATACATCCGCAACTTGACACTCATGGAGCGGCGGATGTCGCCCGACATGTACAACATGGCCGTGGCAGCGCAGCAGATTTTAGGTGACCAATACACCATCCATTTGATCGAGGCCGCGCGCAGCTATCCCTACGATTCTCAGCCCGACTTGATGGAAATCACCATGGGCATCGACCAGCTGCGTACGCCCGATGGTGAACGGATTAAGGCTCACAGCCGATTACCCGGTCAACCGTTGCAATGGCGTTCATTAGAATTGAACAAAAAACCCGCGCTCCAAGACAAACAGCGCTGGTTGGCTCGCTGGAATCCCTATGGACAATGTTCGTGGCCACCGGAGGACACGTTGATCGAAAGCTTTCGCACGCGCGTCGCTGATCGCGCCCAGGCGCTCATCGGAGCCGATTTGGCTCGCAGCGAGAAGTTTTCCTCCAGCATCAAAGATGGAATCGACATTCGCGAGACGCTCAGGCATTGGTACGACGGCGATATCTACGTCAAAGTTCTGCCGCCCAGCGTTGGCAGTTTGGACTGCGTAGTGATGTTGTTCGATACCCCGGCCGATCCGCGCGAATACCCGTGGCGGACCACGTGGTTTGCCGAGCATCAAAATGAGTCAACGCTGGCGTTTTTTGCTACCGATTTTGGTCAAGAGATGGTGGGGCCAGGAATTGCGCTGGCAACCTATGGCGGAGCCATGTTCTTGTTTCCACCAGTGGCCATCGCCGATATTTGGAGCGACCCTCGTCTGCAACACGCAGAGGATTTGGAAGAGCGGTTATTGGCGGCGGCCTGTTTGCATTCTCGCGAAAGTCGCATTGCCCTGTTAAGCCCCAAGTCTCCAGGCGCTCGTTGGCGACGCATCGCCCGCCACTATCGTCGACAACTGGTTCATATCCCCCTGAGCCATTTCAACGATGCCATGGTACAGCAAATGCGGATGGTTCACGTGCTCAACGGCAAACAGGTCCGTTCGTATGCCGAGCATTTTATCAGGAAGGCATAGCTCACTTGTCCATTGCACTTTGCTGTAAACTGAAGGACAATGGTCATCAGTCCGAGAGGGTTGCTATGTTCGCCAGAACTTGGGAGGCGATAGGTTAGATTACGATTGTGAAACGAAAGTAAGGGAGCGGTCGCTTGAAGAACTTGGATTTGCTTAGAAATTTGGTCATTATGAGCGCCGCCGACGGCAGTTTTTCGGCAGAAGAAATTGCGATGCTGCTTGATCGTTGCAAGAAACTTGGCATGCGCGAACAAGATTTGCAACAGTCGATCAATGAGGTGTTGGCCGGCACGGCCCAATTGACGTTGGCAAATACTACTGGGGAGCAAGAGCAGATACTGGAGGATTTGCTGCGAATGATGGCGGCTGATGGCTCCTTGAGCAATTCAGAAAAACGGCTGTTCGCGGTAGCCGCCGCCAAGATGGGCTTTGACGGAGATCAACTGGATGCCCTGATCGATCGCCTGGTCAAGTCGGTTGACGCCAAGCACAGCGCCTGAAAGAAGCTCGTCGTGACTCGTGGCTGTGATTTGATTTTGATTCCTACCGAGATGGAACGCAGTCTATGCCAGCCTCAGTTGAGTCGGCTAACGAGGCGCGGTGTGGCGCGGGTTGAGCTATGCGGGTTGGGTCTGGTACACTCAGCTGCCTTCTCGGCCGCTTGGATCGCTCAACTGCGGCCGCACCAGGTGTGGCTGTTGGGAATCGCCGGTAGCTACCACGATCAACTGCCGTTGGGAACCGCCTGTGAATTCACTGAGGTTGCATGTTACGGTATTGGAGTTGGTGGCGGAGCAGATTGGGTTTCGGCCGAGCGACTCGGATGGCTTGAGTTGTTTTCAGGGCCAACCTGTCCCGGTGACGTGATTGACCTAACTGGCGATTGCGCGGACAGCCAGCGGCAATTGTTGACCGTCTGTGCGGCCTCGGCGAATTCCCAGGAAGTGCAGCTGAAACGCCAATATTTTCCAGCGGCCCAAGCTGAGGACATGGAGTCGTATTCGGTCGCCGCAGTTTGTCAGCAGTTCAAGGTTCCGCTACGGGTTATCCGTGGCCTGTCCAATCGCGCCGGTGATCGTGCATTCGACACATGGCAATCGCGGTCAGCTATGATGGCGGCTGTCCAGTTGGCTGAAAGTTCGGGATGCGGCTCATTGAGGTAATCAGACAATCGACCTGCGAAGGCGGGAAGTGAACAGATTCAATAGCGATGCTGAATTCAATGGCAACGAAGATCAAACTTGGTATATCGACCTGTCCAAATGATACCTTTGCGTTTCACGGTCTGCTGGAGCGTTTGGTCGATTGGCGCGGATTGGAATTCCAAATTGAGTTGTTAGATATTCAAGAGCTGAATCGCGGCCTGCGACTGGGACAGTTTGATGTAGCCAAAGGCAGTTACTTTGCGGCACTGAAGTTAGCCAATAAAATCGTGGTATTGCCCAGTGGCTCGGCGTTGGGATTCGGGGTCGGTCCGCTGTTGTTGGCGGCTCAACCCGATAGTTGGCCGACGAGTTCTCACCAAGTAGTTTTGTGTCCCGGTGAAGATACGACTGCCTCGCTGCTATTTCAGTTGTTCTATCCTCGCACGGTTCGAAGCCAGCAGACGCTGTTTTCCGACATCATGCCTGCGCTGCAGCGCGGTGAGGCCGATTTTGGAGTCTGCATACATGAAGGGCGGTTCACATGGCAGACTTCTGGGCTGCATTTAGTCGAGGATTTGGGCACGCGCTGGGAAACAGAAACCAATTGTCCGCTCCCGCTGGGAGGCATCTTTGCGAATAAGTCGCTGGGTGATGAAAGGTTAGGCCGAGTGCACGCAGCGATCGAAGACTCTGTGCGATTGGCGAGGCAGAATCCACAACTCGCATTGCCAACCATGCGTCGCTATGCGCAGGAGATGGATGACCAAGTGTTGATGCAGCATGTTCAGTTGTACGTCAACGATTGGACAGTAGACTTAGGGCCGGTGGGCTGCAAAGCGGTGGACGAGTTGGCTCGACGGGCGATGGAGGTCGGCCAATTGGATTCGGCTGTCGTGCCGTTGTCCATCTGGCAGGCTCGGTAGCAACTGCCGTCGCTGTCGCGATTCACGCCAGAGAGCAGATGCCAGCCCTGGTCCACAGGCTGGTAATCGTAGCAGCCTAGCAGCATGTCTACTGTCAGGCTAGAATTGCACACCTATCATTCGCCAGCCCGTTACAAACCGAAATGCTGGCAAAACCTGTATTTTACGGGAAACACGCGGGTGGCCTGGGCCAACAGTCGATAAGTGCTGTACAGAATTCTGCGCTCGCGCTGGTCTCCTAAGGTTGCTATGGACAGGCACATTCGATTCCGACACGGAATGCGACGCTCTGATTGGACTTGACCTCGTATAGTCCACTGTCCTATAAGTCACTTACACGCGAACTCTCAGGGGAGAACCTACTTCATGCAAATCAACAGTTTGCAGTCGGCGACATCCATTCAACACGCAGCTCGAACCGCCGGGGCCTCGTCCGCCAAACCTGTGCAGGCACCGGTGCCGGTCGGATTGCCGCAGGACCAATTGGAATTGTCGGCGGAAGCACAGCAATTGTTGGCCTCTCAGGCTGCCGGCTCTCCTACCGGGAGCGACATCAGAGCCGAGCGGGTTGCAGAAATCCGTAACGCCATCGCTCAGGGTACCTATGAGACTCCGGAAAAACTGTCGGTCGCCTTAGATCGTCTGTTGGATTCCTTGGGTTGATCGAACACAATACTGACGTAACTACGCAGCTTGGATCGTCATTCAAGCGGTCATTGGCCGATGGCCAATGCCGACGTACCAGTAGCTACCGTTGCCGGACAGTGAGAGAGCGGTTCGCCCACCGTCTGGCGACGATAGCTGCCAATAGGCCGCTGGTCTAATTCTGTCGTTGGACTAGAGTGTCATGCCCAATCAATCGACTGCCCAGCCGGCCAGCGGGCTCGAAGCTGTTCAGGTCTCACAGACCCCCAACGAACGTTTCGAGGAGTATCTGGCCTCACGCGGCCTGAGAAAGACCGAACAGCGGCGGTACTTGGTCGAACAGGTATTTCAGCGGCATGAGCATTTTGATGCCGACCAGTTGATGGAACAACTGCCCAAACGCGGGCAGCCCAACTACGTCAGTCGTCCAACTGTCTACCGGACCCTCAAGGAGTTTGTGGACGCAGGCCTGTTACGTAGGTTTGAGCTAAATGGCCGCAGCGTTTATGAGCACGACTACGGTTACCCCGAACATGATCATTTGTACTGCACCGGCTGTCATCGGTTGATCGAGTTTCAGACGCCGCAGTTGGTGCAGCTTCGCGACGAAATCGCTCGTAGCCATCGCTTTCGCGTGCGCAGTCACCGGTTGATCATTCAGGGGGTATGCGAAAACTGCAGCCAGGCTCGCAAGTCCCAGCGGCATCGCCAGGACCGTGTGTAATGCCATTCGACTAGCAGGTTGCGGCGTCGTCGCCTTCAGCTTCCATTCCTAGTCGCGTTGCCAGCGACAGGAACTGGTCGTACATCTTTTCGCTGCTGGTGTGCACATGTTCGGCCTCGGTGATGAATCGGATGCCTTTGTCGATGTAGACATCGTGCTTGATGAGTACTCGCTCGAACGATTCCAGCGGCGAACCGTAGGCGATAATCAGCTTGTGTTCGTCGAACTGAACTTCTTGCTGCCTTTTGGGATTCAATACAGCGAGGCCTGCACAACCATCGTTCATCAGTAAGTCTTCGAACTCGTACAGAATGCTCTTTAGCACTGGCAGGTCAATGTGCTCGCGGTAATAGTCTTGATGCCCGCTGTCATGATGGTGACTGGTCTCTAGCACAACGTCGACGACGGAGCCAAGAGTGTCTAGCATGTCGATGAACAGATCGAACAACCGCTCACGCGAGGCTGCGGCCATAATGACCGGAACCTTGGCATTGTTGTTAGGATCGACATACATATCATGGCGAAAGCCTTGACGAGGTATGACTTGCAAATCAACTGAGGGGCGAATTGCATCCGTCAATTCAAACACGCCGTACTGACAAACTTCCAGGTGTGCTTCAAGTTGTTGTTCGGTCAGTCCACCAAATGCCATCGACGAGTTCACTGAGGGCGTACTCACGGACGGATTGGCGACGGGCGGAGTTTGCCGAGAGGCCATTATCAAGTCTTTCAGGGATTCGTGGAGAACTAGCCAAAACATCAGGCTGTTTTGCGACAACCAAAATTAGGTTACTGGCGCAGCGCAAACTCCAAATCGCTCGAAAGTAGCCAGCTTTCCTAGAGATTCCCAACGGAAAGAATCCCTGTAATCGTTACAATCTGAGAGTGTCCTAGGGCGCTGTTGCCGCTTGGAAACCGGACTGTGATACAATTGATGTTTTCGAGCATCATCGCCCGCGTTGTGGGCTCGAAGGATCACTTTTGTTACCCGGTTGATCGAATTGGCAGGCAACGTCACATGTCCCTGGTTTCTGTATCCTTGAAAATGCAGCGAGTACCTCTAAATCGTGCTCTAAGGTTGGCCTGTGCCATCGGTTGCTGCTGGATCACGTCGGGTTGTCAACGTAGTCAGCCTTTGTCAGACGAAGTTCGTCAACAACTCTTGGATCCTGTGGCTGGCTTGAAGACCGATCAACCGGTCCAACCACTAGAGGATGACATCCAGCAGATTCGTCTGGCGGGGCAAATTTCTAGCCAAGACTGGATTGCGCCGGACCGCTTGCCCTGGCAGACCGCCGAGGTCCAGTATCGAGGATCGGTTCGCGTCGGCTATTCGCGAATTTCGGTCCAGCAGGGCGAACTGACCAAATCCGGCCAACTGAGGCTGCGCCGCGAGGACTTCATTGAACGCCACTTTAGCGGAGCCGCCATCGAGCCACGGCACGTGGTATACGAAGAGATTCAGCGATCCAATGGGGAGCTATCCAGTTTCCGTTTTTCGTCCAAGGCAGGCGAGGCTGTCGAGCTGGAGACCGAAGGTCGCTTGGTTTTTGGCGAGCTGCAGGTGACGCGCCGCGAGGGCAATGCTGCCCCGACCACCAAAAAAATACCTTGGCCCAAGGGTACCTGGGGCTCAATGGGGCTGCAAATGATGCTGATGCGTGCGCCCATGGCTCCCGGGAAGATCATCGAGGGCCAGATTTTCATTCCGCAAATGAGTGATTTCTTGCCAGTTCGCTTGGAAGCCAAGGGGCCAGACATTACGACCTTAGCCGATGGCAAGGCGGCCAAGTTGCTACAGATTCAAGCCACCATCGGCCCGCCGGAAGCCAACGTCTTATCACACATCTGGACCGATGAGTATGGAGTCATTGCCAAGTCGGTTACGCTGACGGGTGAGCCAACGTTGCAATTGCGCGTCGATACAGAAACCGTCGATCGCTTGTCCGACCAGACGCGGTTTGCTGTGGAGATACAAAAAGAATTTCAATTGACCGCCGACGGAGTGGCGCTGCCTCAAACAGACCCGCTACGGCTGCGGGTGTTTTCGCTGGACCTGGATCTGGAGCAGCAGTTTATTTCTAGCCAGCGGCAACAACTGCGTTTGCTCAATGCCAGCACCGGCGAACTATCGCTAGGGACACTCACATCTGGGGGTACCGCCAGCGGTGCCAGTTCTGCACCGCTACCGGACGATTTAGCTGCGACAGCGCTGGTGCCCGCCAGCAATTCACTTATTGCCCAGATGACTCAAGAATTTTTAGCCGATCAGTCCAGCGACGATCTCCGGCAACGCGCATTAGTCCTGCAAGCTCAATTGAATAACGTCTGGCAACTGCAACCGCGAATTGGTGAGATCAAGAGCACTATCGAATCGGCCCGCCATCGTAGCGGCGGAAACATTGAATGTGCGTGTGTGCTGGCCGCGCTATTGAGGCAGCAGCAGATCCCTGCGCGGTTGATGGGCGGATTGTTGATCGACGCGGCCACAGCCAACGCCAGGTTCCACGTATGGACTCAAGCCTGGGTGGACGACCATTGGCTGGACTTGGACGCGACGCAGTCGGAGCCTGTTTCGCGACTGCACGTGGCCATGCGAGCTGTCTCCAGCGTTGGCGAAAACCCCTACCGGCCGTGGCGCGAGCTGTTAAACGCGGTTAGCAAGATTTCTGATATCAGCGTGACGATCAAACCCTGAGCGCATTTGTCCAGGATAGCCCCGTCTAGTCAGCCTTGGTTGCTGAGCAAAACGCAACTGCTGCGCCAGTCAGCGAACACTGCGTTTTCTCGCCAACTCATGAAGCTTGCGCAAGTCAATAGATTGCGGCTGTATGTGGTCTTGAGCAGTGGCCCATGCTAATTGTCGTGGTTCAGATAGCGCGTTAATGCTTGCAACAATGGGTCGATAGTTGCCGCTTGAATACTTCCGCGGGCTGGCCAACCGAACCATTGATATCCAATGTGTTCAGTCAAGTGGATCGGTTTGACGCTATCCACATAGCCCAGGAAATAGGTGACGCGCTTGTGGTAGGCACCTCGCTTGGAAGATTGCACCGGATATTCGATCACGAATCGGAACTGGTCGTCCACTTCAACTTGTTGACTGCCAATACCGGTTTCTTCTTCGGTCTCGCGCAGGGCGGCCGTCAGCAGATCTTCGCCGGGATCGATGTGACCTTTAGGCAAATCCCAGCGATTGTTGTGTTTGAGCAATAAGAACTGCGCCGGCTGGGACCTGGTCAGGATGAACATGCCAGCGGCTTCTACAATATCTCCCATTGTCGTATCCGATTCGTACAATACTGTCCGTCAAAACACATTCCGACCCGCAGTGCAACTGCTAACCGCGCAGTCAATAAACCGTTATCCAGGCCGCAGGCACTGGCCAACTCGCCTGCGTTACCCCGCCACGACCGCTGAACTCGATGAGGAACCGTCGCTAGTGAAAATCTATACCAAAACAGGAGATGCCGGAACTACCGGCTTGTTTGCTGGCCCCAGAGTATTCAAGGACGATTCGCGCATAGTCGCCTACGGTAGCGTCGACGAACTAAACGCTCTACTGGGCGTGGTTCAAGCCATGTTGCCGGAACCGTTGCGCGACCAAGCATTGGTGGATAAGTCTTGGTCGGAGTCGTTTCATGAAATGCAATCCGATTTGTTCGCCATGGGGGCGGAGCTGGCCACGCCCGACCCCGATGGGAATTCAATGCGTTTGCTGAGCCCAGGGCGCGTCTTGGCATTGGAGGCGATAATCGACCGAGCAGAGCATGATCTACCGCCGCTGGCGAATTTTATCATGCCGGGCGGGGTTCCCGTGGCGGCTTATCTGCATTTAGCACGTACGGTGTGCCGCCGCGCCGAGCGCGAATTGGTAGGTTTAATCCGTCAGCCGGACACAGCCGATTACAGCTTGGCCTTGATCTATCTGAATCGACTTGGCGATTTGCTGTTTGTCTTGGCTCGACTGGCTAACAGCCGTTGCGGTGGTAGCGAGTCGATTTGGCGGCGTCCAGAGTAACCAGGCTAGACTCGGATTCCTGCAAACGCCAGTCCAGGTTAGACTTAAGGCAGTTGGTAGGCGATTAATCTGGGTTTAGAACTGGGGCGTTACTGCTGGAAAGGCGGATTCATGAAGAAGGTAGAGGCGATCGTTCGCCATTTTAAGCTAGAGGACGTGAAGAATGCGCTGACTGAACAAGGCGTGCACGGGATGACTGTTACGGAAGTGCGCGGATATGGTCGCCAGAAGGGACATACCGAAATCTACCGTGGAACCGAATATGCCGTCGATTTCGTTCCCAAAGTCAAGATCGAGATCATCTGCAACGATACCGATTACCGAGCGGTGGTCGAAACAATCTTGCGAGTCGCTCCTACCGGCCAAATTGGTGATGGCAAAATCTTCGTGTCTGAGCTGTCCGACGTGATTCGCATTCGCACCGGTGAATCGGGCGAAGAAGCCATCTAGCGGCACGAAACGTTAACGCTATGAGCAGCTCCACATCGGGCTTTTCCGCCGAAGTTGTCCAGTCGCGAAAGCGCTACAAAGAAGGGCTGTTGTCTCTTCATGCGCTGCATGATAGCGGCGGTTCTGCGCTTGAGGTCAGTCACGGCCTGGCCGACTTGTGGGACGATGTGGTTTTGGGGCTGTTTGACGAAGCGCTGAATCAGGCACAACTTGACCACCCCGAAAACATGCTGGCACTGGTAGCGCACGGTGGTTATGGGCGCCGCGACGTGTCGCCTTATTCGGATGCGGATTTAATGTTACTGCACGCTCCGGAATATGAACAAGCTGCTGGACAAGTCGCCAAGAGTCTCTGCCAGTGGATTGGCGACACCGGGATGCTGTTAGGGTTTTCGCTCCGCACTGCGCCGCAGGCTCTCAAGCTGGCTTGGAGCGATGCGACCGTATTTACGACGCTGGTGGAGAGTCGCCAGTTGGCCGGTAGCCAGTCGCTATTTGAAAGTTTTTTTCGCGCCTTCCGCGAGGGGACTCGCAAGCGCAGCAAGCGGCTGATTGCCCTCATCGAAAAGTCGCGCCGCGAGGAACGTCGTAAATACGGCGAAACGGTGTTCTTGCTGGAGCCCAATATCAAGCGCTCCCGAGGAGGCCTGCGCGACGTGCAGTTGGTACGCTGGCTGGGTTTCGCACAGTATGGCGAAGCTGACTTGAGCAAACTCGAGTCTCAGGGGCATCTATCGCAAGAGGACTTTCAGTCGCTGCGGGATGCCCATCTGTTCTTGCTGAGACTGCGCCATCAAATGCACTTTGTGGCCGGTAAAACGCAAGATCAACTGGATCGGGCTCTACAAATGCAAATGGCGCAGTGGGCCGGCTATACTGGCGCCGAAGGCATTCTGCCGGTCGAGCAGTTCATGCAAGAGTATTTCGCACACACCAGCGAAATTCGATATAGTAGCGCGCATGTGCTGGAATCGGCCAAATATAGTTCCTTGTTCGTGCAGTCGCTGGAACACACAATGGCGATTCGCGTGCAGCGCGACTACCGTGTTGGTATCCGGCATGTATGGGCCACGCCTGCCGGACTGGATCGACTGACACGCGACACGGCGGCAGTGCTGGAACTAATGTCGATTTCCAGTCGCTATGGTAAACCCATCGAACATGAAACGTGGCGGCAAATTCGTATCGCCATGCGCAATCGACCTGTCGGACAGATCGATCCGGTGACTATCCGCCGTTTCTGGGAACTGATGTCCAGTACCACGGGGCTGGCCGGTCAGTTGCGAAGACTACATGAACTGCGTGTGCTCGAGCAGGTCATTCCTGAAATGACTCACGCCCGCTGCTTGCTGCAGTTCAATCAGTATCACAAGTATACCGTCGATGCGCATTCGATTCGGGCTGTTGAGTGCGTGACGGAACTGGAGTCTAATCCATCACTGCTGGGAGTCATCTATCGCGGCCTTAAGCACAAAGCGATTCTGCATCTCGCGCTGCTGATTCACGATCTGGGCAAAGGCTACCCGGAAGATCACAGCGAAGTTGGGCGCCGCATCGCGTTGAATGTGGCGGATCGGCTCCAGTTGAGTCCACAAGATCAAGAGACATTAGCATTTTTAGTTCACCAACACCTGTTGTTAGCGCTCACCGCGTTTCGCTATGACCTCAGTGATCGTGCGGCGGCCGTACGGTTTGCTGCAGTGGTAGGCTCCAGCGAACGTCTGCAACTGCTGTTACTGCTGACCTACGCCGATCTGGCCAGCGTCGGTCCGGATGTGGTAAATCAGTGGAAGATCGACTTGCTGCTGCAGCTCTACTATCAGACCGATGCTCACTTTCGCGATGATAAACCTGGAGAAGGCTTTCGCGCCGAGATTGCTTCTCGCCGCCAAGCTGTGCTGGATGCGGTAACCGGTGACGCCGATCAGGATTGGTGGCAACAGCAGGTAGAGGCATTACCCATCGGCTATTTGATGCGTTCCTCGCCTAAAGAGCTCGTGGGCGAATTGGAGCAGTTCAAACTGCTGGACCAACAACCGTGTTTGGCTTGGGGGAAATACATCGAATCGCAAAAGGCTATTGAATTCACGATTGCCACACAGCAGCACGGCCGGCTTATCGGCACGTTTCATCGCATTACTGGAGCGCTGACTAGCCAGGAAATGCAGATTCTAAACGCCGACATACATACGCAACCGGGCAATATTGCCTGGGACCGGTTCTTGGTTGAAGATCCACAGTCGGACGGTCGACCTTCCGATTCGCGCATCGAAGCCGTCTGTCAAGCAATTCGCAGAGCCTTAGATCCGGACAATCCTGCGACACCGACGTTTGCCAAAAAATGGAATA
Source organism: Pirellulaceae bacterium (assembly GCA_019636385.1). NCBI lineage: Bacteria > Pseudomonadati > Planctomycetota > Planctomycetia > Pirellulales > Pirellulaceae > Pirellulaceae bacterium. Next base: position 134,179 of record JAHBXT010000004.1, on the reverse strand, counting down.
AGTATAGTGGACAGGCAGCGGCAAACCTGAAGACACAGCCGACACTGGTTCGCTTCGATAACAGTACGTCAGACCATCACACGATCATTACGCTGTTCGCCTACGACCGCATGGGGTTGCTGTACGACGTCTCTAAGGTACTGTTCGACATGGAACTGGTCTTGCATGTCGCCAAGATCAGTACGCACCTGGATCAAGTCGTCGACGTGTTCTACGTCAGCGATCTTGAAGGCAAAAAGGTTGAGGAAAGCACGGCACTTTATCTGATTCGCCAGCGTCTCTTGTTAGCCGTCAAGTAGTCAGGCAGTTTTGTTCACTTTGTGTTGAGCGCCAGGCCATGGATACACAGAAACTATTGCTGCAATTGAATTGGCGATATGCTGTCAAAAAATTCGATCCACAACGTCAAATCGACTTGGCGACTTGGCAAGTCCTGGAGCAAGCTCTAGTGCTGAGCCCCAGCAGTTATGGATTACAGCCCTGGCGATTCGTGGTCATCACCAGTCCCGAGATCAAAGCCCAGCTTCCCGCGATTTCGTGGAACCAGCGACAACCGGCTGATTGCTCGCACATGGTCGTACTGACCGCCAAGGAGCAGCTGGATGAAGCCTATATCGACCAACACGTTCAGCAGACCGCCGATGCGCGCGGGGTATTGCCAGCTGCGCTGGCCGGGTATCGACGCATGCTGCTGTCGGCGATTGCACAGTCTGAATCGCATTTGGATTGGAACAGTCGTCAGGTCTATTTGGCCCTGGGGCAATTGCTCACAGCCGCTGCCATACTTGGCGTTGATGCTTGTCCATTGGAAGGTATTCAACTGGACGCCTACGATAAGCTTTTGGGGCTCGAGGCGCTCGGCTATCGCTCGGTGGTGGGCTGCGCGCTCGGCTATCGAGACCCAAGTGATGTTGATGCGACTAAACACAAAGTGCGTTTCGCTACCCAGCAGATCATTCAGCGAGTGTAGTCCCAGCGATGTCATCCACCAGCAGTCGCCAGCGTTTTCGAGAGTACCGCCAGGAGGTAGCTCAGCGTCATCGCTCTGGGCAGCGGCCTGGTCGGTTCCATAGTGAGCGATCCGACACCGATGCATCTACGGCGAGCCACCGCAGCTTCTGGGTTCTGCTGGTGCAATTCTGGCGCGAATTAGGGACACATCGCCTGAAAGTCGTCGTTGCACTGACGACACTCACGGTATCTACGCTGCTGGGCCTGATCCCGCCGGCTGGAACCAAACTGGCCATCGACTACGTGCTTACTGAGCCCAGGTTGGAACTGCCCAATTGGCTGGCTAGTCGTCTCGGTTATCCGACGCCGATGCAGTTGTTGTGGATGATTGCCGCTGCGGTAGTCGTCGTGACGTTGCTGCGCACCGTAGTTCACATCTGGGGTCGTAAGTACGCTACGCAGGCGGTGCAATTGATGCAGGCTGATCTGCGTCGGCGCGTTTTCGAGCATGCTATGCGTCTACCCCTGCATCGCATTCAAATGCTCAAGAGCGGTGGAGCCACCAGCCTCATTCGCGAAGATGCCGGTGGTGTGGCCGATCTGATTTTTAATATGATTTACAACCCCTGGCAAGCAATCGTGCAATTGGTCGGCAGCTTCATCGTCTTGTTGTTAGTCGACTGGCGGTTGCTGGTTGGTGGATTGCTATTGCTGCCGGCTGTGTGGCTAACGCATAGAACCTGGATATACCGAGTCCGTCCGCTCTACAAGGACATCCGCAAACGCCGTCAACACGTGGACGCCAGCACTACCGAAACGTTCGGTGGCATTCGTGTCGTTCGCACATTCGCTCGCGGAAAAAGTGAGTCCAATCGCTTCGTCAAGTCCACGCACCTCATCGCCCGACAGCAGATGATGGTCTGGTGGGCCACGCGATTGTTGGAGATCGTTTGGGAAGTCATTATTCCATTGGCCTCGACCGGCCTGCTTTTGTACGGTGGCTGGCAAATACTGAACGGTCGAATGTCGCTGGGTGATTTGATGATGTTTCTGGTTTACTTGACGATGCTACTTGGACCTATTGCATCCATCGCCTCCAGCGCTATGAGCTTTCAAAACAATCTGGCTGGACTCGATCGAGTCCTCGATTTGCTGCAAGAGCAAACGGAGACTGCCCAACAGCCTGGTACTCGCCCAGTAGTGCGCAGCGACGTGGCTGGAGCTATACAGATGAACGGCGTCTGCTTCAGCTATCCAGGATCCGATCGTCTAGTGCTCGCCGATATCAATTTTACCGCTCCCGCTGGTTCCACAATCGCCCTGGTCGGTCGCAGCGGAGCCGGCAAGACGACCTTATGTAACTTGGTCGCACGCTTCTATAATCCAACTCATGGTACCATTGAGTTAGATGGCCGCAATGTCACCGAGATTTCACTTGAGTCCTATCGCAAGATCCTTGGTGTCGTAGAGCAAGAGGTGTTCCTATTTGATGGAACGATATTCGAAAACGTGGCCTACGGTCGTCAGGGGGCTAGCGTGGATGAGGTGACTGCGGCCGCCCAGGCCGCTGCGGCCTTGCAATTTATCCAGCAACTGCCGCAAGGGTTCAAGACCGTGATTGGTGAACGCGGTTTCAAACTTAGTGGTGGTCAGCGTCAGCGTCTGGCCATCGCCCGAGCCATTCTGGCTGATCCAAAAATCTTGATCTTGGACGAAGCCACCAGCAACCTGGATAGCGAAAGCGAGCGGCTCATACAAAGTAGTCTCGCCAAACTCCTCACAGGTCGCACCGCCTTTGTCATCGCTCACCGGTTGAGCACCATCATGCACGCTGATCAGATTTTGGTGCTCGACGAAGGCCGCATCGTTGAACGCGGCACCCATCAGCAACTCATGGACCACGGTGGTCTTTATCAGCGCATGGTCCTGCTCCAAACTCAACCCGCCAACTAACATTCGCGTGCCCGCACTGCGGGAAAATATGTCGGCTGATGGTTTCAGCGAATAGGCGAATAATCGGTGGCGACAAGAAATTCAGAGAGCACGCCGTTTTCGGTGGCGGTCAATGATCCGCCGGCACGCTCTTCCGACGCAGAACGCACTGCCAGCCATACTGGATCTTGGCGAAAATTGGTGAAAGACGTTTGAGCCGCCTCGCGCGACGGGTGGGCCAAAATGTACAGCAGCTTGTCGCTCCATCTCTTCTGATCGGCAACGGGTGTCCAGTAGGCGATATTGGTCATGCCGTGCTTTGCGAATAACTTGACGGTGTGCTCGCGAAAGCGCTGGTGCAACGCATCGATATTGCCCGCAGTAGCTGTGTATGTCCGCAATTCGAAGACGCGATCACCTTTGACATGAGCAACAATCTTGGGTGAATAGTCGCTGGCCGAAAAATATGCGGTTTCAACTTTGCGGACTAACCGTCCGTCGACTTCGCTGGCCTTGTAGGCGGACTGCCACTCGGGGTCGGCCATAAAAGCCTTCCAGGAGTTGTCGCGCGCATCGCGATCAGGATATGCCAGAAAGTAGATCAGCCTGGAATCCGTATTGTCGATCGGCGTCCAGTAACCGACATTTTCCATGCCATGCTTTTCAAACAGTCTTACAGTATGGTTACGGAAACGCTCGTGCAGCGCGTCTAGTTTTCCAGGGGCGGCATAATACACACGCATCTCGTATAGACGTGAATCGTCCTGCGACGTTGCTTGAGTCTCCATCGCTATCCACCACGTTCCAGCAGCCACAATGATCGTTAGCCAGCGCACCATCGTATAGTCTCCGTGCATTGCCATGGGTATGTTGAAGTGAGTGCACAGCGCTCGATCAGAATATCAACCGCGTAGAGCGCAGTGTTATGGTAAACTGTAGTGGCTGTCGCGTACAGCAGTCGGTAGTCCATCCCGCGTTCTGGCGAATGTAACTAGCCCAACCGAAGTGAACGCCGTGTGCAGCTGCCGTCGCCAGACAGCGTCGTTCTCTGAAGAACATCGTTAACAAGTGAGCGCGATCGATGAAATCATTAGCTGGGTTGCTGTGGATTGCCGGATTATTGTGTGTGCCAGTTCAGGGCCAGAATCCCACGGGCGGCAAGACGATCGTGACAGTCGCGGCTAGTACGCCAGAGCTTACGCGCAAGGGTGAAGGCGACGTGATCGAGCTGGATGATGGGCGTTTGCTGGTGGTTTACATGGAGTTTTCCGGAACTGGCAGTGATTTCGCTCAGACTCGTCTGGTGGCGCAGTGGTCCGGCGATGGCGGGTTGAATTGGTCGGGGCATCGTGTGGTTGCAGAAACAGCGCCTGGTGACATCAACGTCTATTCACCCAATCTACTGCCTGCACACGATGGCGCGGTGCTGCTGCTGTTCATGCGGCAGCACCACACCAACCCGATAACATCCACAATCTATACCTGGCGATCCAGCGATAGCGGCGCAAGCTTTCAGCCGGTCGGTCAAGTTTCAAACGGGTATTACGGATTGTGCAATGCGGTGGTCAAACGTACCTCGTCGGGAAGATTATTATTGCCTGTGACGGTGATCGACAAGCAGGGTACGACGGCGCATGGTGAGACGTATGCGGCTATTGTGCTACTGAGCGACGATGATGGGCGCTCGTGGCGCGAAAGCAACGGTCGCATTCAGTTGCCAATGCGTGGCGTGATGGAACCACATGTTCAAGAGTGCCGCGATGGGCGCATGTTAATGGTCATGCGCAGTCAACTGGGTGCACTATTTCTGTCACAGTCGACCGATGACGGACAAACCTGGTCCAAGCCACAAACCAGCGGTCTAAGTTCACCGGAATCATGCCCCGAGCTGACACAAATACCGTCGACCGGCGATCTGTTGATGATTTGGAACAACAGTCCGTATGATCCGGCATTCCGATCGCACTTTGGCAAACGCAGTCCGCTTACGGCAGCTATTTCGAGCGACGATGGGCGTACCTGGAAAGTCGTGGATGATATCGAATCGGACCCAGACCGAGCTTTCTCCAATCCAGGTTGCCGGTTTACTCGCAGCGGTCACGCGATCATCAATTACTGGACCTGCCAGTATTTGCCGAATTGGGCCATGCAGGACGTAATCGACCTGCGTCTGGCCATCATCGACTCGAAATGGTTTTACCGCTAGAGTTGGTCACGCCATACTCTACCCAGCGCAAGCGGTGGGCGTCTGAATCGCGTGAACATGGATTAGTGCACGTCTCCGTAACATGTAGGTGATTATTAGCTCGTCACTCGGGGGTAACCCGGCCTCAATATGCATACACGTCAGCACAGCCCACGGCGTTCCAAGAACGCGCAGCAAACTAGTATTGCCCACCAACGTTTTGGCGATATCTGTGGCACCGAAACGCTGTTGGCTGCGCCATTTGCCCGACAGAACGCTCTGTTCAATTCGTAGCGAATCATCAGCGTACCATTCATGCTACAATGCAGATCGTTGAATAAAAGCCAACATCTTGGTGGCAAACGACGAGACGTTCCAATGACGGCATGAGCCAATATGTGAAACGATTGCAAGCGTGCTGCATCTAGCTGCTGGTCAATGAGCGTTCGTAATAATCAACTTACCGTGTCTGATCGATATTCAGAGAACCAACCGCCTCGGTACTGGCTGCAGGCCAGCAATCTACTGCCTGAAAGAGTGATGAGTACTTAACCTCCGTTGTCATCGGCTTGGTGATTATGAGGAAGAAACAAGACCAACAGCGCCGCTCCAAACTACGCGAAGTATTGTCGCTGATTTCCGAGCGCCCCAAGTTCCGCCGCCAAGAGATTCAGTTCTTGTGTCGCGAAGCTTCGCCCGCGTTTGTCACGAAAGTGCTCAAACAATTGCACGCCGAAGGCGTGTTGCAGCAAAATAACAGTCAGGGACAGGTGAGTTATGAATGGAACGACCAGACGTTTCATGCCGAGCAGTGGATCGATCGGCAAATTGTTGGCGATCAGGTCACACAGTTGCCTGCCGAAGAGCGACCTCGAGAGAGATTGTTGGCAGTTGGAGCTGCTCAACTGAAGAACAGTGAACTACTGGCTGTACTGATTCGTTCGGGACGTCCCGGCGAATCGGCCATGCAGGCCGGACAGCGGCTGGCGCAGAAGTTCGTGGAGCGAATTGGCGAGTTGCCACGCTGTTCAATGCAAGAACTGCGGGACATCAGCCAGTCGGTATCCGTAGCGGCCTACTGTCAGATTATGGCAGGCATCGAGCTTGGCCGCCGAGTTGCTCAAGCGCTGGACCAGCGGGCTGAGCGGCCCAAAATCATCAGCACTCAGGCGGCTATCGAGTATTGTCGCAATCATTTTCAGCGATTGGCAACCGATGCTCTGCAAGAGGAGTTTCACATCGTGACATTGGATACCAAACTACAACCGATCCGTAGCCATCGGATTACTGTGGGAACATTGGATGCCAGTTTGGTGCATCCGCGCGAAGTTTTTAAGGCCGCAGTTCGCGATTCGGCTTCGTCCATTCTGTTGGTTCACAATCATCCCTCAGGCGATCCAACCCCTAGCCGTCACGACCGTGAAATCACTCAGCGTCTCAGGCAAGTCGGCGAAGTCATGGGCATACAGGTTGTAGATCATATCATCGTCGCTCGCGATCGCACCGTAAGTCTTGCAGAATGTTAGCCGTACTTCGAGATTGAGTGACCTCTAGTTTCGTTCCGCCACAGCACACCCTACCGTGGCCACAATTTGGATCAATAGTCGAGTCGAAGTCACCACGCACCGTGGTCCGGAAACCCGTCCCTGGACTAAAATGCACGAATAGCCGATAATGCGGTCAGCTAATGTCACGCAGCAACCGGAGCACTAGGTGTCTGAAAAACCCGACCGAATCGCCGTTGCCTGCGAAGGATGTAAACGAGAAGCCTCATTGGCGGCAATCCACCGTGCGCAGGGGGCTTGTCCCAACTGCGGACATGCGGCTTGGCATGTGCAAGCGGCCTTCTTGGCTCGCAGCGACAACAGCGACGCTACCAGTTTGACACTCAATGCGTTGGGCCTGAGCCTGTTAACCAATTCGGGTATTCATTTTGCTTCACCGGTTCCTGGTGAGAAACGTCCCGTAAACGGAATTGACATTCATGATGTACCGGCCGACGAAATGTTGAGAATTGCTTCGCCAGAGGTCGATCCGCAGATCAAATTGTTGGCCTTTGTGCAGTTCAAACGCAACCAGCAATTCTCGCGACATCGTCAGGCCATGCAACTGCACGGCAATCATTGTGATCAGTGCGGTGTATTATTCGTAGTCAACGACCAAAAGCCCTGGACGGTTATCGGCTGCTGCAGCAAAGTCTGCTGCGCCGCCAAGCTCGGTGCTGTGGACTATGCGCTGATCGAGGATCAGGTTCTAGAACAAGCTCAACAACATCTCCCGCAGCTCAAACAACTTCATCGCCAATCACAAGTCATTCAAGTTATCTGCCCAAGCTGCAACCACAATTTTGAACTACCACGTATCTATGTCGGTCTACAGCGAAAATGTCCCGTCTGCGCCCATAAAGTACGCGTGCCTGATGGTTGATATACCGGCATTCTCACTCTTCATGTCGCAAATCTCAGATTCGACTCTTGTCACCAAGCTCCTGCGTAGTGACGCACGTCATTGAAACTCTGCTTCGCCTTGTGGGCTGAAACACGCTAATTCACTTCATGGAAATGAATCTAGTCGCCCGACGATGCGGAAAATTCCCGGGAGCGAGTCAAAGGCAGTAAGTACTCGGCTTGTGTCACCCAGAGTCGCATACTGAGGCAGTGGCCTGCGTGAGAGTAGTTTTTGGGGGTGAGGGCTAGGTGCCGCGGAAATTGCCTTCCTCGTCGTAGCGGATGTAGGCAAACCAAAAGAATACGAAAAAACAGATGGGGTAGGTCACGTAGAAAATGGGACTGACCCAGGCCATGACGCTGCCGACTATCAGCAGCAGTATCCATAACCACCAAGTTTCTTTTAGCAGGGATTTGTAGCGTTGCATAGTCTAACAGCCTACTGGTGTTGTCTGCCAAGGCTAGCCCAAATGCGCTATGGCAATCATTGTGGCCAAAGGGTGTTTGTTCTTCGCACGCTCAGCAGCTAGAATCCTGACTAACATTATGGTACTCCAGCTAAATGTCAGTCTAAGACTTCTGCCAAGCGACTGAGGCAGGGAGGGCCTGGCTGGCGGTTGTGAGAGTCTAACGGCAAACTTTTGGCAAGTTGACCCAGGGGGATATCGAAAGAAATGTGGCAACGAATCGGATCAGTGATTGCCGGGCTGTTACTGTGGTGCAGCACCACGAGCTGGAGCAGAGGAGAACAATCATTGCAGCTGGCGCTGCGCTATCAGCAGCCGACATCGGAGGGGTCGGGAAGGTATCATCGGCTCGAGCGCAACGAGCAGTGGCAGGCGAGCCAAACTGCGGTAATTATTTGCGATCTGTGGGATTCACATCACAGTGTCAACGCTGTGCGGCGTGTCGCCGAATTGGCACCCAGAATCGATACGTTTGTCAAGGCACTACGGGAGAAGGGGGCAACGGTCATCCATGCTCCCAGCGAATGCATGAAGCACTACGCCGATCATCCGGCTCGTCTGCGGGCAATGCAAATTCCCCAAGCTGGCACGTTGCCACCCGACATAACCGATTGGTGCGATCAAATTCCGGCTGAACAACAGGCGGCCTATCCGCTGGACCAGTCCGATGGTGGAGAAGACGATGATCCGGCCGAATTGATAAGCTGGGCCCAGCAATTGCGTCAACAGGGACGCAATCCGCGTGCGCCTTGGCTGAGCCAAACAGATGTCGTACAGATTGATGATCAGCGCGACTTCATCAGCGATTCGGGCATTGAAGTATGGAGCATTCTAGCCAGCCGCAAGGTTACCAAGGTGATGTTGGTGGGAGTGCATACCAATATGTGCGTACTTGGTCGTCCATTTGGGTTGCGGCGTTTGGCGACGGCTGGATTGAACGTCGTGTTGGTGCGAGATTTAACCGATACCATGTACAATCCTCGATCGTGGCCGTACGCAAATCATTTTACGGGTACGGACATCATGGTCAGCCATATCGAGCGCTGGGTTTGCCCAACGATCTCTAGCCAACAGATACTAAGCGGCAACGAATTTCGATTTTCCAAGGACCATCGACCTCAATTGACTATGCTGATTGCTGACGACGAGTACCAGACCGAGCGCACGCTGCCGGAATTTGCGGCGCGACATCTCAGCGGTAGCTTTCGAGTCACCATCGCCTATGGCAGTGAGACCAAGCGTCATAGCATTGTGTCATTGGACGATGTGCGCACTGCCGATGTGCTGTTGATCAGCGCTCGCCGCCGCCTGCTGCCCGAGGCCGATTTGCAGCTCATTAAACAGTTCGTGCGGTCGGGGCGGCCGATGATCGGCATTCGCACGGCCAGTCATGCATTTTCGCTGCGTCGAGGAACTCCCGAATCGGGCTTAGCAGACTGGCCAGAACTGGATACTCAGGTCTGGGGTGGTAATTACACCAATCACTACGGAAATGATCTCCAGGCCGAACTGTCGTTGGCCCAGTCGGCTGCCGCGCATCCGATTGTCCGGGCCCTGGGAGGAGCGCTGACCATGCGTCCCGGTGGGTCCCTGTACAAGACAGCACCACTGGCCCCAGGAACTATGTTGCTGATGACAGGTCAAGTGCCCAACGAGCCGCCTCAACCGGTAGCATGGACGTTTGTAAGGGCCGACGGAGGTAGATCGTTTTATACATCCTTGGGACATCCAGCGGATTTTGATCAGGTCCAATTTCAGACGCTACTGTCGGCTGGAATTCACTGGGCATGCGATCTGCCGTTGCCAACCATGGAACTGCTGGTCGATCAAAATCAGCGTTACGCGGCTGGGCAGGGCAGGCAACGCAAGTGATTTGAAGTCTTGATTGGCAGTGTTTGATTTCTTATGGAATTACCACAACTGAATGTCGTCGACGCAGCGATTGCTCGCGCAGCTCAAGGACTCACGCCGGTGGCCGAAGAACTTGTGCCCATCGACGAGGCGTGTGGTCGCGTGCTTTCGCAGGCGTTGATTGCCGATCGCGATTCACCAGCTCTGAACGTGTCGGCCATGGATGGTTACGCTGTACGCATCGCTGATGTCGGTCAAGCGCCGCTATCGGTAGCTGCTGTCTCGCCCGCAGGTCGACCACCAGTCGAACTGCCTGCGGGACAAGCGGTACAACTGTTCACAGGTGCGCCGGTACCTGACGGTGCAGACTGCGTGGTGCGTCGCGAGGATACCCACGAGAGTCCGGGCCAGGTAGTGATTCGGCACAGGTCCGAGGAACTTCGCATCGGTCAGAACATCCGCTATCGCGGCGAGAACATTCGCCAGGGACAGCCGGTACTCCCTGCGGGAACACAAGTGACTGCGGCGACGATGGGCGCTTTGGTTGCGTTCGGTGGTCGCCATATCTCGGTGCGCCGGTTGATTAGCGTGAGTCTGTTGGCGTCGGGTGATGAATTGGTTGAGCCGGGCCAGGCGGTTCAGCCTTGGCAAATTCGCAATTCCAATGCGCCTACACTGCGCAGCTGGTTGGCGCGATTGTCGTGGACTCGGGTTGTAAGTCAGGGCAAAGTAGCAGATTCGCTGGCGGCTTCACAAACGGCGATTGCCAGCGCACTGGAACAGAGCGATGTGCTGATTTTGACTGGCGGGGTATCTGCCGGTGATACTGACTACATTCCATCGGCAATCGAGTCGCTGGGCGGTCACATTCTATTTCATCGACTGCCGATTCGTCCCGGTAAGCCGGTGCTGGTAGGGACATTGGCAGGTAAGCTGATTCTCGGATTGCCCGGTAACCCGGTCAGTGCGGCTGTCACCGCGCTGCGGATTGCCCAGCCGCTGCTGGGGCGATTGGCGGGACGTTTGCCCGAGCCTGAGTTGCATTGTCAGTTGACCCAGTACGATGCTAAGCGGCTAGATTTAACCTGGTATCGGCTGGTCGCGTGGCATCAAGCTGGATTGCAGCTAGTCGAGTCGCAGGGGTCGGGCGATCTAGTGTCGCTGGCGCTCAGTCACGGTTTTATCGAAGTTCCTCCAGGTGGCAGCGGTAGCGGTCCATGGCGAACTTGGTTGTGGTAGATCAGTTAGGAGAGGCTGCCTAATGGCGCGATGGTTTCGCCTGTGGGGAAAGAAACGCGGTTCGCGAATGAGTGGCTGGTGGGTCGCCGGTCGCGTGAGCGAGGCGGCATTCTTCGGCACCTTGTTGTTGTTGGGGATTGTTTCACTCACGACGGTGGTCACCTGGCAATTGTTTTGGCCAGAATCCAGTATGTTTAAGATCGGCTTTGGATTCTGGCTGATGGTCATCGCCAGCTCGTCATTCGTAATTATTGGTCTGACCGGATTCACTTTTAACGTGACGCGCACCTTAGCGTCGCCGGAACGCCGCAACGCCCTGGCATCGCAAGTCAAACGCGATCATCAGCGGCGGTCGCAAGGCATTGCGCAGGTCACGCCCGGAAGTCTGCCCAGCGTCAAACCATTGACCGACAGCCCCGGCGTTAAGCTGGCGTATCGTCTGGCCGATCAGAGCGACGATCGACTTCCCATCGTGCTGAGCGCACTGTTTAGTGTGGCTTGGAACTCGCTGGTGGCGGTGTTGGTTGTAATCGCAGTCCAAAATATGGTCAGCGGTACGCCGCTGTGGTTTCTTAACCTTCTCATCCTGCCATTTGGGGCGGTCAGCTTTTTTTCAACGCGCTGGTTTTTCCGGTTGTTCAGAACTCACGCCGGGATTGGCCCAACAGCCATGGAAATCAGCGATCTACCGCTCTTGCCCGGCCAGGGCTATCAATTGTATGTTTGCCAATATGGTAAGGCCGAGTTCAGCAAGCTGGCTATTCGTCTGGTGGGCTACGAGGAAGCCATTTATCAGCAAGGCACTGACGTTCGCACTGAACAGGTCCAGTTTGCTAGCTATCCGGCCCAGGCAGTTGAATCGGCTTCGACCGGGGTCCGTACCGAGGGAGTGCTGCGTGCGGATCCGGAGGAACCTTTGGAACTGATCTGCCAAATTCAGGTTCCAGCCGATATCATGCACTCTTTCCACGGCGTGAATCATAGCGTCCGATGGAAGATCGAGCTTGAAGGAGAATCGCCGCAGTGGCCCGAATTTCGTCGAAGTTTCCCAGTAGTCGTCTATCCACACGACGCACGGTAGCCGTTCGGGCAGAGCCGGCGCTGGGGCTTCGTCTGTTGGCTCTGCAACCGACATTTCAGGCCGGCGATACGTTAGAGTTTGAGTATTCGATTCAGCGTATCTCGGCACAACTTATCGATCGGCTAGAAGTTTCTGTCGTCTGGTCTACCGAGGGTAAGGGCAGCGATGAACTAGGCGTGATTCACTTCGAGAGCCATGTGCGAAGCGATCTGGCCAAGAGGCCGCTCAGTCAACCTCGTCGCGTATCGACGCTGCTGCCGTCGACGCCTCACAGCTTTGAAGGTCGGTTGTTCAAAATACGGTGGTGTATCCGGCTCAGGCTGTTTCTGGGAGATGGCCGCGAGATTGCGGCTGAACAGACTTTCTATTTGGGGCAGGCCACTACGGCTGTGTGAGTGCGATCAACGCTACAAGCTAAGAGCCGCTGTCAATCCCAGGGAGATTTCCGAGCGGTTGTGCGGACGGCGAGGACAGTTGTTGGGCTTGTTGAGCGGCGTTACCAATGTAAGTGTCAGGCGTGAGCGCCAGTAGCGATTGCTTGGCGGCTTCCGGGATTTCAAGTTGAACGATGAACTGGCGCATTGTTTCGGCCGTGATCGCTCGGCCGCGAGTTAACTCTTTAAGCCTTTCATACGGCTCGGCAATGCCGTAACGCCGCATGACTGTTTGAATGGGCTCAGCCAGTACTTCCCAAGCCACCGCTAAATCCTGTTGCAGGCGGCCACGGTCCAGTTCCAGTTTGCCTAGACCTTTGCGCAGCGATTGATAGGCGATTAAGCTGTAGCCTATGCCAACGCCCATGTTTCGCAGCACGGTCGAGTCCGTCAAATCGCGTTGCCACCGCGAAATCGGCAACTTCTCGGCCATGTGGCCAAAAACAGCGTTGGCTAGCCCTAAATTTCCTTCAGCGTTTTCAAAGTCAATTGGATTGACCTTGTGAGGCATGGTGGACGAACCGACTTCACCGGCCACAGTCTTTTGTTTAAAGTAGCCCAGAGCGATATACCCCCAGATATCACGGGCCAAATCCACCAGCACAGTGTTAAGCCGCGACCAGGTGTTAAACAGTTCGGCCATGTAGTCGTGTGGCTCGATCTGCGTCGTGTATGGATTCCATGTCAGTCCCAGCGACTCGACAAATCGCTGAGTCGATCGTAGCCAGTCAATCTCAGGATAAGCGGCAATGTGTGCGTTGTAGTTTCCGACGGCACCGTTGAACTTGCCGAGCAGCGGAACGCTGGTGAGCTGCTGAAGCTGCCGCTGGATGCGATAGGCCACGTTGGCCAATTCCTTGCCAACAGTGGTTGGCGATGCTGGCTGACCATGCGTACGCGCAAGCATGGGAACATCAGCTAGGGATTCAGCCATGCCGGCCAGTTGATCTACGATTGGCAGGATGGCTGCGGTCGTTATGTGCTCGCGAGCCGCTTGCAACATCAAAGCGTGTGCCAGATTGTTGATGTCTTCCGAAGTACAGGCAAAATGTACGAGTTCGGTAATCTTTTGCAGCTCAGCATGTCCCGACATGTGCCGCTTCAAGAAGTACTCAACCGCTTTGACATCGTGGTTCGTCGTCCGTTCGATTTCTTTGATGGCCTGGGCATGAGTCAAGCTAAACTGGTCGCACAGTTGATTTAACCTGGCCCGCGCTTCCCCACTCAGCGGAGGAACTTCAGCAATTTGCGGGTCGGCGGCTAGCCATTCCAGCCACCGCACTTCAACCAGAACCCGAAACCGCATCAGTCCAAACTCGCTCATCAATTCGCGCAGCGGGGCGGTTTTGTCCGCGTACCGACCATCGATCGGGGAAATAGCCGTCAAAGCAGACAGTTCCATGTCAGTCAATTTTTACCTTTCGGTGCCCTAGGATCGATCGTGGTCAGGCACATAGGGGACAGCAGTTAGATTCGAGGGACAGCGGTGGAATGGTGTTACCGTCCGCAATACTATAAACGAATATGGGTCGGAGCGAGTTTGCCTAATATGGCGATTGTGACTGTAGTTGTTGACAAAGCCTGGCGGGCGTCAAGACGTTGGCCGGACGATCGTTACGGATTGCCAGCAAATGTCAAGCTTTCTTGAAAATCCTGTTCTCCGGTGAATAACCGCGCGACGAATATCAGTAGTGCACTCGCCGAGTAATTAGGGCAGAATGGAATCGATAGGTCGGACCACCCGAAAAACGGAAAATTGGCCCAGATTTTTGCCCGCACGACGTGACAACGCACGAACACCACTTCCCGCAGAAAACCGAATTGGGGTAAGATGCGCTCCAATTTTCGCGACCCGGGGCGCCGGGGCCTGCGCACTTGCAAGGATGTAAGATCCGAGGAGAAACTGCTGCAATGTTTCGCACTTTTCTAAGCCTTTCCAGCACACTGGCTTTGCTGGTTTCCGTAGTCAAACCGGTGGCAGGTCAGCAGGCCACTGTCTACGAGCTTTTGCCCGACTCGGTACAGGCTGTTGTGTGGATTCCGGACTCCAAGGATTTGACAGATCGTTGGGACCGTACGTTGCTACACGAGCTGGGAAATCAACCAGCTCTGAAGCCGTTCTTCTCTGACCAGCAAGAAATGATTCAAAACCGACTGATGGAAGCTGGCTGGCGGCTGGGAGTCAAACCTCAGGAATTAACCGAATTCTTCAAAGGGCAATTGACTGTAGCTTGGTTGGAATTGCTGGCGGAGCGCAAGCCGTTCGCGCTGGTGATGATTGCCGACGTCGGCGCAGACCAAAAGGTTCATGCCGATATGCTGACCAAGATCGACAATGCGTTAGCCCAGCACAAAGCTGCCAAGAAGCAACTGCAGCATTTGAATCAAGAGATCACCCAATACACACTGCCGCGACGCACCGGCCAGTTGCTGGACGAAAATACATTTCTGGCCACCGCTTCAGGCAAGTTGCTAGTCAGTGACGACTTGCCACAAATGCAGAATTTGATCGCTAAGCTGCAGGGACAGGCTGGCTCAGAAAAGGCTCTGCAAGATGATGCCGACTTCTTGAAGACCAGGCAAGAATTGCGCATCTCCGGTAAGGCGCAGATCGAGTACTTTGTCCGCCCTTTGGGAATCGCACGTGTCATTCGAGCTATCAGCGGCAAGCGTTCCAAGAACAGTGCTGACATTCTGGCGGTTCTGAAGAATCAAGGCTTTACTGCAGTTCGTAGCATCGCCGGGGAAATTTGGGTAGCCGCCGAGGGAGCTGACATGGCGCATCGCGGCTTCGTCTTGGCTGATTTTCCATTGCCTCGCTCGGCCGGTGTGCTGGAATTTCCCAATGCAGCCATGGCTGATGTGCCCAGCTTCGTAGGCGAAAATGCGTCGTCGTTCATGGCTCTCAACTGGGATGCTCAGACCGCCTTCTGGAAGGCTCGCGAGCTGGTAGACGAACTGGTGGGCAATCAAGGCGTATTTGACGAAGTCATCAATGGAATCAAGAACGACGTCAATGGTCCGCAAGTTGATATTCGCAACGAATTCTTACCATTGTTGACCAATGATATCCTGGCTGTCACTGACGCCAAAAGTGGTCCTGTGGACGTTGATTCTCGCCGCAACCTGATCGCTCTCAAAGTTAATGATGGAGCCAAAGCGGCTGCCATTTTGAATCGGGTGATGAAGGCCGAAGCGAACGCCGAGCTGTTGGAGATCGACGGCGTTGCCGTCTGGAAGGTCACCAACGCCAAGGATGATAATAACAGTGAAGAGTTTGCTGAATTCGGTGCTTTTGACGATTCCGAGGAAGAGACAGAAGAGCCTTGGCTGAATCAATGGGCCATTTGCGTACTGGATGGATATTTCGTATTTGCTTCACACACCGAAATGATTGAAGAGGCAGTCGCTCAGTCGCGTCGTGGTCAACAAACGGGATTATCGGCACAGGCAGACTACCAGCGCATTCGCCGAGCTGTCGTGGGTTTGATGGACGAGCAGACACCGTGCGCCTGGAAGATTTCTCGCAATCATTTGGCGTTTCGAGTGCAGTACGAACTGTTTCGCCAAGGCAAGCTGCAAGAATCGGAAAGCATGTTATCGACGTTGCTCAATCGTGTAGTCCAGCAATCCGAAGAGGCAGCTGGCGGCGAGGCAAAAGCGATCGATGGCCATTCACTTCCGCCGTTTGAAGAGATCAGCCACTACCTTCAGCCCAGTGGCCTAAAGGTTTTGACAACCCATACTGGCTGGGAGTTTGGTGGGATTTGGCTGGGTAGGCCGGAGGCAGAGCCCACTGAGCTGACTAGCAACTACGAAGCTGAAACAGCTCGCATCGTCGACTCCGCCAGTGAAGCCAAACGCTAAACAGGATGTCTAGTTTCGAGACCAGCGCAATCGAAACGACATCAGGTGGATGTCAAGACCAGCGTTGTTCACGTGCATTTCTGGTGGCAAGTCACTGGTTGCACTCTGTGGACTGCCGAATTCGACAGCGGCTAGTTCTGCGGCATGTATGGGTCTGGGATCAACGGTCGGTCTCGCGGTTGTGTTCAGCGTTCTCTTCTTGGACCAAGAAAACTCTGAGCTAACGCACGGCGACAGTTCAACTTGGGGCCCTGTCTAACCAAGTTTCTTCAACGGTTCCTGCTCGCTGAAATACCCAATCTGTCCAGTCCAATTCAGGTGCCATAAGTTTTGACCAATTTAGAAACCATTTGGTACGAAAATTGAGCTGAATAAGATTGTCCCCGGGTGGGGTTGCGTTTCAGTGGGTCAATTTTTGTGGAGCGGTTCGAGCAATGAAGAATCGAGTCAGGATTGGATTGAGGGCGTTGGCGGCCGTGTTGTTGACTGTCGGCTTGGCCGGGTCAGCCAGTGCGCAATGGGGCGGAGCCGGGTGTCAGCATGGCCACTATCATGGCGCTTATCGTGCGGGATATGGTCCGACGCTGGGCTATTCGCGTTCCAGTTACTATGGGCCAAATTACTACGCTCCTAGATACTACGCGTCGCCCGGAGTTTACGGTGCAGGATATTACGGGAATCCTGGCATGAATTGGAGTCAGCGCGTGGTGGTACCAACGGCCGTTTATCCCAGCTATCGCCCAGTCATGGTTGTGCCGTCGCCAGTGGGCCCGGCCTGGGGCATGGGGTATGGGCCCGGTGTGGGGCTGCGAATTGGCTTCTAGCCACCTCAGCATTGGCTAGGCAATGATTCTCGAGTTGCCAGTTTGCCTGCGACCGCTCGGAGAGCACTTTTCGAGTGGTCGTTTTGTTAATGGTTAGTGGATAGGTATAATACAGCTCACTACACGCTCAAAGGCGGTCCGTGCGGCGGATCAGACCCTTGTCCACTGAAGCGATTTTTTCGAACCCGTGAGAAATTCGAGCACCGGAGCGTGATATCTGAACAGGAATTGATCCGACAGTCATTGGCGGGTGACCATGATGCCTTTCGAGAACTGGTAGATCGGTTTTCAGGGAGGTTGTACAGTTCAATGCTGCATGTTGTCGGATCACATGACCTGGCAGAGGATGTGGTGCAAGAAACCTTTGTTCAGGCCTTCGTCAAACTCAGTACCTTTCAGGGGCACAGTCAATTTTTTACTTGGTTGTATCGCATCGCTTTCAACAACACGCTTAGCCGTCGTCGCCGCAGATCACACGTGTCATTGGACTCACTGGGGGATACGGCGCTCAACGAACCGCGAGACAGCGTGGAAATGCCGGATGCGAGAATGTTGCGTGACGAACAAATCAGCTTGATTCATCGGGCCTTGCAGGCGCTGACCGATGAGCATCGCAACATTCTTGTGTTGCGTGAGATGCAGGATTTGCCTTACGAAGAAATCGCTGTGGTGTTAGATATTAATATCGGGACGGTCCGCAGTCGCCTATCGCGGGCTCGCTCACAGCTCAAGTCCGTGTTGACGCAGATGCAGGCCGAGCAGACATGAAGTCGCATATCTCAGCTGGAGTTGATATTACGCTACACTCCCGTGGCATTCATACTGGGCGACGCCCAAAGTTTGTTCCCAAAAACAGCCCCCGCTCCGGACCCACCGGTGGCGATTCCTAGCATCGCATCATAATCGGCTTGAATCGGCGAAAATGGTCCTTGCTCAGCTCTATCACCAAAGCTAATTCCCAAGGCCCGGGCGGCTTGCACTGAGCTGCAAGTGGCATGCACTTGCTTGAGCCGATTCACGGCATCAGCGATCGGTACACTGTTAATTGCTGGGGGATGGCTGCAGACCATTTCTCCGAAGCGACCTTGTATGATCAGTCGAATTGCATGAGCACCGAATTGAGTGGCCAGCAGGCGATCGAAAGTCGAAGGAGGTCCACCGCGCTGCAAGTGCCCCAAGACCATGGTTCGTGTCTCGCGCCCGATCCGCTTTTCTATTTCATAGGCTACCATCCCAGCGATACCGCCCAATTTTGTCTGCCGAGATTCTTGACGACGCTCAGTGGTCACCAAGCTACCATCGGGCAAGTGCGCTCCCTCTGCCACCACAATTAGCGTGTATTTCTTGCCCGCCTTTTCGCGTTCCAGGATTTTAGCGCACACTTCTTCAAATGACCATGGAATCTCGGGCAACAAAATGACATCGCCCCCGCCAGCAATTCCGGAATACAGCGCGATCCAGCCGGCATGGCGTCCCATAACTTCTAAAACCATGATTCGTTCGTGGCTAGCAGCCGTCGTAGCCAAGCGATCCAGCGCGTCGGTTGCGCAATTGACGGCACTATCAAACCCAAACGTAAATGCAGTGGCAGACAGATCGTTGTCGATTGTTTTGGGAACCCCGACGACGGGAATGCCAAATTCATGGAACTGCTGGGCTACCGCCAATGAACCATCGCCACCGATACAAATCAATCCCGACAAATTGAGTTGTTGGCAGGTCCGCTGTACGCCAAGCAGCAGTTGCGGGTCCAGTTCTTGACGATCACTAACGCCGACTGTCGCCGCAAACCGGCCTTTATTGGTGGAGCCCAGTATGGTGCCGCCTTGCTTGAAGATGCCGCGGGTGATTGTACCGTCTAGTGTCACGTAGCTGACCGGATCAACCAAGCCTTCGTAGCCCTTCAAAAACCCGATCATCTCGTAGCCGTGGCGTTCGGCCGCCTTGGCTGCTCCCCGAATCACCGCGTTCAGGCCTGGACAGTCGCCGCCCGAAGTTAAAATCCCGATTCGCTGTTTAGTGGTGCTCATGCTCAATTTGCTCCCGATAGGTCGGCGCTCTGCTAGAGGTCTTCAAAAAAACTATCCAAACCTAGGTCACCCACAAACTTTCTAAGTCATTGGTGGTGATGCTTTTATCGTCCTCTGCACGGTAAAGTAAGCTTTAGCCGTTACATTCGGAAATGTGCTTACAATCCGCCGGAGCGGTGGCTTGCCAGTTCAGACACAGCTACATCCTGGCAAAGTTTGCGGTATGAAAGTTTCTGAGCGTTGCCGGAGTCATCAAGACTTATGATTCTGGCCTTCTCAGGCATCGATTTAGCCGCATATCTGCTTTCTGGGGATAGAATTGCTGAGTACGGTGTGCTTGCCGTACATGGATGTATCCAAAGCTCACCGGGTAGGATGATGACCAAGCTACTGCAGTGCATGGCGGTAAGTTCTTTAATCGTCGTGACGTTCTCGCCCGTAGTAACGTCGGGTGAAGCTGCTGGTTGTAAGCAGCCATCTACCGAGCTATGTCAACACAGTCCGCCGGAGTTGTGGATTGTTAGCTCACGCTGTGCCCCGCGCTGCGACGGTTTGGACGAAGGTTTCGAAAAACTAA
This sequence comes from Pirellulaceae bacterium, assembly GCA_019636385.1. Classification (NCBI taxonomy): domain Bacteria; kingdom Pseudomonadati; phylum Planctomycetota; class Planctomycetia; order Pirellulales; family Pirellulaceae; species Pirellulaceae bacterium. Next base: position 114,294 of record JAHBXT010000004.1, on the reverse strand, counting down.
CCTACCAGCGGTTTGACGAGTGTACTCGACGGTTCGTCCAGCAGAATCGCGAATCCTTTCTAGCGGCTCAAGCCAACATTCCAACGATGTTGTTTTCGCATGGCAATTCGCTGGATCACCCAGCGGCCATGGAGGTATGTTGGAAAGTCTACGACCGGCTGAAGGTCTGCTCCGGGCCCAAGCTGATGGTGTTTTGGTCCTGGCCCGCCGAGATCCTGTATAGACGACCGGTGATTCGCCCCATCGAACTGGCGCGAACCAACATCAAGGCCAAATATATCTATGCCGAGCGCCAAGGATACTATATTGCAAAACTAACCAATCTGATGAGTACCGTCCAACCGATTACGCTCAGCGGACACAGTTATGGGGGCGTAACTGTAATTTGCGCGCTACATTTTTTAGGCGGCGGGCAACTTGACGGTATCGGGCTACCACCAGAGCAGGCCCAACCGGTGGAACGAGTCAATCTGCGGGCAGGCATCATCTCGGGGGCACTCGATTGCGATGCGATGTATCCCGGGCACCGCTACGAGAGAGCCTTGGTCGCCGTCGAAAAACTGTATACAACCTACAATGATCGCGATTCGACTCTCAAGCGTTGGCCGACGCATTCCTTTCGCGACCAACAGGCTCTGGGGTACACCGGGATGTGTTTGGCCTGTCTAGGTGAACATGCTTGCAAGGTGCGACAAGATCATCTGACCGTGGATGTCAAGCGATCGCACTACATTCAGCCGCACCTCAACAGCCTCACCATGATGGACGCCATCTGTGAGATGGCGTTTGGCGAGGGAGTCTGTCTGTGTCCGGCTCAATGTGGTCGGCGCGGTGCAGCCAGTCGGGTACAAGCTGCCGACATGCGCCGCATTTTAGAACTGCCTGCCACCACTGTATTTCCAGGCCTAGCACTCTAGCGCGGAAAGTGACCGTGGCGTAGAAAATGGACGGTGGCAGCTTGAGTGGCTTTGTAGTGTGGCATCAGCGGATGCAGCCCGCCGACCTGTAGGAAATCGCTGGCGCCCTCTAGATCGTGGGTGTCAATCGGCAACAAACCATCATCGTCACCAGAGATTGCGGCTAGGTAGCCCTGCGAGTTCCCTTTGCCGCCCGCCAAGATTCCGAACTCAAACCAGGGCGTGGCCAATTGCGGCTCTAAGTCGCGCCAGCCATGGCTGGGAGCCAATTGATCGACGACCGGCCCCAACACGGTCTGGGCTAGATGACGTTGTCCGGCAGAGTCGGCCAACAGTGCGCCACGATTGGGTGGGCTGATCATGACCATCCGTTCAAATTCGATGGGTGGCGGATTGGCCAAATTCTGATAGCGGAATAACAGATGTCGCACCAGAATGTTTCCCAGGCTGTGCGCGACAAAGCTCACTCGCTCGACGCCATCGAAGCTGCGCAAAACGTTCTCCAGCGCAACGGTCAATTCCTGCACGTTACATTTGGTGGAGGCGTAACCGAAGCTAATGACTTGAAAGCCACCCGTATCGCGCAAATAGGCTTCCATATTGCTCATATAGCTTCGCGAACCGGCCAGTCCATGCAACAGCACGACTACATGTGGCTTGTTGGCAGCTACGTCTGCTGCGGTTCGATGCCGATTGAGCTCTTGCAGGCAATACTCAAAGGAGCCGACTGCTAATCGGCGATCGTGAGGATTCAGCAAACGATAGTGTTCCGAGCCAGCCTGTTGCTGAATACGCCACCCGTTCGAAATAAGTTGGTCGGTCCAATCCCAGCCACCTCCGCGTGGCAGAATTCCCAGCGTTTGGCGATCGTTGCCGAACAGCCAATCTTGCGCGGCCAATGGCGTGCGCGCCGACGTCATGATGCTTGCCAAGCAGAGCGCGATACAGAACTGCGATCTTCCCGCTAGCAGGCGAGCCAGTTTGACGCAGATTACAGCAACCAGACCGACAGGGATCGCGAGCAGCAAGCTAATTGCGGCCTCCATTGCCCAGGCCGCAGCACCGTTGTCGAAACCATGGCTAAAGTCTTCGATCTGGTGATGGAGTGGTGCGAAGCTATGAATCAGAATACCGCCGCCAACCCATAACATGGCAGCCGTACCTACAAAACTCAAGATGCTAAGGACTGTGGGCATGCCATGAACCAGCATCCGACCAATCGATTGAGCCATAGAGGAACGTTCGGCCTTCACTAGCTGTAGACCAAAATCATCGGCCTTGAGTATCATCGCTACCACACCGTAGACACCGGCTGTAATGCATAGGGCCACCGTTATTAGTGCTGCCAATTTGATAGGAAATGAATCATCGCGCACAGTGGCGTAAGCAATTGCCATGATTTCGGCGGACAGAATGAAATCAGTGCGAATAGCTCCGGCCGTGCGCATGGTCTCCAGCTCGTGGGGACTAATCGTAGCCATCGGCTCTACTGGGTGTTGTAGACTGGGAAGAAAGAGGTGCCGCACGGTATGATGCAGCTTCTCGTAGCCTTCAAAACACAAATACAGTCCGCCGATTGCCAGCAGTGGTTGGATCGACCATGGAACAAGATGTCCCAGGAGCAAGATGATTGGCAACAGTATTAGCAGTTTGTTCTTGAGCGAGCCTTTGGCGATATTCCAAACGATCGGCAATTCGCGGGAGGGGGACAGTCCGACGACATATTTGGGCGTTACAGCGGTGTCGTCGATGACAACACCAGCGGCCTTACTGCTAGCTTTCAGAGCACCGGCAGCCACATCATCCAACGACGAAGCAGCAAGCTTGGCGATTGCCGCCACATCATCCAGCAAAGTCAACAGGCCAGAACTCATTTATCGTCACCGTATATCAAGAAACCACAGGATGCCTCACGGCTCAAGAGGACCTTCTGCTGGAAACTCCCCAGACTGAGACGCTAACTCGGTCCATTGCCAGCGATCCCAATGCAATGTTTGCAGATTGCCGTTTGTATCAACGCGTACTTGGATAGCTCCATCGCGAAACGTAATTCCCAACTGCTCGGCTGCGGCGAATCTGTCTAGCACCGGCAAACGAACGGTGCGCTGGCTGCCGCTGACTACGATGACTTTGGGTTGGCACCAGTTTATCAGCTCTGAGACGTCATTGGTCAAGCTGCCGTGATGCGGTGCCATCATAACTTCACAATGACGGGGCGGCCATCCACACAATGTAGCCATTCCAGACCCCTCCACATCGCCGGTCAGCAGCAGTCGGACTCCAGCAAACTCCAATTGCAAGCACAAGCTATCCGCGTTGTCGGTTTCGGCGCGAAAGTTACCAGGCGGATGCAGAATCAGTACCGACAAGTTGTTCATCGGTGCGATTGACGTTTGTGTGTCCCACGTATGGCATTGGATAGCGCGCGATCGAAGGCCCTGCTGTAAGGCTCTGACATCCGGTTTAGAACTATTCCAAAAGCGCCGAGTACTCGCAACCCGGCCCACCCCAAACCGCGTCAGCAACCCCGGAACTGCGTTGTAGTGATCGGCATCTGCATGCGACAAGATCAGCGTATCGACTCGGCAAATGCCCAGATGCCACAGTGTTGGAGCAATCCACTCGTGGCTGCGCAATGAATCCCCCAGATGACCTGCGTCGTACAACCATACTCTTCCGTCCGGCAGTTCAATTACCACGCACGTGCCATGCCCCACATCCAGGAACGTACACCGCAGTTGGGTGGTCTGGCTGTTGGCTGCCCAACTGCTGTGCCAGCCAGCCAGACCGCGCGGTCCTGGAACAAACCAAGCCACTCCCACAACCAACCATGCCACCAGAGGCATAGCGAGCGTTACCGTTGGCTTGGAGTGTCTTAGCAGCAGCCAAAATACAACCACAGCGTAGAAAGTAATGCTCCACCACAGTGGTGGAGCAGGCAACCACACGTGTCCCGCCGGCAGCGCATCACCGCATTCGACCAGCCACAAAATTAAACTCAAGCTTGCACCGGTGACTTGTCCTGCCAACCAACCGATCGGTGCTAGCCATCCTAACAATCCGGTGACTAATCCTCCGATCAAGCTAATTGTCAGCGGTGGCATCAACACTATGTTCAGAAGTATTGCAATTGGCGACACTAGGTGAAAGTGATGCCAGATCAGGGGGACAGCCATCAGCCATACCCAAAAGCTCATTCGGATTGCCGAGAAAAGGGAACGTCCCAGGGCTAAACTTCGGCGTCGTGCAGGGCTCAAGTTCTCTTCCAACAAATGTTGCAGGGCAGATCGCCGTGGATGTATGTTTGGCGACAGCGATGAGAAGGTTCCCAGCGTAGCAACCGCCATGAACGACAAGACGACCCCGATACTGGTTAAATGCTGAGGATTGAACACCAGTAAGACGAGCGCCGCCAACCCTAACAGATTAGTCAGTCGCCCTTGGTGTCCCCAATATCGGGCAATGGCAATGGTAGTGATCAATATCACGGCTCGCAGCACTGGCGGCTTGCCTCCTGCCAGCACGGCATACATCATACATGCACCTACAACCAGCAGAAGCGTTGTTCGGGGACCAGCGCGCACCAATAAACACAATACGAGAATCGTACCAGCGACCAAATCAACATGCAGGCCACTGATGGCCAGCATGTGAATCGTCCCGGTAGTCATCAATTGTTGTCGGTCTTGCCAGTCCACCTGCTCACGCTGTCCGAAGACCAAGGCTGCTGCCAGTGGAGCCTGAAGGTTGCTGACGTACCGATGAAGGGAGCGATTCACCGCCACTACGGCCAAGCCGCGAAGCCTCACAGGCCAGTAATTCCAGTGCCTCGTGTCACGCTGAACAATCTGATGTGGGCTGTCAGTCGTCACCTGTACAAACCTGCCATGACGACTGGCGCGCTTAGCAGCATCGTGCATGCCGGGATTGGTCGCTGGCCAGATGGCGGTCAGTAATCCGTGGACTTCGATCTCGTCTCCCGGCAACAGAGTATCTACGAAACTGTTGGCTTTGAGCCGACTGGTGGACTGGATGGCAGTCCAGGTATCTCCCTGGCCAATTTCATGCCAGCGCACATTCCACTGAGTAACCCATCGCAGCGAATGGTCATCGACTGGGCGATGCTTCTGATTGGGGCTCCACACGGGTACGCTGATAATGACGCCCCGCAGGGCAATGGGCTGCGATTGCCGCATAGCCACCTCAGAAAGGCTGTCATAGTCAGCAGGTGCGCGCAATAGAGACATCCACATTGCTGCCAAGAGCGCGGTGACCAACGACGTCAGTCGCACAATCCAGACGGATTGTCGGTACATCCATCCGAATGCCAGCAGGATAGATAGGATCGCCGCCGGCCACCATGAGAACTGATCGAGCGCGCCGGGTGCTAGTGCGGCCAATCCGATCCCCAGAATCCAGGCCGCTACGAACCCCACCAACGGATAGCGATGTACCAGCAGTTTGATGGTGGAACCAACGGTTGTCTCGGGTGTGTCGGGCGCACTAGCGGTTGGAGGTTCCATACATGGCTGCTCACAACATCAGCTGGCCAAGTTTCGAGAAACATCGGTACGATAAGCCGCCCATGCGGGGATGATGCCTGCCAAGATAGCCAACACCATTAAGCCGGGGATCAGTACCGCTTCCTGCCAGGAGACTGTGTTGAACATACCGACTTGCAGGCCGGTTTGCTGCTCAATAAATCCGCTGGCGGCTACGCCAACGCCATGTCCTATCAGCCAGCCCAACATGCCACCGCCGACGGCAATCAGTAATGACTCCAGCAGAATGATCAGCATGATGACATCGCGCCTAGCACCAAGAGCCCGCATTACAGCGATGTCGCGTCGGCGCTCATTCATGGAATTGTAGATGCTGACCAAAATACTAATGGCGCTGACCAGGCACACCAGTACCGTCAGTATCAGCAGCACGTTGCTGATCGGCGTCACGAAGACTTGCAATAGATTGGCGATTTCTGACAGCGGCGAGACAGCTTGGGTGTTGAGTCGTTTATTGATGGTCCACAACAGATTCACGGCAAACATTGGTTCCCCGGTCTTGACCAAGATGGCCGTCAGGTCGCGGCGGTGAAGAGGCAGTCGCGGCGGTTGGTCGGTATCGATCGTCTGCTGGACATCTACCTTAAACTGGTCGGGGTTGGCTGGGTCCGCAGCCTCGCGAGCGTGATTGTCCATCCAGTAGAACCCTTCGATGTTGATAAAGGCCGCACGATCATTGGGAGTGCCGGTGGACTCTAAAATGCCCACGATCTTAAACTTCTCGCCGTGTCCCTCGCCATCGGGATCGCCGTGTGTGGTTTGCAGATAGTCACCGACCTGTCGTCCCATCACACGAGCGACCTGCGCGCCCAGTACAGCTTCGTAGTATCCATTGTCTGGCGAGTAGTTCAGCAAATTGCGGCCTTGCGAGAACTTGTACTCCAGTTGCCCATCGGCACCGTGTCTTAATTTGTCGAAGAAGTCGGCGGTGGTACCGACCACCCGAAACGGCCCAAAATAATCACCTAGACAAATCGGAATCGCAAATCCTTTGCCCGATGTATAAGCCTGGAATAGACCGCTGCGTTCCGGTTCCGCCACTCGGCCACCAATCCGCTGAATCTCTCGCTGGCGGCCCTCCTTACCGGGAATTAATTCCAAGTACTCCTCGTATGGAATGACTTCAATCGGCTTGCTCAAATAGAATACCGAGTTGAGAGCCAGTTGCAGTGAGCCGCCTTTTGAGCCGACGATCAGGTTGTAACCCACGTTGCTATTGCGATCGAACGATTCGGTTACCAGCCAACTGATGCTCAACACCAATACGACCATGGCAACACCCAAAGCCATGCTGAGCGTGGTCAGCGCGGATGCCAAGCCACGCTGTTGGATGTTGCGTAACGCAATGGTAAATAGATTCACGTGTTGACTTCCTTTATGCCGACTGGGATGCGCCGGAGGCCATGTTGATCGCTTCCAGCCGATCGACTCGATCAAATTGTTGCGCGATCTGCATGGAATGCGTCACCACCAGCAGCGCGATCTGCTCCGCCTGGCAACACTCGCGTATCAAGTCGATGATCTTCTGTTGATTGGCCGGATCGATATTGGCGGTGGGCTCGTCGGCTAGCAGCAGTCGAGGTTGATTGGCCAGTGCGCGAGCCACAGCCACACGTTGCTGCTGGCCGACCGACAGGGCAGCAGGCTTATGGCCCAAGCGATCTGCCAGTCCCACGCGGTCCAACAGTTCTTTGGCCCGTGCGAGGTCGTGCTTGCCGCTGGCGAAAGTCATTCCCAATCGTACATTCTCCAGCGCCGTAAAACCTGGCAGTAGATTAAAAGTCTGAAACACATAACCCAACTTGGCAGCCCGGACGCGATCACGCCCCTGTTCGCTCAGCCGCGTGATCTCGATTCCGTCCAGTTCAATCGTTCCCGAATCCACCGCCAGCAATCCTGCGATGGAATGCAACAACGTGGTCTTGCCGCCACCGCTTTGGCCAATCAACACCGCTTGTTCGCCAGCAGCCAAGCGATACTGTGGAATGTCCAGCACTGGCAGGCGACCACCGTCGGGTAGCAAAAACGATTTTTTCAACTGGGAAATGTAGAGCATAGCAGATGGTTCGCTGGCGGTCGGGTGTTGAATTTGCCGGGACTCTAGCGTTTGGGGCGGCGCAGAGAGCGCTCTATATCGCGTCGAGCGTCAGTAGCTTTCATTTTCTGGCGCTTGTCATGCAACTTCAACCCTTTGCACAACGCTAACTCGCATTTCGCGATCCCGCGCTGGTTGAAATAAACTCGTAGCGGTACCAACGTCAGTCCTTTCTCTTTAGCCTTCTTAAGGAATCGCACCATCTCGCGCTTGTGAACCAACAGTTGCCGATGCCGTTTGGGCTCGTGGTTCCAAACCGATGCCTGCGGGTACTCGGCAATATTACAGCCAACCAACCACAGCGTGTCGCCCTTGACGCGTCCGTACGCTTCATCCAACTGGCATTTGCCGTCGCGCAGGCTTTTTACTTCACTGCCGCGCAAGATCATGCCGCATTCGACGGATTCGAGAATTTCGTAGCTGCGACGGACTTGTCGATTCGTGCTGATGAGCTTGATCGTCGGCTGGAGACCGCTCTTGCCAGCGGTAGGCGGTTTGGCCGCTTCAGTAGGCACGGGTTTGGACTTGCTCTTTTTGCTCACGGTGGTCGGCTCTCGGCGCGCGGTGCAAACATTTGAATCGAAAAACAGCGTACAATATGTGCTGGTGATTAACAGGGGCCAGCCGTCGGCAAAGCAGCCGTTTCCTGACTAACAGCTTCCTACGGCTTTTCATTTGTACCAGTTCGGTGGGCTGAGTTGATTCGATGCGGATTCTGTCATTCCTGCATTTATCGTGCGTGCAAACGGTCTTTTGGACCGGTATCTTGAACCTCTGGGTTTGTTCAGCCTTGCGCGCATCTGAGGAAGCGCGTACCACGAGTGAAGGTCAGCCCAGCCAGCAACATCAAGTAGCCAATGACGATCTGCGCATCAGGTCGCTGATTTCGCAACTCGGCTCGGAATCCTTTGCTCACCGGCGGCACGCCTTTTCTCAGTTATTGCAAATTGGTGCGTTGGCCCAATCGCAGGTAGCTGCCGCTTGCTACTCCAGCGATAAACAAATTGCGGAATCAGCCACGCGATTGCGGCTGCTCCTGAAGGTCAGCTCGCAGGCCAAGGATACTAGCATGGCTCGCGAAGTTGCTGAACTGTTCTTGGAAGGTAGCGATGAGAATTTGATTGAACTGGCTCAGCGAGGTTATTGGCAATTGGCCGAATCCTTCCTGGAAGAGCATCGGGCCTACGCGATTAAGGCTCAAGAGAACTTTTTTCAAGATGCTAGCTCACGCTCGGTAATCCAAGCCATTGTTGACCACGCGCTGGCGCAAGACAATCTGGATGCAGCTTGGCCCATCGTTGCCCGGTTGGTACCGGATGAATTGGCGGCTTGGACCGCACTGCGTGTGCAGTTGCCCCTGCCCGAGCAGGCCAAAGACGTACATCAGCAGGCCCAGCGATTGTTCGTTACCGGACAATCCCAGCCGTTGCTGGGCGAGCCCATTTCCGCGCAGCTCAATGCACGACTGGTCACGCGCGGATTCCATTGGCAGGAATTGTCAGCGGAGGCAATTCAGGCATCGCTCATCGGCCAAGCAGACAGTATCGGGCGTCGTGCCGCTCAGGCCGTGTTAGTTGAATTCTCGGGGAACCATCAAGCTGCACAACAACTGTGGCGCAAGACGCTGAAGGTTAACGTGGCCCACCAGGATCACGAATCCGAAACTGAACTACCCGAACTTGATGAAGCTGCAGTCCAGGCACTAGCCGCAGCCAATAGTTCGGCTATCGACTCTACCAATCTGAATCAGCTGTTGTTTGCGCTGTTACTAAGCGGTCGCATCCAAGCCATTGAAAGCTTCTTTAAACAGCACGCTCCGAATGCGGCCTGGGAGCATGCCCTGGTGCGTAGCGACTTCACATCTGCCTTTCATCAAATTGGACTAGAGTCCGACCTCAAGAATTTTGATTCTTGGCTGCCTCAACAATTGGCCCAGGCAGAAGCGGCACTAACGGAGTTCAATAGTTCGCCCAGCAATGATCCTCGCCGGCTGCAATCGGCAATCACGTTGGGCCACATGGGAGCCATTCTGGTGGGGCTAGGCTATCGCGAGCAATCGCAACAAGTACTCGATGGGCTAGTTCACTTGGGACAACGTAGTTCTAAACGCCAAAATCCGGTGTGGGATCGCTGCATTTTGCGGTGGATTGGGCGCGATGAATGGCGCGCACTGTGTTTGGAAGCCATCGGTCAGCATTTCGAACGGCTGCCAGTGCGACAATGCCCCAGTATATTCTCCAAGCTGTTTTCTGATCTGGGCGCAAACGCTTGGGCCTTGATGTTAGAGGCTCCAGCCATGCAGTCTGGCCAGCAGTCGCCAGACCCGATCTTGGCCATTCGCCAATTGGATCACCTGCAACGCTGCGATCGCGAATACTTTGGACAAGACGCTCGGCGCATGATCGCCGACTGGCTGTGGCGCACGGCCAAGCGAACATCAACGGGCGATGAGGAATCATCGTCGGTTAGCGCGGACGTAACCAGTCTGGCCTGGCTAGCACACGAGTGCGGGTTTTCTGAGGAAGCGACGCAACTGTTGTCATCGGCGGGTGATCCTGCCAAGGACGCCTACGACCGGTTACGGGTCGCGGCTGAGATTTGTTTGGAAAAGCGACAAGCAACTAGTGCGCTGGAATACTTGGAAATGGCCAAGCCCAGCTTTTTTGATCATGCCTGGGATGCGATCGTTCGCCGAAACGCCTGTTTGCTCGTGGGGCAATTTGATCGCGCACAACTTTTGGAGCGGGCCAATTGGATGCGAATGACATCGGTCAGTTGGAGCGGTGATCGCGCGGCTAGCTATCGAATTGCCGACGACCTGGCCAATAAGAGTATGTGGGAAGATGCTCTGCCCTATGCAGAGCGGAGCTTTCTAATTGGCCAATCGCAGAATTCCTTCTTCGGGTATTGGGAAGCCCGCCAGTATGCTCGCATTTTGCAAGAGTTGAAGCATTACCGACATAGCGCCGATGTGATGCGGGCGGTGTTTGTTGAATTGTTTCAACCAAATTCTCAAACGCTACAGTATTTTGTGCAGAACGACGAGCTTGGGTTAATTCAGTATTCGGCAGCCCGTGAGCGATTGTCGCGAGCCATCGCTTTGATCGAAGAAGGCCAGTACTCCGAGGCACTGCGAGAATTGGATGTGGCATACCACATGCAACCACAGGATATCGAAGCCGTGGTCAGTTGTTTCCCCCGATTGGTCAAAGCAGGGCGGCAGGAATTAGCCGATGCTTTGTTTGATAGATATCGCACATCCATGAGAACTCAGCTATCTGACTGGCCCAACGATGCAATGGCCGCCAACAATTTGGCGTGGATGTATTCGCAGTGTGAACGAAACCTGGATGAGGCATTAGAGTTGGCCCGCACAGCAGTTCGCATCGCGCCCAGTTCGCCGGTCTATCTGGACACGTTGGCGGAAGTTCAATTCAACATGGGTGACACAGCCTCGGCCATTCAAACGATGCGCGACTGCGTGCGACTGAATCCCCGCGAGCCGCACTATCGTCAGAATCTGCAGCGGTTTAGTGGGGCCAATTGACGGAACTCGTTCGCCGTGGCCAGGTTCGCCAAAGCGTGGACCGGTATGAACAGCCCCACTGTCTGCGCGACGGTAGCTGCCCTGTCACTTCCGGACGGGCGGCAACTTACGAGTCAGCTCGTCACCACCACGACCGCTGTCCAATGCTTCATCAGTGCTGTCGGGATCAACTTGGCGGCAGCATTCGGTTAGCCGCCCAATTTGCCGGTCGATGCGATCCTCCCATTCTTGGGTGGTGCATTCGGCTGGTGGAATGCTGGCCATTTCATCCAACAACAGGATTAATCTCAGCAAATGTCGAAAGATGATGCCTTCATGCTTTTGCAGGCCCTTGGCTACGATGTACTTGTTGAACTGACCACCGAATTCCAATACCTCGCCCGCCACGTGAACTGGCGTAATCGACAGGTCATGTACGTTCGGAAAATCATACTGAAACAACCGCTGCAGCTTTTCGCCCAGTGTAATGATCCACACCGGTTGTTCATCAAATACGCCTGAACCGTAGCGTCGTTCTGGCGATTGATCGTCACGCGGCTGACGACCAATCAGTTCTTCTTGACTGGCTAGACCAAGTTCCAGCAGCCGCTCGTCCAGTCGCAGAGTCGCCAGAGGTCCCGGAGGCAGTTCTTCAATTTTCGGTACGCGCACATGACGAGCTACTGTGCCAGGCATTTCCAGTGTACTTTCCAACGCCAGTAAACGCTCGGTGTCATCGGCGATCGCCAAATGCCCGGCCAAGAACTCGCCGTACAGCGGGTGAATGCTCCGCAGGCGGACCAGTAGTTCCAGTCGCGGCTCTGGATATGCGAATTCCGGGCGATAGCTCTTCAAGTCGTAATCGCTGGTACCATCCAGTGATGGCGACGAATCAGCACTTGAAGCCTGTGACGCTAGCGATTCACGCGATGAAGCCACCAGCTTGCTCAGGCCGGCAGCTTCCAGCAGACCTCCACCGGATGGTTTGCCCGAGAACGTGCTATCGCCAGCTTGATTGCTGACTGGCGGAGGCGCAGTTGCTCGGCCAACCTTGGGTTTTGGATCGAGCTGTACATAACCCGCCGTCCACAATGTTAGCAACATGCGGTTGAGCTGCTCCTGGGCTTTGTCGACTTGCCCGCTATCCAGCAACCGACGTCCCACCATCTCACGCAACGGTTGAACGGCGGGGTTTTGTAGCAACAGGTAAGCCAGAAGACGCCAGGGCAGGTTGCCACGGCTGGACAGCTTGGCAGCTTGGCCACTGCGCAACTTGTCGAATTGTTCCTGAGTCCAATAGGTTTCGCCTTCGCGGCGGCGCGGCATCTTTTTCTTCAGTGCCTTCTTGGCCCGCATCAGACCCGGGTCTTTGGTATCCTCCGGGATTTGATCGTATTTCTGGCGCCAGCGCAGCAGCTTGACATCATCTTCGTGAGCCAGCGCGTAGATGTAACCTTCGGAATCGAATTGCGGCCGGCCCGCGCGGCCAAAAATCTGCTGTGCGGACGCGGTATCGATCAGCCGCCGCTTTTCGCGAGGTCCTTTTAGGATGGTAGGCAGCACCACGCTCCGTGCCGGCAGGTTGATCCCGGCAGATAACGTTTCGGTGCAGACCGTTACGCTCAACAGCTTTTTCTGGAACAATTCTTCCACCACGCGGCGATACTTGGGCAGCACACCGGCATGATGAATGCCCACGCCGCGCAGCAATAACTGCTTTAACTTGGGGCCAGCTCCTTCGAACCAATCGTGTTTTTCCAATTCAGCGGCGATGTGTGGCTGCTTGGATTTGTCCAGTACCTGCTTGCCTTTGAGCAACTCGCCGACCTGCCAACACTCATCGCGATTGAAGCAAAACACCAGTGCCGGCGTACGTCGCTGAACTTCGTCGCCATCGGCCATCTTCTCCATCCACTCGTCCAGCAGATGGTCGTTGACCCAGTTGAAGCTCAACGGCACCTTGCGATCTTTGCCTTCGACCAACTGCAAATTGCGGCCACAACTGCGTTGCAGCCAGCGTGTGAATTCGTAGCTGTTACCGACGGTTGCGCTCAGCAGCAGCGTACGGGTGTGGGCGGGCAACATGCCCAAAGTCAGCTCCCACACGATGCCGCGTTCGGGGTCGTTAAAGCTGTGAAATTCATCCATTACCACCGCGTGGACTTGGCTGAAATCAAAGGTCTCGGGCTGCAGCAGTCGATTGAGCAGGATTTCGGCCACCACCACCAGTACCGGTGCATCCGCGTTGACTCGTCGATTGCCCGTGACCAAGCCGATATCGCTTTCGCGAAATCCCCAGCGCACCGCCGACGCACGCAGTTCATGCAGCTTCTGATCCGTCAGCGCGATCAGCGGCGTGGTATAGTAGGCGCGCGTACCACCCCGCAGCGCTTCATAGACCGCCGCTTCAGCGATCAACGTCTTGCCGGTCCCAGTCGGCGCACATACCAGTACGCCTTGGGGCGACGTAAAATAGGCCAGCAGCGCCTCCTCTTGAATCGGATAAGGCGTAAACGGCAGCAACTCAAAATACTCAGCCGCAATAGCATCGCGTGACAAGCCGGCTGGTGAATTCATGGTTGCTGGTTACTTAAACGAGTCGCCAATCGGTAGCAACTATTGTCGCCGCAATAGCCGGTCGGTAGCCACCTTCGCGCTGGCAGCGATTGATTCGCAGCCACCGTCGCGAGTCGGTGGTTGGTCGGTATCTACCGTCGCGCTCGAGGTGATGTCCTTCAGCCAGTCCCTAGCGACCGAATCCCTTGTCGATCGCCAATTCCAGGTGAAATCCGGACTGCCCTAGTTTAGCTTGATTGGCTGGTGTCTCATAGGCGAAGCAACTTCAACGCGCTAGGCCACGAATCCACAATTGTGAGATCGCATGATGGCACCAATGGCTTAGTAAAACTGCGTCCCAAGCTCGGCTGAACCGCTACTGCAAGCTTCTGTTTCGAGACGTGAGCACAGCGGTAGTTATGGGGTCATAGGCACGTAAGTGGCATGACTTCCAAAGTCCAACGCCACCGGCTCGTCTGGTGGATCGTTTCGCTTCGTGCTACAGCGCCACCGACCACCACAACCCATGCCTATTCCTCCGCACATTCAACTCGCACCCCCGCAAGCTCTGCCATAGCATCGAGCATCATCCAATCTTTTCTTCCAGCCATCCCCCCAAAGTAGTCAAATGCTATTTGACAACAAAAACTTTCCGATGTTCGATTTAGATGCTTGAATTCCCTCCAGAATACTGATTCAATCACACTGGTAATCTGCCCCAGGATTAAATTGCACCGGCAAACCGCCGTCAACGATACGCCCAGCTATTCCATTGGGATATTTTTCATTCGTGCATTTCGGGTGACAGAATGAACAACTGCTCGGGCAGCTCAATCGAACTCAAGGCAAGCTCGCTGCGCGAGGGCGGAAGTTTTGAACATCGAGTCGATTTTTTACGAGTGAAAGTCATGTTCTGACTTGTGGTGTCAAAATCATTGGATATTCAGAACCAAATTAGGGTGACTATGAGCAGGTTGCGTACGATCTTCGCGATTGGCGTTTTCAGCATGAGTGGGATATTGCCTTGCAGAGCTGAAATAGACACAAGGCTTTTGAAGTCAATACGAGGTTCGCTGTCGCCCAAAATTATTAATGGGGATCGAACCGTCCACATTCGTGTCGCGGAAGTGACCGATCGCTCGGAGCACAATGTGAATAGGAATTACTCGAAAGAGTTATTGGCAGCAAAGAAGGCGCTTGGTAAGTCAGCAGCGAAAGCTGTGGCAGAGTATGAACTTCTGGTGCGCGGTCCCGAATGTCTGGTTAGAATCGAATCAAGGGAAGTTTCGAACAAGAAGAATTCTAGGGCAATCGGTGTGATTGCAATGAATCCCGATTATGGGTTCAGGTTAAACAAGCAGCGAGAAAATTTCACTCTCGATGAATTGATCGACCTCAACGGTGAGCTCGCGCTCGATCCGGGGCTAACTAGAATGATTCGATCGAGTTTGGCTACTGTTTCTACACAGGAAGTCTACGACTTTGGTGTGCTAGCAGATTATCTGTTAAGCGACGTTGGACAAATTGAGAAGGTCGAGCACCAAGGTGAATTGGTGCGGGTAGAATTCAAGTCGTTGGGGCAGGACAACCCTCGACTACCGCGATTTAGAGACGCTTACTCTGTTCATGATAACAGGCTCAACTTGGCGATTGTGGAGTTCGGATGCGTATGGGTCGCTAGAAACGGTGAGGACATTTCTTCAATTCATAATACCTATTCGTACCAACCGACCTCCTCTGGGAACCCAATTGTTAAGGAAATGATCAGTAGCATGAGATATGCGGATGAACCAGAAAATTCTCAGAGCACTTTTCAACGAACTATCAAAATCATCCGAGAGGATGTTCCGGAGAAAGAATTTCGACTGTCGTACTATGGATTGCCTGAACCTCAGTTTGGAACGAATTGGTTTATGTATGCGGTAATTGGAGTTTCGTTGATGGTTGTTGGCGTCTTACTAATTCGTTGGAAGAATGCTCGAGCATAGCCCACGGCCAGCGCGTAATTAAGTCATTGCCCGCCAAGGACTTGCTCGAGGATGTCGGTATTGTAGGCTGCTAATTCCATGCGACCGACGATGCTCTCGTTCTTCTTCTGCCCGCGTTTAAGTAGCGAGATGGCGAAGCGTCGTAGCCAACTGAGGTTGTTGACTAAGGCCCGCTCACTGGTCTGCTGGGCGTCCTCGCGAAAGGTTACGTCCAACGTCCAGTGCATCGACTCGATCGACCAGTGGCCGCGCACGGCAGCGGCAAACGCAGATACTGTCAGCAAGCGACCAGAGGATGAAGTAGCGTGTCTGGAATGTCTCTTGTTGGTTGGCATCTGTACTGACGCGAACCGCATAGCCGATGGCTTTAACCGAGGGCCAGGCTTTCTTGATTGGCGAATCTTTCTTCAGCTTGATAATTGCGTAGCTGCGTTCATCAATCCGCCCGTGTGACTGATCGGTGGTTTGGAGGCTGCGGCAGTACAGGTCTTCCCGTACTCCCTCCAGTACATCAAAGACCAATTCTTCTACCGTTTCAAATAGGTTCAGCTGATTGGCTTTGACAGCTACCACGTAGGTTCCCTGTCGCTTGTCGATCTGGGCTACGATCTGCTTTTGAAATCCCATGGCGTCGATGGTAACGATCGAGTTCTTCAAGTCGATCTGCTCCAGTAGCTCTGGAATCGCTGTGATTTCATTGGATTTCTCCTGCGTAGCGATCTGTCCAAGTGCCATGCCTTGTTCACTAGCCCATGCGCTCACAATTTGCAGCGGCCCCCAGTCCTTGCGAGCGATCATGTGAGCCGCGACAGGTCTTGCCATCGGGTGGCGATTAGCCGAGGCTGACCATCTTCTGTTTGCTCCATGCACGAGGCTAGCCAGCGCATGAAGCATTTCCGAAACGCTTCAGGCTCAAGCGCGATGAGCACCCTGCGAATACAATCTCGTGATGGCAGGCCACCGGGAAGCTCCAAGAACCTTTCCAGAAAGTCTCGCTTGCCCTTGGCCCAGCGCTCGGGTGCCTGTCGGACCTTTGGCACCCGAGATAATCGCGCAAATGCAGATCACGATCAGATCAGTCAATTTGTGTTTGCGGTTCTTGGTGTTTCTCGGATCGGACAAGCTCTCGAAGTATTGATTGACCAGTTCGACTCGAACTGCTTTTGCAGTGGACATGATCGGCTCTCCCATAGACCAAGCAGCGACACAGCTTCCACGGCCTTCGCAGAAAGAATCACGTCGCGCACGCCTATGGTCTACCAAAGAAATCAATATCGCGCTAGACTACCTGGACCACCTAGCATTGCGCGCTGGCCATGCGTTGTGTGGGTACCTGCATAGACACGTCGGTGTTTCTCTTTTGCGACAATGGCTGTGGGTGCGGGTCGAATCTTTCTGGATCAAACTGCACATGTCGCACTAACTCCTGATTATTCGCAGAGAGGCAATGTAAAATTGCCAAAATAGCCAACGTCACGAATCGTGTTTACAGCAACGGTCTGTGAATTAGCTTCGTAACGAAGATGTAATCGCGAGAGAATTCCATCGGGCGTTCTCTTGCATTAGATTTGACGTTCTCCACTTTCGTTGGACGACACTACATTATGATGCGTCACACTTCTAAGTTAGTAAGGCGTAACAAGTCGAAACGCGATGTATACCGCTGTGCGTCCATTATTGCGTTCATGCTCGCGAACCTTGCGAGTTGCTGCGAAGTGTCAGGGCAGGTGACCTGCTCCCCAAAACCTGATCCAGGTGATATGAAAGTCGAAGAGCCCGAAACGGGCAGGAGGACTTTCAATGACAAGGCGAAGACGCAAACACACAAGCGAACAGATCATCAAGAAACTACGAGACGCCGACGCGATGCTTGCGGCTGGCAAGAGTGTGGGCGAGGTGCTGCAAGCGTTGGAAGTGAGTGAACCGTCACTGAGCCGCTGGCGCAAGCAGTACGGCGGCATGAAGAGCGAAGAGGCCAAGCGTTTAAAGCAACTGGAAGATGAAAACACTCGGCTGAAACGACTGGTGGCGGACCAGGCGTTGGACATTCAGATGCTCAGGGAGGTCGCCCGGGGAAACTGAGCACCCCTCAAGCGCGTCGAGAAGCAGTGGAGATGCTGCAAGCGAAGTATCAAGTATCGCAGCGTCGAGCCTGTCGGGTGTTGGCACAACCAAGATCCACCCAGCGTTATGAGGGGCATCCGAAGGACGAAGACGAGCGGCTAACGAAACGCATAATGGAGCAAGTTAGGCGTAGACCGCGTTGGGGCTATCGCCGGATTGGACAACTACTGCGTCGAGAAGGAGACAGCCTCAACATGAAGCGTATGTACCGACTGTGGGAGATCGGCAGGGCTGAGAGTACCAAGGAAACGCAGGAAAAAGCGAAGTCAAGGCCAAGCGGTGAACGCCTGTCATCGGAAGCCAGCCAGCCAACCGAATGATGTATGGACATGGGATTTTATGGAATCGACGACGCTCCAGGGCACAAGACTCCGATGGCTCAATGTGATCGACGAATACACGCGGATGTGTCTGGCGATCAAGGTGTCACGAAGCATCACCAGCGAAGACGCGATTGATACGCTGGCCGAGCTATTCTCGATGTATGGAGTCCCCAAGATGTTGAGAAGCGACAATGGGCCTGAATTCATGGCCAAAGCGATCCAGCAGTGGCTAAGCAGACTATCGATTCAGACGCTGTATATCGAGCCAGGATCGCCGTGGCAAAACGGAGTGTGCGAGAGTTTTAACGGCAAACTCCGAGACGAGTATCTGCAACCGAGCGAGCTGGTTTCAGTGGCAGACGCAAGACTCAAATCCCGACAGTGGCAAGACGACTACAACAGAGTCAGGCCCCACAGCTCGCTGGGCTACCTGACCCCCAACGAGTTCGCCGCTCGCTGTGCTGATTCCGTTCCGTTCGCTGCGCTCACTCCTCTCCATCAGCACAGCGAACATTCCATTCCCTTACCTATTTCCTAACCCAATCTTTCATATCACGTGGTACAAATAAATGGGGCAGCTCACAGGGCTCGCCGTCAGAATCACAGTTAAGAAAGCAACTTTTTAGTGCGATGGATAGTTTGCGAGAGTCCTCATCCAGGACAACTGGCTCCGGGACTTATTTAATTTCCAAATGCTGGCCTAATAGGGAATCGGGGGATCCAGGCAAGCCGAGGGAATCAATCCCGGAGTCGAGAGACATTTCTTTGTATGGCGACCAGTGTGTGAAGGTCTCACAGGTAAAGGATAACATAGAAATACTTGACGTTGTAAATGAACAATATGGATTTGTGCTCACACGAACAAAGGGAAGTAAATACGCAATAAAGGCTGTTCAAAGACGTGGTCTAAGTCCAGCAGACGATAATATAATTGAACAAAGCATCGGAGATGCCATGTACTGTCTGTTGGGGGCGTACGATTTTTACGGGAGAACAGTATGGGGTTTGGTTCGTGATCCTGGATTCACAATCACTAAGATCGAAGAATTAGGGAATGGTACTGGCGAAGATCGCATCCGCGTAGAATTCGATTACTCACCGGAAAACAAATCTGAAAAAGTGAATGGTATAAAAGATTGGACGATAAATGGTGGGTATCTAGTGTTTCAGCCTAACGATGGCTGGAAATTGATTGAATACAGCAGAGGATATCATCCAGGAACGGTTCAAGGATATCCGCGGACTATCGATACCGTTGATGATTGCCCTGATGGTCAACTTCAATTCACGGACTACGCAGTCGCAAAGTTGTATGCTAAGGATGGAAAGACCGTAGGATTGGAAGATCGTGTCCGTCGAGTGAAGTCAAGCTACGGGCCGATTCCGAAGGAGCATTTTTACTTGAGCCACTACGGGTTTCCCGAGCCAAACTTTGGATCGAAGCGATACTGGCTGTGGATGTTGGGAGGATTGATTGGTGGAATTGCGTGCATCGTCGCGTCAAGGCGGTTGTTGAAACGGTAGAGGGACATGTCTGAATCTGCCGTAACGCTTGGGTTGAGGGTTCCTGGAACACGGGTGGGGCAGTACAAGTGGCCAGTGTTCGGGGTCAAGTTCGCGATCCGGACGGCGATCGCCAGCGTGGCAATAATCTTTTTTGCATTGTCACATACACCTTATGGTTGGCCAATTTATCCCGTCGCTTTCGTGCCGCTAGTGTGCCTGTGGCGCATGGAGAAACTGGCTCCGCAATCGGTTGGCTGGTTAGTCTTTGAGGCGATTGTAGTCGGCAGCTTTATGGGTTGGACCATTACACGCTTTGTTCCGCCGGAGATGCCGGGTTGGAGTCCCTGGCTGCACTTGCTGTGTTGTTTGATGTACAGTTCCTTGACGGTTGCTATTGCCCTGAGCTTGCGGTTTTCTCAGGCGTGGGGCTTGCCGTGGGCTGCGGTTACGGCAGTAGTGGCGGTTGGTGTTGAATATACCCAGGCGAGAATTCTGGGTGTTACTTGGATTCTGTCGAATCCGGCTCTGGCTATCGCAGCAACTCCGTTGGCGCAATGGTCTGCCGTGCTGACGCCCTTCGGTCTGTCAGCGCTGCTGTACTGGATCAATTTCTCTTGGTTGCCGGATTTCAATAGCAACGACATACGATGGAGATGGGCTGGACCGCTGGGAGCCGCCTTGCTGACAGCGGGACTGTGGTTAGGTGGAATGTTTTTGGAGTCGCAAGCGGTTGGTAATTCACCACCTTTTTCTGCGATGTTGGTTCAACCGGGTGGCCCAGCCGATTCACCGACTGAAGAAGAACACGAGACTTGGCGCGCTCTCGCCTCAGCTACTTCCCAAAGCCTAGTGGAGAGTGGAACTGTAGACTTGGTGCTGTGGCCCGAAGCCTGCTTGCAAGATAGCCAGTACGCTGAGCTTGCGCATCAGCATTCAGTGCCGCAATGGGACGCCGGCCAAGCGGCGGCTGACACAGCGTCAAACCAAAGGTCAGGGATGAATCTTGCCGGCTTCCGTCAGCGGTTAGCATCCGGTTACGGAACGAATAGTCTCGTCGGAATATGTTTAGTCGAGAGGGTAATGACCGAAAAGTACGGTCTGACGATCCCAGAACTGCGTCGCTACAACTGTGGTTGCTTAATCGCGGCGGATGGGCGGGTCAGTTGCCACAAGAAGCTAGCCATCATGCCTTTGCGAGAGGAGGTCCCGTATTGGTTCGACTGGGGTTGGCTCCGCAACATCGCCAGTTCACGATCCAATGGCAATTCGAACATCACCGAGGGCCGCAAGTTTGAAACGCTTGAGTTCACAGACGCCGGAGGTCACAGAAAGAGAAGTGGCGTTGTCATCTGCTGCGAATCGTGGCTTCCCTGGTTGCCGCAGTATCATT
Source organism: Pirellulaceae bacterium (assembly GCA_019636385.1). Lineage (NCBI taxonomy): Bacteria > Pseudomonadati > Planctomycetota > Planctomycetia > Pirellulales > Pirellulaceae > Pirellulaceae bacterium. The sequence goes on along the minus strand of JAHBXT010000004.1, from coordinate 93,307 downwards.
GCCAAGAGCCGCTGGACGCAATTTGTCACCTGGCATACGACGGCGATTTTAAGGACCATCCGGAGTATACGCAGCGGATGCTGTTGACGATCCGGCTGCGGGCGATCGAAACTCGCACCTGGCAGTTGGTGTGTACGCACTTCAGCGGTACGGCGGTGATTGATCCGCGCGGAAGAATCGTAAAACAGTTGCCGCCAGGGCCGGGAGTGCTGAGGACGGATGAGCTTTAACAGTCAGTAGGCAATGGGCAGTAGGCAGTGGTAAAGAAGATGAAGAGTTGGGAGGTGGAGGATGGTGAAGGTGAATCAGCGGAAATCGGGAATTGAAACGCAGAGTCGCTGAGAGCACAGGGGATTGTGTTGTCGCCGCCGCGCTTATGCCTCAGCGCTCTCAGTATCTCGGCGTTTTAAACTGTCACCATGTTTTGTATTGTAAGCTTGATCGTGGTAACCGAATTGTCGTGTGGAGTCATAAATCATGCGGACGGTAGGTAGACTGGGTTTTACCCTGGTGGAGCTGTTGGTGGTGATGGCGATTATTGGTCTGCTGGTCGCTTTACTGATTCCGGCGGTTCAGGCGGTGCGGGAGGCGGCGCGGAAGATGCAGTGCCAGAATAATCTGAAGCAAATTGGACTGGCGCTACGTAATTACGAAAGCGCCCACAAGAGACTGCCACCGTCGATGGTCTGGCACGGCAAGGGGGAGCCCAACGGCGGTGGGCTGCTGCCAATCGGTGTGCTGGACCGGGTGGCAACCGGCATTAGCCCACAGAGTGAACCCGATCGACTAGGCTTCAACTGGCTGATCATGCTGCTGCCTCACATGGAACAGTCGAATGTCTACGACAAACTGGATAGCCGCTTGGCCATCGATGATCCGGTCAATCGCCCGATAGCGGCCATCGAGCAGCCGACTCTAAAGTGCCCCAGCGATGGGAATAATGGTCAACCGCTGGAGCGAGCACAATTGGTTGGAATCACCGGTCATACCTACGCCCGAGGCAATTACGGGATGAACATGGGCATCAATCCCTACTGCTTTACCTTTGACGGGAGTTGTCCTGATGGATTTAAGGCCGATAGCCCGGACCTGCAAAACAAGGCCAGTCGTGTCTGGGGCAGCGGTGTTGGCGGATTTAATACATCGTTTGCGCTGAGCGAATTCCCAGAGGGTTTGTCTAACATCATTGCTGTTGACGAGGTGCGCGCTGGCATATCACCCATCGACTCGCGTGGGGTATGGGCGCTGGGCATGGCGGGATCGAGCATTACCGGGGCGCATCCGACTGGGCCGAACTTCGTCGAACGTGGCGATGGAATTACAGCTTGTGGCATGTTGATTTTGATGGTCAGCCAGGCCGCGCTGCGCAAGATGCGGATGCCCTGTGAAACCTCGCCGATCCCAGGCAATTATTCCGCAACAGCTCGCAGCCAGCACAGCGGCATCGTCAATGCGCTGCGGTTGGACGGTTCGGTCGAGTCCATTGGCAACAACGTCGAGCGACTGGTATGGCTGAAGCTGCATTCGCGTGATAGCGCTCTAGCCGAACGCATCGCCAAGTAGTGCCTATTCCTCGATCGGTACGTGATGAGACAGGTCCATGCTGTCGTGTAGTGCTCTGGCGATTTCTAAGGCACCGACTTCCGGCAGATGTTAAGGCCGAAACTGCCTTGGCTGCTGAAAACGTTCCTCCTCTGATACATTGTCGCGGCTGGAGCGTAAGTGGTAAGTGAATGTTCCGTTGGAGAGTCCTGGGGGGAGTGTCCCAGGACGCTTCGGGGCTTGGGCAAGATCAATGATGGCCTGAACGACTAGCGCTACATATCGCAGTCATACCGATTTTACTCGCGATTATTGACCTTGCGGTAGCGACTCGGATGCTGCAACACTCGGCGCTGGGATTTGGAACTATCAACGTAGCGGGAAAGGATTCACATGCTTCGTTGCGCAATGACAATCTGGACTTTGACGGCATTGGTCTTATGCTCGGCAGTGGCAAAGGCCGATTGCGTGGTTCTGTTCTTCCAATCAGCGCAGTGCCAGCCATGCAAGCAAATGGAACCGGCGCTGCACAATCTACAAGGCCAAGGTCTGGACATCCGCTCGGTGGAGGCTCCCGAACAATTGGACTTGGCCAAACGCTATCAAATCAAGAATCTGCCGACGCTAATAGTTCTGCGAGACGGTCGAGAAGTTGATCGCATCGTGGGTGTCGTCGGGGCGGATGTATTGGCTTCGCGACTGGGTCGAGCCGCCTCGCGCGGTCAGTCGATGGTCGGTGAGCCGAGTCAGGCAGCGCCCACCGGACCGGTTATCCGAGGGCAATCGCCACCGACTGGCTTTCCATTGCTAGCATCAGCGGGATCGGTAGCACGAACGGACAGCGCATGGAATGAGGATCCGCCGGCGGTTGTGCAGCCAGCTTCGTATGGAAAAAGTGAAAGTCGCCAGAGCCAACAACCTTCGCCCCATGCGTCTGCAACCGATTCGCCTGGTGACCTGGAGCAGGCTTTCAGTCGCGCGATGGCAGCTACGGTTCGTATTCGCGTGGAAGAGTCCAACACCACAGCCTACGGCACCGGAACGATCGTGGCCGTACATGGTCAGGAAGCTCTGGTGCTGACCTGTGGTCACCTGTTTCGCGACATGCTGCCCGGATCAAAATTGACAGTTGAACTACTGGCGGGCACGCCGCGTCAGTCAAACGTGTTGGCGCAATTGATTGACTTTAAAGCGGACAAGGAAGATATCGCGCTATTGACCTTTCAATTGCCGGTCACCGTTCAGCCGGTTGAAGTACTGCCGCGTGATCAGCGGGTTCAGGTCGGCCAGCAGGTATTCAGCATCGGCTGTGATCACGGTGCCAATCCAACTCGCCGCGATACCCGAATTACCCACGTTAATCGATATCTTGGACCGTCGAACATTGAAATCGCTGGCGCTCCTGCCGTGGGACGTAGCGGAGGCGGATTGTTCGATGCCCGTGGTCGGCTGATCGGGGTGTGCAACGCCGCCTGCAATCAAGACGACGAAGGTATTTACGCATCCGCCGAAGTGATCTACCAACAACTGGCTCGCGTCGATCAAGCACATTTGTTCGGTTCTGGCTCGCAGGTTGTACAATCCAATCACCAATCCAACGCGCAACCGGTCGTCGAGCCTCCAGTCAGCCAACCAATCAAGGCAACGCAGGTCGCAACCAATCGCGGTCAAGTTCAATGGCCCGATGAGCGCACGGATGGTCCGCCGCCGATGGCTTCCTTGAGCGCCAACCGTGATTCGCGCAGCGACGGCCGCGCCACTCAGCCGACTCCATCCACTTCGGCAGTGGCGCAACTGATCTGCGTGGTTCGCGATGGCAGTGGTCAGGATCGAGTCGTGACGATCGACCAGCCCTCAGCTGGGTTGTTGCAAGCCATCGAACAACACGGTTCTGGCTTGAAATAGCGTGAGCGGTTACGATTCTTGTTCACGTTGACTTGGCTATGAATCAGTCACCAGTTTCTAAACACCGCCAGCCCATTCAGCGCGATCGGTTGCTGAGCCGATTCTTGCGCTACGTCCGAGTGGGAACGCCAGCCAATGCACAGACTCAGCAGTATCCAAGCAGCCCAGGGCAGTGGGAATTAGGGCGAATATTGGTCAGCCAACTCAGGCAGATGGGCGCGCAGGATATTGTTCACGATGAGCACGGTTTGGTGTGGGCCACCATCCCTTCCACCATGACTAGCGATTGTCCGACGATTCTGTTCAACGCGCATTTAGATACTTCGCCCGAAGCTCCGGCCGAAAACGTGCGACCGCAGGTGATTGATAGCTATCAAGGTGGCGATATTCGCTTGGGCAGCTCCGGCAAGTCGATTTGCGTGCAGGATACTCCTGAACTACAGAGCCAGCTTGGTGGGCATACGTTGATAACAACTGATGGCACAACGCTGCTTGGTGGCGACGACAAAGCGGGCGTTGCGGCCATCATGGAACTAGCCGAACACCTGCTGGAGAATCCACAACTGCCGCATGGCCCGGTGCGCATCTTGTTTACGTGCGACGAAGAAATTGGTCGCGGTGCCGATCATGTGTCGATTGACATGGCCCAGGCGAGCGTGGCTTACACCCTGGACGCTGCCGGTGCTTATCACGTGGAAAATGCAACCTTCTCCGCAGATATGCTGGAAGTGATCGCTGTGGGACGCAACATTCACCCGGCCATCGCCAAAGGCAAAATGGTCAACGCCATTCGCGGGCTCAGCCTGTTGCTGGCCGAACTACCTGCCGATCGATTGACGCCCGAAACAACTTGCGACAGGCAAGGCTTCTTGCATCCCTACCTGATGACCGGCGGAGTAGGGGAGGCGCGCGCTCACATCCTGCTGCGCGACTTTGAGACGTCCAAGCTAGGGGATTACGCTGACCTGGTGGGGACGCTGGCGAAGGAAATCAGCAGCCGAATTCCCGGCCTACAGTTCACGATCAACCGGCAACAGCAATATCGCAATATGGCGGAGGGACTGCGTAACTGTCCACTTGCGGTCGAGCTGGCTGTTCAAGCGCATCAGCGATTGGGAAAACAGCCCTGTTTGTCAGCGATTCGCGGTGGAACCGATGGGGCACACTTCACCGCCATGGGATTGCCTACTCCCAATTTGTCTGTTGGACAGCACAATGTGCACAGTGTGCTGGAATTTGCGTCTTTGGACGAAATGTCTTATGCCGTTGAGCACGCCATTGAGCTGCTAGCGATGTGGGCAGAGTGTCCCGTAAGCTAACTGGAAAGCAATCCCAGCGAAGTGGGTAATCGAAGGGGACTGGTAGGAATCGGTCTTGGATAATCGGGCTCAATCGCGGACAATCTAAGTAGCGCTTGGCAGTTGGTTGTGGTCCGCCGAATCTGCTGTGTACTTACAGAACCGTTTGAGATATCAACAGCGGTTAGCCAACTTTAGAAGCTCTGGAACAACACGTTCGCAGTTCTGCGTGGCTAAGGCCATGCGACACATATCAGGTAGGAGTCGAGTTCATGTCGATAGTAGATCGTGACACAAACGACACCAATAGCGAACTCCCGATGGGCGAGTTGGCTGGTGAGGTGACTCAGCCAATCGACATTGACCCAGTGGAGACGGCTGAGTGGATGGCCTCGCTGGACTATGTTCTGAAGAGCAAAGGCGGCGATCGGGTCAAGTATTTGCTTAAGGCGTTGGACACCAAGGCTCGCCGTGAAGGCGTGGATGTGCCTCTGGAGGTAAACACTCCGTACATCAACACTATCCCGCGTCACAAGCAACCGGCCTACCCGGGCAATCGCGAGATCGAGCGACGCATCAAAAGCATCATTCGTTGGAATGCGATGGCCATGGTGCAACGGGCCAACAAGAAATACGATGGCATCGGCGGACATATCAGCACGTTTGCTTCCAGTGCCACGCTGTACGAAGTGGGCTTCAATCACTTCTTCCGTGGTCGCGGCCCCTCCGGCTACGATGGCGACATTGTTTACTTCCAAGGCCACGCATCTCCAGGCATGTATGCTCGCGCTTATTTGGAAGGACGCTTAACGGAAGAGAACTTGGAATGCTTTCGGCGTGAACTGCAAACGGTCCGTGGTCTGAGCAGTTATCCGCATCCTTGGTTGATGCCAGATTTTTGGGAGTTCCCCACAGTGTCGATGGGCTTGGGGCCGATCATGGCCATTTATCAGGCTCGATTCAACAAGTATCTGCGAGATCGCGGCATCAAGGACACTTCCAATCAGCGAGTGTGGGCTTTCTTGGGTGATGGCGAATGCGATGAACCCGAATCGCTGGGCGCCTTGCACTTGGCCGCCCGCGAAAGGCTGGGCAATCTGATCTTCGTCGTCAACTGCAATCTGCAGCGCTTGGATGGCCCGGTGCGCGGCAATGGCAAAATCATTCAAGAGCTGGAGGCGGTCTTCCGGGGCTCTGGCTGGAACGTCATTAAAGTGATTTGGGGGGACGATTTCGATACGTTGCTGGAAAAGGACACAACCGGAAATCTGGTGCGGCGCGCCGGGGAAGTTGTCGACGGCCAGTTCCAGAAATACACTAACATGCCCGGGTCGTACATTCGCCAGCATTTCTTTGGTAAATACCCCGACGTGGCTGAGTTGGTAGCCAATTATTCCGATGAGAAATTAGAAAAACTGCGTCGCGGTGGCCACGATCCTGAGAAGGTATTTGCTGCATTCAAGGCGGCCGTGGATAACACGGAACAGCCAACGGTCATCCTGGCTAAGACGATCAAAGGTTATGGGCTAGGCGAAGCCGGAGAAGGCAAGAACGTGGCGCACAATCAAAAGAAGCTCAACGAGCAGGAGCTATTGGAATTTCGTAGCCGCTTTGGCATACCCATCTCCGACGACGAAGTGGTCAGCGCGCCATTTTACAAGCCGCCCGATAGCAGTATCGAAATGAAATATCTCCGCGAACGACGTAAGGTGCTAAACGGTCCGGTACCTAGTCGTCCAATGGAGCATCCCAGAACCCAAGTACCGCGACTGGAAGAGTATTCGGCGTTTGTCAAAGATAGCGGCGGCAAACCGATGAGCACCACGATGGGCTTTGTGCGGCTGCTATCCAAGCTGTGCAAAGACAAGCAAATTGGCAAGTATATCGTGCCGATTGTTCCCGATGAATCGCGGACTTTCGGTATGGAAGGTATGTTCCGCGAAGTCGGCATTTATGCGCACTCGGGACAACTGTACGAACCGGTCGATTCCGAGCAGTTGCTGTATTACAAGGAAGCTCAAGACGGGCAGATTCTGGAAGAAGGGATTACTGAAGCCGGTTCGATGTCCAGCTTCAACGCGGCTGGTACAGCCTATGCCACTCACGGAGTCAACATGATTCCGTTTTACATTTACTACTCGATGTTTGGCTTCCAGCGCGTTGGAGATCTGATCTGGGCCGCCAGCGATATGCGTGCCAAGGGATTCTTGGTCGGCGGTACATCGGGCCGTACGACGCTCAACGGTGAAGGCTTACAGCATCAAGATGGTCATAGTCAACTCAATGCAATCGCTTTTCCATTTGTTCGTGCGTATGACCCGGCTTATTCGTATGAGACCACGGTCATCGTTATGGATGGTCTGAAGCGGTTGTACGAAGATGGCGAGACGGCCATTTACTACATCTCTGTGGAGAATGAAAACTACGAAATGCCCGCGATGCCTGAGGGCGTGACCGAGGGGATTATTCAGGGTATGTACAAGCTGACCAGCCGTGATGTTCCTGGCGCCATTGCGCGCGTGCAGCTGTTTGGTACCGGTCCAATTCTCCGCAGCACACTGGCGGCTCAACAGCTACTAGCCGAGCGCTATCGCGTGGCCAGCGATGTGTGGAGTGTGACCAGCTATACTCAGCTCCGCCGCGATGCCCAAGATGTTGAGCGTTGGAATATGCTCAATCCGACTGCCCAACCCAGATGCAGTTACATTGAACAGCAGTTGTCGGGAGTGCAGGGACCGTATATCGCGGCAAGCGATCATGTCCGCGCTGTGCCTGAACAATTGACGCGATATATCCCGGGCGATTATTTCGTGCTCGGGACCGATGGCATGGGGCGCAGCGAGACACGCGAGGCGCTGCGACGACATTTTGAAGTCGATGCACAGTCGATCACAATCGCCGCCCTATATCGCCTAAGCAAACAGCATGTGTTGCAACCAGCTGATGTGGCTAGTGCGATTCGCGATTTGGATTACGACCCGCAGAAGGTCAATCCGATGTTTGCTTGATCTAAGGTTTGGGTGTGACTTTCGCAAATTGCTGGAAAGTATGTAACGATGTCCATTGATGTAAAACTGCCGGACTTGGGTGACGGCATCGAGTCGGGTGACGTATTGGAAATCTACGTTACCGAAGGCGAGGCGGTCACCAAGAATCAAGGATTGATCGAGCTGGAGACGGACAAGGCGACCGTCACGGTTCCAAGTCCACTTTCAGGCACGATCCGCAAGATTTTAGTGGCCCCAGGACAGTCGATTGCGGTGGGGGCTGTTATCGTGCAATTGGAGGCTACCGGAGCTGCGCCGACGACCAAGCCAGCCGCGCCAGCGCCAACGGCTAAGCCAACGCCCACACCTGCACCTGCACCTGCACAGGACCAGGTTTCACCGGCCAGTGCCACCCCGGTTGTGTCTACTCCTTTGACTCCACCAGTTGCTGTGTCATCGTCGGCAGCCGCCACGACCGCGTCCAGCGCAGCGGCGATGGGAACAACCGGTCGAGCCTCCAGCAAACAATCAACGTCCGCCTCGACATCAGCAACGGCCCCATTGACTTCGGTCGCAACTACCGCCAGTACCAATGCGGATACTGTGGTTGCTGCTTCACCGGCCGTACGCCGGTTTGCGCGAGAAGTTGGAATTGACTTGAGCCAAGTTCATGGGACGGGTGATGGCAGCCGAATAACGCGCGATGACGTTCTGCTGGCCGTTCGCAAGTCGTCAGCTCTCGCCGCACAGTCCCAGACTGCCGTGCCGCCGGTACTTCAGCCCGACCGGTCACCAGCCGCCACAGTGGATGTTCCGTCAGGAGCTTCGGGTGCTCAGGCCACGGCGCTGCCCGGCACACCTGGACGAGATGACTACGGACCGGTTCGCACCGAGCGGCTAACCAAGATTCGCAAGACGATCGCCACGCAAATGCACAAGTCGTGGAGCACGGCGCCTCAAGTGACCAACTTTGACGATGCCGATGTCACTGAATTGGAAGCGTTTCGAGTCGCCAGCAAAGATGATTATGCGGCGCGGGGCATCAAATTGACCTCGCTGCCGTTCTTGGTGAAGGCCGTAGCAGCTGCGCTGCGCAGTCATCCGATGCTCAATGCCTCGCTGGATCTTGAAAACGAGCAGCTCGTGTACCATGACTATGTGAACTTGGGAATAGCAGTCGATAGTCCACGCGGTTTGGTGGTTCCCAACATTCGCAACGCGCATCAGATGAGCATTCCCGATATTGCGCGTGCTTTGGCCGACATGGCCCAGCGGGTGCGCAGCGGCGAGTTCAGCGTCAGTGAATTGCGGGGTGGAACGTTTACAATCAGCAATTTAGGTGCCATTGGAGGAACCTACAGCACACCAATCGTTAATGTGCCTGAAGTCGCAATTCTGCTTGTGGGACGTACTAGGCGCTTGCCTGTGGTCATGGACGACAATTTGATCAAGCCTCGTCAGATGATGCCGCTGAGTTTGTCCTATGACCATCGCCTAGTGGATGGTGGTGCAGCCACGCGATTTCTGAATGACGTCATCGGGCTATTGGAAGCCCCCAGCAGATTGCTGTTGGCGCTCAGCTAGTGTTATTCGTCGTTCGCCGATGGTGGTTGTTGGCTCCCACCAACAATCTTGTCCGATCAACCGTTCCTCGCGACCTATCTGGCGGGGATCGGTCGAGCCGATGCGGAATGGGTTCCGGCCGGCTCAGGTGCTCTGATGACGAACATATCACGATGTCCCGGGCACTGCTGGAAGTCTAGCGTGTCGGCCGCTTCGGCTCTGAGTTGTGCTACTTCTTGGCGATCCGTCAGAAGAATCGCTCCTAATGGATGGGCTGCAATTGCCTGAAGCTCCTGTAGCGAAGTAGCCGTGATGACGCTGGTGTGCGCCGGTAATTCCAATTGGAACGCGTTGGGCAAACGATCATAAAACACGACTGTTTGTGTGGGATTGCTGGTGAGCATCTGACGAACCAACTGCAAATCGCTACGCCAATAGGAAAACTGAGGTAACACTTGACCGAATCCGAAGTAACCAACCAGCAGGCTCGCACCCATTGCATAACCCCATGGCCAGTCGAGCCACCGCCGATTGCTGGGAGCAAACCACTTCAGCCACACCAAAGCGGCCGTTACCAGCAATCCAAAAATAATGGCTGTCTCAGTCAGTTGTCGCGCCAGGTAACCATGTAGCGGGATCAAGATCAAGCCGCCAATTAGTACGAGCAGTGTGCCAATCCGCGCGCCTTGACGCGACCAATGCACAATGGGCCCAACGGCAGCAGCTTGGCCGGATATCAATGTTGAGTTCGCAGGCGGTGTCTGGTGACTCCGCTGCGCAACCCACGCGCGGTGCAGGCAGACGGCAATCGCCAAGCTCAGCAGTGGAACGCTTGGTAGAATGTAGGCAGGCAGCTTGCCATCGGACAGTGAAAAGAAGAATACAACCCAGCTTGCAGAAAGTAGGACAGCGCCTAGGGGTTGGCACCGCATTCGGCAGACCAGCGGTTGGGATGACGTCAAGAATCGCAGTGCGGCTGGTATTAGAAAAGTCGTTGGGGCCATGGCCACTAACAGAATCGGCAGATAGAACCAGAAAGGTTGCTCGTGCTGAAACGTGTCCGTAAAACGCTGAAAGTTATGCTTCCAGAAGAAGTACTGAATGAAGCCGGGTTGCTTCAATAGCATCAGCACAAACCAGGGGGCAGGCAGCGACAGGGCGGGAGCGAGCACCGCAAGATAATGCCAATGATGCAACTGACGCACCTGATTGCTCAGGCGATAATAGATGCCCACAGGAGGAATCGTTAACAAAAGGGCGATTGGACCCTTAGTCAATATACCTAGACCGATTGCCACTCCGGCCAGGATAAGCCACAGGCCGGTGCTTCGAGAGGATTCGCGATGCAATGCCATGATCATGGCCAGCGAGGCTGTCGTTGTTGCAAACGTCAAGATAGCATCGGTCAGTAAAAATCGACTAGCGACGGCTAACAACCCAGTGCACAGCAAGCAACAAGTTCCGGCGACCGCAGCTCCCGTGCCAAATAGTTTTCTGCCCAAGACGTAGGTGGTTAGTATCGTTAGCCATGCAGCCAACGCTACCGGCGCACGAGCCGCAAATTGAGACACGCCCAGCAGATGGTAACTGGTCGCGATCGACCAGAAGAGCATGGGCGGTTTATCCATGTATGCTTGGCCACTAATTTTTGGAACGGTCCAGTCTCCTGTCTCGTACATTTCCAGAGCGATTTGGGCGTATCGCGTTTCGTCGGGTTCAAACAGCGGATGATTCAAGCTGTGGCCGATTGAAACTGCGGCCAGCGTCATCACGGCTACTCCGGCAAGCCAAGCCATGCGGTGGTTGTCAGCGGCTGGAGCATTTTCGGAACGTTGGCCCGGAAAGGCCGACTTGTTCCACCAGAGTTCCAGTAGATTAAGGACTGAGTCTGCAACTCTTCTGGTCACCCGAATCGCCTTCCGCCATCCGGTTGGTCGGCCACTGAGTTGGTTTGACTTGGGAGTTTTTGTAGTGAGGGTGTCGTCCAAGATTATTCCTGATCTGGGAGCACTGATTGATTGCAGGAGCCATTGATAGCGGCATACTTCTGTAGCACAGCCTCTGGCAACAGGTCAATGTGACCGCACAAACTCGTAGGTATTTCGCCCATGACATGCTGGTCGAGACGACGAACGGGTCACACCAAAAATTTGGAAAAAAATCTCCGAGTCCGTCAAAAATATGCGTTCGGCCCGCGACTACCAATGTGCAGTTCATCGCTGGCTCGTGTTGACTGGCGACGCGAATTGCATACATCTGCTGTAGGAGCGGAAGCATGTCCCGTATGGTCAGCAAAAAATCGAGATTTTTGGCAGTCTTGGCAATAGTGGCAGTTTGGGGGCTTGGCTGGAACGCAGCTCAAGTGACCGCTAGGGAAACAATCCCCTTAGGCGCAAAATCAGAGTCCACTAAAGCGGCGGAATTACAGAATGAGAGCGATCAGGTACCCGGAACGCCTGATCCAAACAGCAAGAGCGTCAAGATTCGCAAGCCGCGAGCTGCAAAGCAAGCAACGGATATCGACGCGTTGCCTGAGGCACCGGTAGGCCGTTTGCCTCGGTATTTCGCAGGCTTGGTAGATCCCGAACAGCGAGACAGAATTCGGGAGCTTCAAGCCGACTTTCGTCAGCGTATAGAGGAACTAACACAGCAACTGGATCGGCTCAAGCAGGAAGAGCTAGCGGCTTGTGAGGAGGTGTTGACCGATGCGCAGCGCAAGTTATTGCAACGCAAGCGAGCCGAAGCGCACGCCCAATTTGCTAACAAGCGCGAGCTGCGGGATTCATCTCCCACCGAGTAACATTCAGCAACCGAGTAACATTCAGCAAAGGTGCATGAGCTTCTTGGTTTAACCGCGCGGGCATCGCCCCGCGCGGTTACCAAAGGTCGTATGGCCTCATCTGATGGGCACGCGGCTCTCCAAGTTGCTCACTTTGGTTGACCGGTGCGGTTTGTCAATTGCAGCTCAGTGCTTGAATTGTCATGTTCAAGCAGAATGTGAAGTGGGCGCAATTTAGGAGGAATTTTTAAGGCAGTTAACTGCGATTGTCGTAAGTGCCTATCTGTTCTAATGTTGCGTAGAATCTATCGGTATTGACCCAAACAGCCCAATCGTTATAATCCAACGCACTTCTGACAATTCTGGCAAGATTGGTCAGGATGGAAAATGCTGAGGGATACAGAACACAAGCAGATTGGGGTTGGTCTTCGATCTGTGTTCTTTGCGCAACACACGGTAAGTCGGTTTGCTGAAGGCGGAGCTGGGGTCAGGGAAGAGACCACTTAGGATTCTCTGGTCTGATTCGATAGCTTGGCTGTGGCAACCGTCGATCAGGAAGGATGGTGGGAGCCAATGTCGACAACCAAGACAGTCTTTACGACAGGTGAAGCAGCCAAGATATGCAAAGTTAGTCAGCAAACGATTATTCGCTGTTTTGACAACGGGACATTGAAGGGATTTCGAGTTCCCGGAAGCCGATTTCGAAGAATTCCTCGCGACCAGTTGTTTTCTTTCATGAGAGACAACGGCATTCCCACGGATGCCCTCGAAAATGGCAAGAAGAAGCTGCTGATTGTCGATGACGAACAAGACTTGGTGGATTTGATGGCCGACGCTTTCGCGCGGGATGGTCGTTTCGATATCCGCACCGCGAACAATGGCTTTGCGGCCGGTATGCAAGTCAAAGAATTCCGACCAGACATGGTTGTTCTAGACGTCATGCTGCCAGACATCAACGGCAAAGAGGTCTGCCAGCGAGTTCGTAGCGACAGTACCCTCGATTCGGTCAAGATCATTTGCATTTCGGGGATGATAGAGCAAGACAAAGTTGCCAGCCTCCGCGCCGCCGGTGCCGATGACTTTATGCAAAAGCCATTTACCGTCGATCGACTGATCGAAAGAGTTTGCGATTTACTGGAGATTGACCGGCCGGTGGCGCATTAGTGTCTCCCTGTTGTGACTCGTCATACCCTAAATGATATTCATTTCTCGGCCGAAACGTGGCATCAGTTGGTTGGCCTGTTGCTACGCTCGCTGTCTGCCGATAGTCCACAGTACTTAGACGTTGCTGCCAAAAGTCACTTAGCCGACTTGGCCCGCTCGGATGCTGACTGCGCAGCTTGGCTATGCCACATTGCGATACCAGCAGACGCAGGCGGGCCGCTTGGAACGGTTGACGACCGCAGAGGCAGGGTGCCAACTAATGGACGCTTGCCCAGCGTTGATGGTCTGCTGACTTGGAACGAGGCGCAGTTCTGGGAGGATCCGATAGCGTGGGATGATCTGCTTGGCGCACTGGGGTCGCTTCCGCAGAACTCGCCGCAGGCCCAACCCGTCAGGCAGGCGGCGCACACGGCGCTGCGCTTGCGAGGTATGCAACGTGCATACGCTAGTCAACTGGAGCACGAAAAGTGCGAAGTACTATACCAACTGGCATATGGACTGAGCCACGAACTAAACAATCCGCTGGCCAATATTGCGGCGCGGGCAGGAGTGCTGCTGGAAAAATGCCATCAGCATTCTGATCGATTGTTGTTGGAATCCATTCTGGACAGCGCGCTGCGGGGCGCGGAGATGCTTGGTGACTTGATGCTGGTCGCTCGGACTCCCCAATTGCGGCTGGAGGATGTCGACTTGGCAGAATTCGGTAGCCAGGTCCAGCAACGTGGAGCCGACTGGGCGCGGCTCAGGCAAGTACATTTCGACTGTCTCTGGCAACTGACCGACATTGTGAGTCTCGATCGACGCTTGCTGGAAGAGGTCATTTGGGCAGTGCTCCGCAATGCTCTCGAGGCGTCGCTACCGGGCCAGACCGTGCGTTTGACGGCCGGGCGGTCAGACAATCAATTGACGGTACAGATTGATGATCAAGGTGCGGGGCTGAGCCAGCAGGCTCTTAAGCATTGCTTCGATCCCTACTACAGTGGACGAGAGGCCGGGCGTGGCTTGGGACTGGGATTGACCAAGGCCCGGCGACTAGCGCAAATTCATCGTGGCCACGTTAAACTGGCTAACCGAGCCACCGGCGGGTGTCGAGCCAGCGTGGTTGTGCAACTGGGGACTTGGTAAGCGTTGCGGTGAGGCAGGGTGGGGCAGCAAGCCGATGCAGCAGGAATGATTCCTTCGAGAGGCATCTTCAAGCATAGTAGGAACGGCAGAGTCGACTTGAACAACTTGCGCCGGCCCGCCACGATCTGGACCGAGTTTGGATGAAGCGTAAATGTCACTTTCCGGTAGGAGCTTGAAATGCATATACGAATGGGTCGATGGCTGTTAATTCTGTTGTTCTTGGTGCCTGGTAGCTTCAGTGCGCTGGCTGACGAGGGAATGTGGCTATTCAGTGAACTGCCCACGCAGCACCTCCAAACCGTACACAGTTTTGTGCCGCCCGCTGGCTGGGCAGAGCATTTGATGAAGTCCAGCGTTCGTTTCAACGTTGGCGGTTCGGCATCGTTTGTATCCAGTCAGGGTCTGGTTTTGACGAATCATCATGTGGCATCGGACACGCTGTTTAAGTTGTCGAACGAAAAATACAACTACTTGCAGGATGGATTCTTAGCGCACAGCCGATCCGATGAGCTAAAGGCTCCTGACTTGGAGTTGAATCAACTGGTCAGCATCCAAGACGTCACGCAGCGTGTCCAGAACGCGGTGACCAAGCAGATGTCTACATCAGAAGCGGTGGCGGCGCGGCGGGCGGTCATTGCTGAGATCGAAAAGGAGTCATTGGATCAAACCGGACTGCGCAGCGATGTGGTCACACTTTTCGGCGGCGGTCGTTATCACTTGTATCGCTACAAGCGTTATACCGATGTCCGGTTAGTCTGGGCTCCCGAGTCAGCTATCGCCTTTTTCGGCGGTGATGCCGATAACTTCGAATACCCGCGCTTTTGCTTGGATGCTTGCCTGATGCGAGTGTACGAGAATGATCAACCCGCCAAGATCGAGCACTACTTGCGGTGGTCGGCGGAGCCATTGACTGAAGGTGAGCTGGTGTTCGTATCGGGCAATCCCGGGCGTACCAATCGCATCTACACCACAGCGGCGCTGAAGTATTTGCGTGACCATCGTATGCCGTATGTGCTGAATATGCTCCGACGCCGCGAGATTGCGTTACAACAGTTCAGTTTGCGAGGTGTCGAGCATGCGCGACGCGCCAAAGATGATCTGTTCGGCGTGCAAAATTCGCGTAAGGCCTACTTGGGAATGCTGGGTGGTTTGCAAGACCCGCAGCTCATGCAGGCCAAGCAACAGGCGGAAGAGAGGTTAATCGCCACGGCCCAGGCAGATACGACCCTTGCACAAGTAACCGATGCGATTGACTCCATCGCCGGTATCGTGCAGCAACGATCGACCATGCTTGGCAAGGATATAGTCGTGAATAGTCAATTGTTTCATATCGCCAGGACAATAGTGGAGCTGGTGGCGGAGGATCAGAAGCCATCAGGTGAGAGGCTGCATGAATATGCGGATGCCGGTCGTGCTTCGCTGGAACAGCAGCTATACAGCGCAGCGCCGATCTATGCTGACCTGGAAAGCTGGCTGATCGCCGATTCGCTGTCATCGCTGCTGGAAGCTCGCGGAGCTGACGATCCTCTGTGTCAACAGATCATGCATGGTATGAGCCCAGCCGACCGAGCGGCCGATTTAGTTGCGCGTTGTCAACTGGCTGATTTCGAGGCCAGAAAACGCTTGGTCCACGGAGGTCCGCAAGCAGTCGCTGCTAGCACGGATGCGATGATCGAGTTGGCGCGATTGCTGGATGCCGATCACCGCCGGTATCGCAAACAGGACGAAGATCTGAACGAGCAGGAGAAGCAAGCCTACGCCAAGATTGCCGAGGCGCTATTCAAAATCAACGGTACCTCTACCTATCCCGATGCAACGTTCACACTCCGTTTGGCGTATGGTACGGTGCAAGGATACCAACAGGCCGGCATGTGGCTCGCACCCTGGACAACGATGGGTGGTACTTTTGAGCACGAGGCCGCACATCGTGGCCAAGCGGACTTTGTGTTGCCTGAATCTTGGAAGATCAGTCGTGACAAGATTGATCCCAGCGTCCAATTCAACTTCGTCTCCACTGCCGACATCATCGGCGGTAATTCGGGAAGTCCTGTAGTAAACCGCGCAGGTGAATTGGTTGGTTTGATCTTCGACGGTAACATTCAATCCTTGACTGCCAACTACACCTTTGATGATCGACAAATGCGAGCCACATCCGTTTCCGGTATGGCCATCAAACATGCTCTGCAGCGGGTCTATGGCGCGGATAAACTGGCCAGCGAACTGGGCAACTAGCAAGTTACTGGCGCGCGAGCACGGTGTTGATAACCCGAGCCACTAGGGAATCGCTGGCAAACGGACCATCGCGGCCAAGTTGCCGCAGTCGTTCGTAGCGGTCGTCGCTGGCGAGTACGGCGATGCGCGAGGCTTGATCGGGTTGATGCAGAAAGTCGTTGCGTAGCTGGCTGTACAGTCGCTGAAACTGCACGATGGAAAGTTCGACCGCCAAGTCGATTTTTTCGAGTTGTTCGGCGCTCAGCCCAGCCTGGGTGTAAGGCTGTAGCAGTCGGTCGGCAACGGAGCGCCAATGCAATCTCAGCTCTTCTTTGTCAGTGATACCCACAGCCTCCCAGCCGCGATTCTTGGTTCTGCCTAAAAAAACCAAAGACTCCTGTCGCTGCCCGTGAGTGTCCGTTGCGTTGCTCAGTACCAGCACTAATTGTTCAATCGGTGACAGTGGCTCTGCCGTGTATTGCTTGGGTGGTACAGGTGTGCTGCTGGCCGTCGCTGTTGCCTGGTTGATTGAGGTGCTTTCAGGAGAATTCGCGGCTGGTACGACTTCATCTGCCACGCAGCGTTTGGGGGCGGAGCAAATAAAATATCCTAAAATCGCCACCAGGAGCACGCCACATGCTTGGCGCATCCAGATTTCTGGCCCTTGCAACATACTCGATGTCACACCTCGTGAAAGCTCTACGGACAGTCCCGCAGTGCATGATATGGATCAAAGTTCAATCGGTCCAAACTCTACGACAATTCGGATTGACCGGGAATTGCATATTTGACTTCAGGTAGCGTGCCAGCCCAATCCAAATCTTTCGGGAATAAATCGAGTGTTGACTTTTGGGTCAAGAACTCCCAGGTAACCCGGCGTCCCGAGTAAGCTGTTAAGCGTCCCATGACGGCGGTCAGCGAGCTATCAGCGGTTTCCTTCAGTTCGACGATCGGTTGTCCAGCGCGGATCGAGTCGATCAAGTCCTTGTGTTCCTGTTGATATGCTTGGCTGATGCTGCCTTTCATCGACCAGATTTCCTTGCCGGTACGATCAAGTATTTTCGAGCCACCGTTGCCCGCTGCGATGTGGCAGGTGCCCTGGGTGCCGTAAATCACGTTGTTGTTGTAGCCATCGGTGCGCGGAATCTGCCTGCACATAAATGACAACAGGCGATCACCGGGATAGACATAGTCGATCGCCATATTGTCCCACATTTGGCTATCTTCGGGTCGCGTAAATCGACCGCCGGAACCATATGCCTCTTCGGGTGGACCACCCATGACCCAGTTCATCACGTCGATATTGTGAACCGCCTGTTCGGCGATTTGATCACCGCTGAGCCAAATGAAGTGCATCCAATTGTAAATCTGGTATTCGACATCGCTCATGCCCTCTTTGCGAGGCCGATACCAAATGCCATCTGCACAATAGCGGCTGACTGCACTGACAATGTCGCCAATGGCGCCGGCGCGAATCTGCTCGATGGCCCCTACATAGTTGGTCTGACGACGGTATTGGGTACCTGTCACAATCCCTAGTCCTTTGCTCAGGGCTAGCTCATGTGCCTCTAGGCACACACGATAGCCGGCTACGTCGACGCAGGTTGGCTTTTCGGCGAACACATGTTTGCCAGCTTGAATGGCTTCCAAGATATAGTAGGGCCGAAATCCCGGGGGCGTGGTCATGATCACCACGTCGATCTGTGGATCGTCCAAGATACGCTTGTAGCCATCCAAGCCGCCATACATGCGGTCAGCGGGCAAGTCCATTTTTTCGGGATGCCGTCGAGTGATCTGATTGGCTTTACTGGCGCAGTTTTCGGGATAGACATCGGCCGCTGCGGACCACAGGACGTTTTCGTTAATGCTGAGCGAATCATCGACAGCTCCAGTGCCTCGACCACCGCATCCCACAACGCCGATGCGAAGGGTGTGCTGTTTCTCCTGGGCCGCCACCGAGCTGTGTACCATCAGGGCTGCTGCGCCAGCACCGGCAGTCGTGTTCAGAAAGTTGCGTCGATTGGTAGTTGAACTCACAGTTTGAGTCATGAAACGGTTCTCGTCGTCAGTGGTAACAGAGCGAATTGCAGCGCGATGGTAGCTACGTTCGCCAGAACGTGCAGGCATTGTAGTCACGTTCGTCGAAAACGTGGAGGTCTTCAGCCACGTTCACCAGTAAAACGGAGCAGGTCAGCTACACTGGCCGTGACCGCAGTACCCTACAGGAGTGTTTCACGTTCTAAGCGAACGTGGCTGTAACTTCCGGCGGACACTGCTACCAAACGCTAGTCCCACCACCACTGTTGGCCGCTGGCAGCAGATTGCAAGCGAATCGACTTGACTGATTCATCCTGAGTTGCCAATTGGCTGACAATCTTCCAGGGATTGATCTCCACACCGCCACTGGCTGATATTGTCCAGCCGGCCTGACCGCGAATGAAGCTACATTGCGGCTCGAGCCATTTAGGGACCTGCCACTCGGGGGTGGGCAATGGCTGATCCGACTGGCCGAGCAGCAACGACAAATCACAACCAGACAACTGTTGTAACTGCTGACTGCTGATTATGGTCGCCACGATATTCAGGTCCATGATGCTTCGCAGGTCGCCAAAAGCTGGCTCCAGGGCACACAGTTCGTCAAACTTTTCGGTGAACATATCTGCCCAACGCTGTGCTTGTTTGCTGACGTTGCCGCTACCGACGCGGTTGCCAGTGGCGTCTACAGAATCATCTTCGGTCAAGGTCTTGATGCCTCGACCTGAGATCTTCCAAGCGAGCCGATCTTGGCTGTGCGCAATCGAGTCGTAATCGCAGGTAATCCACCAGCGTGGTTGGACGCCCCGCTGAGCACCGGTATTTCTTATCATCTCCAAATAGCTAGGAAGGTTTTTTATCGGAGAGGACGTCAGGTTCATTGCCAAACGCTTCATCTGAAAATCGGCTGCAACCAGCGTTTGCGCCATTCGCGAATTCTGTGGCAGCCCTGTCAAGGTCACACGCTGAGGCCCAAAAGCTTCGCGCAGGGCCGGCTCGGCAGTCGATGGGCTGAATCCGCTACCGCTTCCAATCCGTGACAGCAACTTCTCAAGCCGCATCTGGCCTTCGGGAGTAGGGTCAATCGACACGCTAATTACTTGATCGCGTGTGTCAGAGGAGCTTCGCAATGCAACCAGCAAATCTTCAAGCCGCAGGACTGGACGTCCGCTCTGCTTGCCCACGACGCTGGCATCATCGCGAATGGTCCACGTTTCGGCGGGCCCCGCCAACACAATGTCACCGTCCGCTGAACCGTCCGTGGCTTGAGGATAGACAAAGACATACTCGATTCGCTGCAAGCCTGCCAAGTAAAGTACGTCGTCCGGCAATTGCGAACCTTCGCTAATGGCTTGAGCCAACAGTCGTTGCAATTTAACCAGTGAAACCATGCGCAGGCTCACGGAATCAACTAGTTTGCCTGTCGGTGACTGGGCGGTTTTACGAAGCCGATCGAGCACCTCGGCACGCTCGGCCAAAGTAGCGTTACGGACTACGCCTTGGGCGTCAACGCTGACTCCGCCGACTACAGGAAATCTAGGAAATGGAGTAATCTGAGCCTGTACCGTCAGCGGCCAGCAAGAAAGAGCCGCGACCACAACTACCAGCCTATTAAACCAGGTAAAATGACCTGTGAACATGTACCGACTCCGAAGAGGTTCTTCTAGCGAGATTAAACTGAGGGAAGATTCGCATTCCCTGAGAAATGCGGTAAACATTAGTAGTAGGCAGGGTTGGCCAAGTCTCTTTAAGACTACTTGGCATGGGTAAACAATGCAACAAACAACCTCACATTCTCAAGCTTATCTCGTGATCCAATCCGGCAATCGTTGGACCGATATCCTTAGGCTACAAGACAACCAAATTGTGACTATCGGCCGTTCCTCAGACAATCAAGTGGTGGTTCAGGAAGACAGAGTAAGTCGCCGTCACGCAGAGATTTCGCGCCACCAGGGGGGGTGGCAGGTCGCCGATTTGGGCTCGCGCAACGGTACGCAGGTAGCGGGTGTAACGATTGCAGGGCCGCAGACTTTGACCGGCGGCGAGCGGATTACGGTCGGTAGTTGTCACATGACCTTTACCTTCCAGCTGTCAGAGCTGTTTCCGGGCCAGATCGATGAACCGGCCAGTGATGTACAGGCAACACGTGACGGTGGCCAACCGCCAGTCATCGTCCAGCGATTGTCGCATTCGCAGTGGTCGGGTCAATTCGAGTTACCGTTGGCCAAATCGGATCGCGATGACAAGTGGAACTTTTTTTATCGGCTGATCTTTGAGCTTGCGCAGTGTCAGTCGGCTGACCAAGCTGCCGCTGTAGCACTGGATCATCTGCTGACCGAACTTGAATTGACGGCCGGCGGCGTCGTCAAGCTTGATGAGCCGGCTCAGCGTGACACGCCCAGTGGCTCGACCAACAACCATCAATCACAGGTAGACTATCGACTGGCGGTGTTAGCGATCCGTCAATCGCCGGGACGCAGCTATCATCGCGTCAGCGATTTTTTAGTTCGCAATGTGTTGCGGGACCGGCAAGCCGTCTTAGCGCGCAACGTCGATGACGACTCGGATTTGACTGCGCCGAGTGTGTCCGGAGTTCACGGCGCAGACAGCGTTTTGTGTGCTCCGCTTTGTTTGCGCTCGCCCCAGGCGTCCGATCGAATTTTGGGGCTGCTGCATTTATATACGCACTCCGATCAGCGACCTCTGACCACGCAGGACTTAGACATTGCAGTGGGTGTTGCCGATAATCTGGCCATTGCGTTACACAATCTACAACACCAACAACAATTGGCAGATGAACTGGCCGCCAGGGAGCGAAAGATTGGCCAACTTGAACAGCAGCTTCAAGTCCAATGGGAATTGGTGGGCAGTTCGCCTTCAATGGAACAGCTCAAGCAGTCCATTGCCCGCGCCGCTCCTTCGTTGGCCACGATTCTAATTCGTGGAGAAAGTGGTGTTGGCAAGGAGTTGGTGGCGCGGGCCATTCACCAGGCTAGTCAGCGCCGGCAGGGACCACTGGTGTGCCTGAATTGTGCAGCGCTGGCCCCGACGCTGTTGGAAAGCGAGCTGTTTGGTCATGAAAAAGGTGCTTTCACTGGGGCCTCTGAGCGCAAGATTGGCAAATTCGAGGCGGCTCATCGGGGCACGCTGTTCTTGGACGAGATCGGTGAAATGCCCATCGAATTGCAGTCGAAATTCCTGCGAGTACTAGAGGGACACGCGTTTGAACGATTGGGAGGAAATAATCGAATTGAGGCCGACGTTCGTGTGATTGCAGCCACCAATCGGAACCTGGAAGAGGCGATTTCGACCAGGCTCTTTCGCTCCGACCTCTACTACCGGCTACGCGTCATCGAGATTCTGGTTCCGCCCCTTCGAGACCACCTTCAAGACATCCCAGATTTGACACTGCACTTCTTGAAGCTGTATCTTCCTCACGCCAATCGACGTTTGGTAGGTATTGACCCGGCAGCGCTGCAGCGATTGTTAAGGCACTCCTGGCCCGGAAACATCCGCGAATTAAAAAATTCCATTGAGCGCGCCGTTGTACTTGGCCAAGGCAGCACACTGACCGTCGATGATTTAGGTTTGTTAGAGGAAGGAAAATCAACAACCGTCAGTCAGCTGCTCACGGATGTTCAGCCGCTGGGTTCACTTGAAGATATGGAACGCCGTCACATTCTAGCAGTGCTCAAGCAAGTCGGGGGCAGTAAGAGCAAGGCTGCGCAACTGTTGGGAATCGAACGTTCGACACTTGACCGAAAGCTGAAGCGATACTCAAATCTCAGTTGAAGAATTTTCACCTGCGACCGGTGGCGGCGCAGTTCAGCGCGGTTGCCAAGCGCCACAGTCGCCCATTATCGACAAGGAATACTGCCAGTGACTGAATTGCCGGTCGTCCATCGCAGCGACTCATGCGGCGTGCAGCCTTGCTGCAAACCGGTCAGGGTCTGCCCGGTGTTGGCGACCGGGGCGCTCACCTTGGCCGGGTGGATTGTCATGGCAGCTTGTAGTCCATTTTGGGGGATACATGCGTTCGGACAGCAGTCGTTGGATTCAGGCAGCGCAGCGTCGACCGCCGCGCTGGCTCCAGCGGATGCGGATGAAATAGCCCTACTGATCGATCAGCAGATTCAACGCTTGGGCGACCGCAATTACCGCTCGCGACAAATGGCCCGTGCCCTGCTCGAGTCACATCCGCAGCTGACATTGCAGCAGATTCAGGGGTGCATATTGCACGTCGAATCCGTTATTGGAATTCAGTTGGTGGAACTACTGAGTGGACTGGCCCTGCATACTGACCTTTCGATTAGCTCAGCGGCCACGGATACATTGAACACTTTGGCCAATCAAGCCACCAGTGTCGGTCGAACCGCCATCAATAGTCTGAGCGCAATTGCTGACTTGCAAGAAGAGAAGGCGGTTGAGATGTTGAGCTATCAAGGCGCCTACATCGGTCCGCAGAACTTTAGTATCAACGGAACCATCAATCAAGCCGATACGCCGCTATCGCTGCACATCGACGAAGACTTCAAGGGCAGCGACAGCGATTTGCATTGGATTCGATACCTCAAGTCGATTCAGGTAGCCTACCTTAACGGCTCTAAGATCAGTCCCGTGGCGATCGCCAGCATCAGTCAACTGAAATCATTGAGAGCCATTAAATTGCGTGGCGTTACCTTGACGCACGAGCAATTGTTGGAGTTTCGGTATTTGACGCGCTTGGAGCATCTGGGATTGTCGTACGTCAAAGTGGACGACAGTTTTCTGCCCGTTCTGATGCAGCTGCCCATCAGCCAGTCGATTCGTCTGTATGGTACTCAGGTCAGCCTGCGCGGCGAACAACAGTTGCGTGCGCACTTTAATGGCGTTGAAATATTTCGAGGCGCAGGTGGTTTCTTAGGAATCTCATCCACGCAGACTTCAGCGGTAGTCGAGCAAGTGACGCCAGGCTCGGCCGCAGCGCTAGCCGGCATTCAGCCGGGCGACATGATCTTGGAAGTCGGCGGCACCAAGATCAAGACCTTCAGCGAACTCCGAAAGCAGCTAGGTAACTATGAAGCAGGTCAAAGTGTTGAGCTACGTGTGCTGCGTCCTCCCCAGGGTCGTTTTCGAGTGCCAGGATTGCAGCCCCAGCCCGATAATGTGGGGTCGATCGAGTTGACCCTTAGTGCTCTGCTGCAAGAAGAAAGTTTATAGCGAACTGTCGCGCATGGATGACCATTATTCAAAGGCAGAATGTCAGAAGTTTCGCCGACAATTGACGAGTTGGTACGCCGCCAACCATCGTCAACTACCGTGGCGAAAATCGCGGGATGCCTATCGCATTTGGATCAGCGAGTCGATGCTCCAGCAGACTCAGGTTGCCACCGTGCTGGCTTACTTTGAGCGCTTTGTCCAGCGTTTTCCGGATGTGCATTCACTAGCAGTGGCCGATCAGCAAGAGGTTCTCCAGCTGTGGGCCGGACTGGGCTATTACCGCCGTGCGCGAAATCTGCACTTGGCCGCTCAACAGATTGTCCAGCAATTCGCTGGCCAGTTTCCCGATCAAGTCAGCCAGTTGCAAACGTTGGCGGGTATTGGTCGCTATACGGCTGGGGCCATTGCCTCGTTGGCGTTTGACCGGCGAGCGCCTATCGTCGAGGCCAACACTCAGCGTCTGTTCAGTCGTTTGATGGCGCTGCGCGAACCGGTCGACTCGGTGACGTCGCAGTCACGACTGTGGCGATTTGCCCAGTCGCTGTTGCCACCCGGTGGTGGCTCGGGCCGCGTCAATCAAGCGCTGATGGAATTAGGTAGTCAAATTTGCACTCCCGCTCAGCCTGCATGTCATCGTTGTCCCGTTCATGAGTTCTGCGCCGCCCGCCGCCAGGGACTGGAGCACCAGTTACCAACCAAGTCGAGCAAGCCAAAGCCCCAACCGCTCACTCACGTGGGGCTATTGATTTGGAACGGTCGCAAGCGGTTTTTGATGTACTGTCATCAGCCTGGGCAGTGGTGGGAGGGATTGTGGGATTTGCCGTGGATCGAGTTGGAAAGTGAAATAAGCCAATCCATGGGAAAACGTCAGTCGGCTATGATTCAACAGCGTATTTGGGAACGATACAAGCTTGATGTTCAAGTAGAACACTCAATCACCAGTGTGCGTCATTCCGTTACTCAGTATCGAATCACCTATCACTGTCTGGCAGCGGCGCTTCAGGAATCGTCAATAACCAAAGGCTGCGGGTTACGATGGACCAGTCCGCTGACTTTGCCGGCTGCTACTGCCCGATTCCAGCGGCTATGCAAACAAGGGCTGTTGGAGCCTAACCGCCGCATTTCTGTCTGTGGCGCAGTGCGTAGTAATGGTCGCCACGTGCGCACCTAGCTACGGTCGCCATGACAGTGGGTTTCCCCGCGTGACAATGGTGCCTGACCTGTGTCGAGATGTCGGCTTATTGGTCCGACCAATTGCAGTGCTCGATTTTCTGGCTGCCTGACTTTGGGGCGGTATAAACCAAGATCGCGCGGATCGTAGGATGCTGCTGGCAAAAATCGCGCGCGGCCTGGGGTCCGAGAATGAACAGTCCAGTGGCCAGTGAGTCGGCCACTGCCGCGCTGGGGCAGATCACGGTCGCGCTCATCATTTGATCGGCCGGCCAACCACTGCGCGGGTCAATCAGATGACTGTAACGCCGTCCGCCGAAGTGAAAGTACTGCTTGCCCGACCCACTCGTTCCTAACGCTTGATTGTGTAGCGTAAATGTCTCAAGCGTTTCTTCCCATCGCCAAGGATGCTTCAATGCCACCTTCCAGCCGTTACTCAGCGGACCGCTGCGACGACCATAGGCTACAATGGAACTCAGGCCACCGTGAATCATAAAGTCATTCACGCCGGACTCCAACAATAGTTCGGCCGCACGATCCAAGGCGTAGCCTTTGCCGATGCCTCCGGTATTGATGCACATTCCGGGTTGCGAAAGTGCAATCGTGCTGGAGTCATCGTCAACTTGCAAATGCTGAGTGCCAACCTTGGCCAATGCGGATTGAATCTGCTCTGGGGATGGCAGGGAGCCTTGACGGCGAGAAAACCCCCAGGCTTCCGACAGACTTCCGGCCGTTACGTCAAAGGCACCGCCCGTCCAGCGATGGACGTCGATGGCCAGATGTACTAACTGTAACGTCTCCTGGTCCACCCAGACGGGTCGCAGACTTCCGAAACGGTTAACCTTGCTGACGTAACTGTGCGGTCGATAGACGCTCAGCGAATTCTCAATATGTTCGATCAGTTGCAGTGTCGTTAGTGCGGCGTCTACTCCAGTCGCATACTGGTGCTGATTGAGCAGTATCTCGAACTGGCAACCCATCATCGGGCGACTCACAGCTTGCAACAGTGGTCGCTTGCCAAAATCTAAAATCGATTGGGAGACAGTGGGATCGAGGGTGCCTGACAAATGCTGGTTGCGATTGAACTCGCCATCAATTCTCGTGCTATCAATTCGCAGTAGCTTGTCGCGTAAATCAGAAACTCGCAGTGTGTCTTGGACAACCCTGGCCCCAACCCCTAAGAGACTAAACCAATCCTGCACAGTGCGCTCAGACATGGAAAGGTTACCTCTTGCAGATAGCTGCGGTCGCCAAGAACGTAGGCTTGTACGCTGCCACCGCCATCAAACCTGAAGCGAGGGGGTCTGCTCTCAGACTCGGTGAGCCCAAATCGAAACGTGAATTACTGAGCGGCAGTGGTCGTTGGAGGTGGAGTCAGACTCTCCTTGGTGACTCGAATTGGCACTTCCACGGTTTCTACCCCAGGTATTGGTGTAACCACCACGAAGTCGCCAGAATGAATGTCAGCCCGGCCTACATCACACACCAAGTATTCCTTGTCAGGTTGATCCGGAGGTATGTAAGCCCCAACTACTTCAACACCCTCCAGAACTTTCAAGAATCCAGCCTGCCATCGTTCTGGATCAGGCCGCTTGGGTGCCGTGGGGTTGGTATCGTCGCCAGCTCGATCGCTGACCAAGGTTGGACGCAATTGCTTGGATGGATCCGACGGCTGGCCGCCGTCATCGGTCGACTGGCTGGAATGGCGCCCCTGGACGACCTCAAAAGCTCTCTTGTCGGGCTCAAACTTCCAAACGCGGTGTGCATCGGTGGCCGGCTTGACTCCGAGTTTAGGAATCAACATCAATTGTGTGGCCGGCTTGGCCTTCAGGATCACATCGACGAACATGCCTCGCACCAACGACATCGAAGATTCGCCAGGCGCAGTTCCGTTGAGCAAATATTCACTGGGTCGGTCTACGACGATACGTAGCGGAACCATGCGGTTCTGAGGGTCCAGGCCAGATCCGTCGAAGCGATCGAGCTTGCCCTTCCATTGGTAGACTGCCGAATGCCGGCCGCCCAGTCGGAACACAATTTCGGCTTCGACCGGCGGTGGTTTTTGCAACGTGGCCAAAGTCGAGTTGAGTTGCCGATCGTGGCTGACTATGTTCTGGTCCAGAATCCAATACAACTGATCCATCCGCAAGCTACACGACACTTCAGCTTTGGAAATGTCTTCTATGGTCAGCAAGTTCGTTCCCCGCTGGACGTACGAATCGCGCTCGATCTGTTCGCGAACAACGATACCGTCGACAGGCGAACTGATTTCGGTACGCTGCAAATTCAGTCTGGCTTGCAGCAATTCCGTCTCGGCCATTCGACCGGCCAATTCAAGGCGCTGGCGGCGAGTCCGCAGACTGTCGGCTTGATTGGTCAACGTGACCCTTTGATTCATGGAAGAGAGCATCTGTTGTTTCGCGGCGCCCAGCTCAGCTAGACTGGCAAAGTTTTGCTTCAACTCGGCCGTGCGTTTGAAATCGGCTTCAGCCAGTTCGTATTGGGCTTGGGCCAATTCCAGCAACCGCTGCGTATTCTGTAGCTCCTGTTCATTTTCGCGCAAGGCAACTTGTTCCTGGTTCAAACGCTGAGTCAAACGTTCGATCTCGTACTCATAATCGCGAGGGTCGATCTTCAGCAGCACCTGACCTTGATGAACGTGATTACCGGGGCGCACCGAGATGTCCTTGTCGACAACGCGACCGCTCACTTCAGCAGCCAGCAATATTTCTCGGTAGGGAACGACCACGCCCGATGCAGCGATATCCAGCGAATCAGTCAATGCGCGCACAGTCTCCACCTGTGCGGCGGGCATGACGGACAGCAGCGATGCTTCGTCCGAACCCAATTTGGGAATCTTGGCTGGCTCAGGGGCCTTCACCGCAAGAAAAAACCCAACGCCAGTAGCAACCAATAGCAGAGGGACAATAAGCCCCACAACGGCGTGAACGCCTCGCTTGAACATTATAAAATCATTCTCAACGGATCAGGGCGAGGTAGAAACTTGGGGTCAACTGCCAGCCCTGTGGATAGCTGCCTTCACCTGCAAGACCTATCAGTCTTCTCAACGATAGCCGTTTTCGCAACCCCGAATCGACTATTTCACCCAGTAGTGCGACATCCTAGTGCCTTGATCATGGACTTGGTCGTCATCGTTGGCCCGTCCCCTCTGTAGGGTGGGGTAAGTGCGCAGAGGCAGCCTAACCGGCATTTTCGGCATCGATTCAGGTTGTTCGTCGGCCAATCATGAAGTTTGGCTCAATTCTCTGGCGGAGCGTCTTTTATTTTGTCGCCGTTGTACGAATAATCAATCCACCAGTCGACTCGCCCATCTCGCGGTCCAGAATCAACCTTCATCGTGGCACCAGCGAACCAGCACAGTCTTTTCCATGTCTATTCGCAATTGGCAACAGTTTGAGTTTTGGCAAGGGTTTCGTCACACTTGGCTAGTCGTGCTGGCCAGTACTGTGACCCTTGGCGCGCAACACGCCGCGAGCTTGATTGCCCAGCAACCCACGTCGCCAACGCTTGAGCTGCAGTCGATACCAAACACTACCGACCTGCCAACAGATGAGACTGCCGAGCCATCGACAGAGGCTTCGTCTTTAATGGCCGGTGATGGTCGAGCGACTAGAAAAGCGGTGTTGCCGGCCAGTGCCACGAGTGATCGCGCGGATCATGAAGGAATGACTTACGTCGCGCTGAGTCAACAGCTCACGCGAATTGTTGATGGCAAAGAACCGACGACGCTGGCTGAGTTACGGGCACTAGAGCTTCAACAGTCCAAGGTGGCTGAAGCTGTCAAACAAGTAACAGTCAATATACAGCAGGGCACCGCGCAGGGCAGTGGCGTGATCATCAGCGCCGAGGGTTACATCTTGACCGCCGCTCACGTGGCCGGTGGGCCAGGACGCTCTGCGATTGTGATCATGCACGATGGACGACGGCTGAAAGCTGAGACATTAGGCATGAATCGTGATAAGGATGCAGGGCTTGTGCAAATCGTCGACCTGCAAGGACTAACGTTGCCCCATGCAACGTTGGGACGAAGCTCGCATTTGAAAGTTGGCCAGTGGTGCATTGGATCTGGACATCCTGGCGGTTGGCAACCTGAGCGTGGGGCGGTCATTCGCGTCGGTCGCATCCTCAGGCGACAAGACTCGCATACGCTGTTCACCGACTGCGCTTTGATTGGCGGTGACAGCGGGGGCCCCCTGTTCACACTGGATGGAAAGCTGGTTGGTATTCATTCGCGGATCGGCACCGATATTTCCGAGAATATGCATGTCCCCATCGATGTCTTTAGTCGCGATTGGAAAGAGTTGGTGCAGAAAAAGGCCTGGGGTGTGTTGCCGGGATTTGATCCGCCTTACATTGGCGTGGTTGGCAATTCTCAAAACCAGGATCGTGCCGAAATCGCCCGGGTGGAGCCAGAAAGTCCGGCTGACTTGGCGGGTGTTCTGCCAGGTGATGTGATTCTGAGTGTCGATGAACATTCGGTCCTTACTTTCCAAGATTTGGAAAACACGATTCGGGCTTATGCACCTGGCGATTTCGCCGTCTTGAAGGTGCGACGTGGCAACGCAACCCTGCAGTTACCCGTTACAATCGGGGCTCGTCGGTCCAGCAGCAAACGCTAGGGCCAGCACGACCATACTCTGCATCTCGGTAGCTTCGCTCAACAGAGCGTCAACTGAAGCAGAATTCGCCAGAACATGACTGTCGAAATGTACCAAGATGGTGATGGTAGCTAAGATCCCGCGGGCAGTGATCGCCACACAGTTCATCGGTGCATTGCTTTAGTCGCAACCATTTTCAATGCCTCACCTTTCGCTCCTCATAACTTCCTACCGAGTGTCCGATGGTCCTTCTAGACTACCTAGTTCTATTGACCTATTTTCTGGTCATGATTTTAATCGGTCTCTACAGTTCGCGGCGTATACAGGGGCAAGCCGATTTCTTTATGGGAGGGCGGTCGTTCGGCAAACTGCTGCAAACATTTGCCGCCTTCGGTGCAGGTACCGGCTCCAGCGATCCAGTCAACACGGCTCGCACCGTTTTCACCGGCGGGATGAGCGGTATGTGGAGCGTGATGTACTGGCTGCTGGTAACTCCTTTTTATTGGATCACCGCCATTTGGCATCGCCGCATGCGGCATTTAACGTTGGGAGACTGGTTTGTTGAACGCTACCAATCGCGAGCCTTAGGTGCTGGCTACTGCGTATTCGGAATTCTGTTCTACATGGTGTATGGCTCCATGCTGTTTTCTGCTATCGGCAAGGTAGCCTCACCTCTGCTGGGTGTGACTACGTTTTCGCTGGCCGGACAGTCCTACCCCATCGAGCTGATCTTGGTGCCAACGATCGGCTTGGTTGTGCTACTTTACGGTGTGATGGGCGGTTTACACGCCGCTTACTACACCGACTTGGTGCAAGGTATGTGCATTATCTTACTGTCTGTGATTTTGATTCCTTACGGACTGCATGCCCTGGTAGTGAAGTTTGGGGATCCAGCCAATGAAGGGTTGATGGCCGGTTTCACGTATATTCACCAACAGCTTCCAGCAGAACATTTTCACATGGTTGGTTCAACCAGCAGTAGCGAATTCCCGCTACATCGCATTATCGCTGTCGTGATCATCAATCTGATCGGCATCGTCGTTCAGCCGCATTTTATCGCCACGGGTGGCGGATCGGCCAAGACCGAGCAGACCGCCCGCGTTGGATTGGTGTCGGGAAATTTTCTCAAGCGATTCTGCACCGTGGGCTGGGTGCTGACTGCGCTGATCGCGCTGGCGCTGTACGCAGATCATCCCGAGCTGATGCTTGATCCCGACAAGACGTGGGGGATTGCCTCTCGCGAACTGTTAGGGCCCGGCTTGCGCGGTTTGATGTTGGCCTGTTTGCTGGCGGCACTAATGAGTAGCGTGGATGCATACATGGTCGTGGGCTCAGGGCTGGTCGTTCGCAATTTCTACGCTCCCTACATCAATCCAACGGCCAGTGAGGCTCAGTATCTCAAAGTGGCACGCATTACCGGCACGATCGTTGTCGCAGGGGCGGTCATCGTGTCGCTGTTCTACATGAATGTATTTCAGCAGCTTCAGCTGACCTGGGTATTCAACATTCTGTTCGCCGCTCCATTTTGGATTGGCCTGTATTGGCGTCGAGCCACATTGACAGCCGCCTGGGTGACGGTGGCCTATAGCGCACTGCTGTTTTTTGTCATTCCGACTCTTGGTCCCTGGGCAGTGCCGGCGCTGCGAACAGACCCGCGCTGGACCGCTATGAATCCAATTGTGGAAACCGTTACAGTCCATGCCGCTTCACCTTCCGACGTGTTACGCCGCTCGGCGACCATCGCCGCTTGGCAGTCCGCAGCCGACGCAATTGCAGCTCAAGGGCAATCTCCTGAAGAGCAGTTCGAGGCGCTGGAGAAGCTTGGAGCGCGCCCCAGTGAACTGACCGTGGGCGATCCCGTGTCTGTCACGCAACGCACTGGAGGTCAAGGCATTTATTGGCCAGATGGCCTTGAGCCAATTGATGCACAGGGACAGCCCGCCCCACACATTCGACCAGAACCGCTTGGTCAACCACAGTTGGTCAGCGATTCTGTTACGCAAACATGGCTCAGTTATCCACCGGGCACTCGTTTTCGCGGTAAGGGCTCACTGCGCCTGGATTTCTTGTTGTACGAATGGTTAGGCGTCGAATTAGCCAGTAAGTCCACAGCAGTTTTGAATACACTGGAACTGCCGCCCAAGATCATTACGCCATTTCTGGTGATGATCTTGGTCAGTTGGATGACGCGGCGTCCGCCGGAGAGCGTACTGAACCGCTACTACACCAAGATGAAGACGCCAGTCGATCCCGACCCCGAAGTCGATCGCCACAACTTGGAAGTTGCCTACGCTAACCCCGCCAGTCTGGAGCACCGCAAGCTGTTTCCAGGGACAAACTTGGAATTCCAAAAACCAACAGCGACCGACCTATGGGGAGTAGCGGTCAGCTTTGGCGTCTGCGCCTTGATCATCGGATTGGCGATGTTAGTTGCCCGAATTGGTGCTTAACTGTTGCCAAGTCCAACGGAATAGATTGTGCGAATCGGCGTATCGAGCTTCTGTCGGCGGGAAAAACTTAATCCTAGCCGTTGATCGGATGTTATCGGAGATCAACGACAGGAGTGTTCACCGGGCGAGCGCGATATCGGTGGCTTAGTTTCGGGCAGCACAATCTGCGCTAGCGGTTTGATGCGCGGTGCAGTCGTAGTGTCGCTGGCTTGACTGCAGTTGCCGCAGCCAAGCTGTGAATTTCCGCATGCCCAGCGCCAGCCGCGACGCAGAACCAGGCAGGCACAGAGGCCTACGATTACAAGCGATATCAAGAATTGCCAATCCATCCGATACTTTCGTTGATTCGGTGCAGTGCGAGCACGATGGGGAAAATGGTCCACCGTCTGGCAATGCTCGTTACGGCTGGGTGCTATTGCGACGCTACAATTATATCACGATAACCAACGGCTGCTTAGTTGGTAGGTTATCAGCGCCCCCAAGTAGGCCAGCGTCGTCATATAGGCGAAGGTAAACACGGGCCAGAACCAAGAATTGGTTTCGCGGCGAATGACCATCAGCGTTGCAGCACACTGTGCGCACAAGGCGAAAAAGACCATGACAGACAAGGCAACCGCCAAGTTGAACACCGGGCGTCCGTCCGGCCAGCGTGAAGCATGCAGCGCAGCGTGCAGACCACTGTCCTCTTCGTTCACGTCGCCACCCAGCGAATAAATGGTACCTAGCGTGGCGATAATCACCTCGCGTGCCGGGAACGAAGCAATGACGCCAACGCCAATCTTCCAGTCCCACCCCAGCGGTTTGACCAATGGTTCAATGGTCTTGCCGAAGCGTCCCAGCCAACTGTGCTCGATCAGGTCAGCGGCCAACTGACGGCGCTGGGATTGCCACAGTTCCAATTGATTCGAATCTGTGTCTGAGTTTGCCGATTCGATACGCGCATTAAGCTGGTCGAGTTGTCGATGATCGCCTGGAAAATAGCCGGCGGCCCACACTAAAATGGCCGTACAAAAGATCAGCGTGCCGGCGCGGGTCATAAACGCCAAAGCCTGCTCCCATACTCGCTGGACCACAACCCACAGCGACGGCAATTTGTAGCTGGGCAGCTCCATGACAAAAGCGCTGGGCTGCCCGCGAAACCAGAAACGCTTCAGCAGCCAGGCAACCGGAATGGCAACCATTAAGCCAGTCATGCTCATGGCCATCAACACCAGCCCCTGCAATCCGATCCAACCGCCCAGCCACGTCTTGTCCGGTACAAAGGCGGTAATCATCAGCGCATAGACGGGGAGCCGCGCCGAACAACTCATTAACGGAGCAATCAAGATCGTGACCATTCGATCGCGCCAACTTTCGATTACGCGAGTTGCCATGATGCCTGGAACGGCGCAGGCAAATGAACTCATTAGCGGCAAGAACGATTTGCCGGTCAGGCCCAAGCGAGTCATCAGCTTGTCCATCACGAAGGCCGCGCGGGCCATGTAGCCACAATCTTCCAAAAGTCCGATAAAAAAGAACAGCAGCAGAATAATGGGCAAGAAGACCAACACGGAACCCACACCGGCCACTACCCCATCGGTTAGTAAGCTCCGCAGTATGCCCGGCGACATTGATGACTCCATCAATGACGCACAGCTTGACACAAGCCAGTCATCGATCCAGCTCGACAGCCAGCTGGCTCCGCGCGTGATGAATTGGAAGATGATAAACATCAAGCAACCGAAGAACGCAAACCCTGACCAACGATGTGTCAACCAACGGTCGATGCGATCTGAAGTGGAATGTTCGGCTCGCAGGGCAGGTTGATAGATGTCTGCCAACTGAGCGCGAATCCATTTGTAACGAGATTTGATTTCTACGGCTGGTACGCGCTGGCCAGTGGACAACAGCCGCCCCCGCACTGCCATCAGTTGCTGGTTTAGTTCGGACAATTCGGGCAACCGACCGAGCTGCTCTGCGTGAGCGCCCTCTGTATCTAAAATCAGCCGTTGGACTGCAAAATCGGGTAGCCAATGGCCTCGTGCCTCGAGCCACTGTTGAAGCTGGCGGCATTCATGCTGAAACTCGACAGGGAATAGGTCGGGAGCTGCGCTAGGTGGTGTTCTTGATAGTTCTCGTAGCGTCCGTCGAACTTCGTCCAGACCTTGGCCCCGGTTGGCCGAGGTCTGGACGATGGGCACGCCCAGTCGTTGGCTGAGTTGTCGGACATCTAACTGCACGCCCGTTTGAGCTCGATCCCACATGTTCAGGACCAGCAGTAGCGGCACGCCCAACTGCCGCAATTGAGTAAACAGATACAGATTGCGTTCCAAGTTGGTTGCGTCGGCAACATGCACAATGACGTCGATATTGGGCACCTCAGCTACGCGACCCAGTAGCACATCTACCGAGACTTTCTCGTCTGGCGTGCGTGCGGTCAGGCTGTAGGTACCGGGTAGGTCAACTACCGTCACCAAGCCTTCGCTGTCCCGATAGCTACCGAGCTTCTTCTCGACAGTCACGCCTGGGTAATTGCCTATCCGGGCTGGTACACCGCATAGCCCACTGAAGAATGTGCTCTTGCCCGTGTTGGGATTGCCCATCAGGGCGATCGTTAAGCGGCCGTGTTCCTGAGCTGACAACGCACTAGTCCACATCAGATTCCTGAGCGGTTCGGACCGCGATGCGATCGGCTTCACTCTTGCGCAGCGATAGTCGGTAGCCGCAAACTTCGATCTCCAACGGATCACCCAGCGGAGCCATACCGACAACTTTCAACACTTCACCGTCTGTAACGCCCATTTCCATGATTCGGGCCGCCACCGCATCGTCGCCGACAATCTCTTCGACAACGGCCGATTTTCCTACACCAATGTCCGCGAGAGTTGGCATCAGCTCAGTCCAGCACCATTGCGAGCCGTCAATAGTTTTTTGCGCGTCGCGTATATCTCGTCCAATATGCGAATTGATGTCATCTTCTGGTTGTCCATAGCCTTGTGTTGGCGTGCCGACTAGTATTCGAGTTTGGTCGTGCCAACCAAGATATCCACTTCATGATTGAGCCGCAGGCTGAGCCGTCGGCCTTCGATCGCTAGAAGGCAGGGTTGTCCAGGACGAATCATACGAATCGAGCAGCCTTTGCGCAAACCAATTTCAGCAAGTTGGTGTACTTTGACAGCATCCCCCAGCACCTCGACAACGCAGGCTACGTCGCCAGAGCCC
This sequence comes from Pirellulaceae bacterium, assembly GCA_019636385.1. Classification (NCBI taxonomy): domain Bacteria; kingdom Pseudomonadati; phylum Planctomycetota; class Planctomycetia; order Pirellulales; family Pirellulaceae; species Pirellulaceae bacterium. The sequence goes on along the minus strand of JAHBXT010000004.1, from coordinate 58,060 downwards.
AGTAACTCCAACGGGAAGACTTCATCGCCTTGGTCAGAAACCATCAACCAACCCCATGCATGCTTCAATATGAGACCAAGTATCAACAGTAGATCTTTAGTTATAGTCGCAACTCGCAGATAGGGAAATATCTTTGTGTCTTGAGTTAGGGAAAACCCAGCTTTTCAAGTAGTGCAGCCTTGATGATTTGCGCCCAGAGCTGATACCCGCTGGGACTTAGATGCAGTTTGTCAGCAACAAACAGTTCGTCGTTGGGTAAGCAGTCAGGCGTGAAGAAGTGACAACGAGTGTCGATGAAATGGAGATGCTGCTGAGTCAGTGTGTAGCCACGGATCAATTCGTTTGCGCAGTTGACTTGAGGCCAAACAGAAAATCGACTGCTCGTAGGAGTAATCGATATAAAGAATATTGGCCGGTCTGGACGATGTTGTCGAGCAATCTGGACAAACAATTTGAACAGTTCCAAGACTTCTTCGGGCGACTTGTCTGAGTTGTTGGCATCTTTGCCACCGGTAATATCATTGGCGACAAACACGACCAGTGCTCGATAGTCATGCGCGGCCAGTAGTCTCTCGGTAAAGACCACCAAGTCACTCAGGCGTGCGCCGCCGTAACCACGCCCAACGGCTGGCCAAGGTGCCATATCCCGGGCGATGTCCTTCCACAGTCGAATACTGGACGAGCCTACAAACAGGATCGCGTTTTCTGGGTCGGGCTGTTGTTGGTCGAGCTGTTCCAGCTTTTTTAACTCACCCTCCCAACGCGTTATGGCTTCGTGGCGATAGCGTTCAATCAGCGGATGCTGGGCTTGGCAGGTGTCCACTGGCATCCAGCGAATCAGCCAACAGTACAGACCAACCGTCAGCAACCAGCGCAGCGGCATGTTGCCAGCCCTCCTGTCGGTAAAAGCTTTGAAATCAGGTGAACAAGACATACGGCGACTGCTGGCATGTTGTTTAGGGTGGCTGTGTTTCGGTAGGTGTAGGATTCGGATCGAGCGCTTGACGTGCGCGATTCAGATTGTCTACAGCTGAAGTATAGTCGGGCGCTAACGATACGGCTTGGGTGAATTGCTCGATTGCCTCCTTCGTCTGCTCAAGATTCATGTAGGCCACGCCCAGGTTATTGCGCGCTCGGGCGTGCCATGGTTGATGCTTGATAACCTTCAGGTACTGATCGCGAGCGGCTGACCATTGTTGGCGAGCTGCCATCGCTGTCCCGAGTTCGAAACTGGCTTCAGGGTACACCGGTCGGTTGCGCAGGGCCGAAGTGAAGTGCTTAATGGCTGTGTCGAATTGGCCCAATTGAGAACTCAGCAGCCCAGCCAAAAAAAGAGCTTGAGGATGTTCAGGTTGGCGCTCCAAGATCGAAGGCAAAAGTTCAGCCGCCTCAGGTGCCCGCCCAACTTTGACCAAGGAGTGTGCCAAGCCGAGTTTGGCATCAACATTGTCAGGCTCCAGTTGAGTCAACTTCTGGAAAAGCGGAAGCGCTTGCTCATATTGCTCTTGAATAACCAATACGTTGGTCAGATTGTCGATGGCTTCAGCGTAGTTAGGCTCAATCTCGATCGTCTTGCGAAAATGTTCAGCGGCCTGATCCAGTTGTTCCGGCTGAATTCCTTGATTCAGTGCCAATTTTAAGACGACGCCTCCCAGTGAATTGTAAACATCGGCGATGTGTGGCGAAGCGAGAACACCCTGTTGAGCCACCTCCAGGGCTTCCTGCTGACGTCCCTGGTACAGGTAGAACTTGGCCAGATTGACCGACGCTCCCCATGCCGCCGGATTCTTGGCCAGCGTGTCGCGATAGATGCTTTCCAGACCTCGATAGTCCCATGTGCGGCGGAACGTCAGCAGCGCTAAGGCAGCGATCAACGTACAAGCTACGCCTTTGAGGACGCGGTGGGTACTCGAGGGGAGCGTGGGTTGCCACGCGGCGTAAAATTTATAGGCAGCGGCCACGACAAGAGTCACGAAGGCGATGCTGGCATGATACTGAAAATGGTCGGCCACAAACGAGTAGCGGAAAGGATAGACATCGAAAAACCCAAGCGCCGGAAAGAGTACGCCGACAAAGATCAGCACTGCAGCTAGCGGCCCGCGTCCCAGCCTACCTCGTGCCAACCACAGCCCACCGATTACTGCCAATGCTGCTAGCGGAAATGCAAATTGCCAAGCTTGTGTTGCAGTCACCGTCCAGCGCGGATAGAAAAAGATCAGTGGCTCGGGCCAAACCAGCTTGCTGGCATAAAACCATACGACACGACCTGCCAACAAGACGCGTTCCACCAGTGTCATCGCCCACTCATTGCCTCGCGCACCCACGTGATACTTCTCTAGCCACGCCGTGGCCAGCCCCAGACCGCCACCCAGTACGAAGAACGGGATCAGTGGTCGCAAGCTCTTCCAGGGCGATACGCCGGTCTTCCACCACCGGAGAACAAGAATCACTGCTGGCAGGGTACAGACTACGGTCTTGCTGAGCAGTGCAGCGCCAAACAACAGCAGCGAAGCCCAGTACAGGCGCAAGTTAGACTTGCCCGGATCTGGATTTGGCTGACCCAGCTGAGAGTACTTGCAATAACACATTAGACTGGCCAGAGCCAACGGCAGCGACAGAACGTTCTTGCGTTCTGTGATCCATGCGACCGACTCGACCATCACCGGATGGACTGCAAAAATTGCCGCTACCCACCACGCTCCTGCAACGTTCAACAGGCGCAGCAAACGCCAAATTAGCCAACTCGCCGCCGCATGCAGCAGTACATTCACCACGTGGTAGCCGGTCGGCTTCAGTCCCCACAAGTGATATTCAATCCAATACGTTGTGTGAACCAACGGATAGTATTGCGGGATCGCTCGCGGCTCCAACCACATGCGATACAGTCCCTCCAGATTGCGGAGCGTCGAATTGTTGACGACATACGAGTCGTCGTCCCATATAAAATCGGCTCGCAACAACGGCAAATAGGCCACGCAGGGCAGAAGAATCAGTAGAGCTGTAGCCAGTAGAAATCGCGGTTTTTCATGATTGGCAGCTGGCTCCGTCGGGTTATCGCTCCGGACTGCCTCTGAGGATAGCAAACCGCCTGTCACCGCCGGTGATCGTTGCTCGCTAGCGCCAGCCAACAATTTGTGACTGCCGGTTGCATCGCGTTTTTTCTTACGTGCCATCGGCGAACTGGCTTTAACGCATCCAAATGGAAATTGAAACCAACAGGATTGTTAGCGGCAAGTGCAAAAGACTCACGTGCAGCATACGCCTGGCTGTCGCCTGATCGGGCTGCCGCGAGAAGCGCCACGCAGTCGCCGTCTGCCACAGGGCCAGCAACACGGCCAGCGTGCACAATACGCCCAGTCCAAAGTTGCTGGGAGGGATCGCCAGTATTGCCAAGACGATTAGCGCCAACGAGCCGGTCATGGCATGCCAAGCGGCCCCGCGCCCCGTCTTGTCGGTGACGGTAATCATTTGGTAGCCGGCCGCTTCATACTGCTGACGATACATCCAAGCAATGGCCATGAAATGCGGCAGCTGCCAAGCTACCAGCAGACCCAACAGAATCCAAGCGTACGGAGCCGAAAGTGAACCTTCAGCCGCTGTCCAACCCATCCACACCGGTAAGGCGCCAGGGATTGTTCCCACAAGCGTGTTGGTCCAGCTAACCATTTTAAGGGGAGTATAAATCCATACGTATGTTCCCCATGTCGCCAGGCCGATGAGCATGGTTGGCAAGTTTACAAGCCACGCCAAGTACAACGATCCGGCGATCACCAACAGCCAGCCCATCCAGGCCGCTTGGCTGGCAGCGATTCGACCGGTGGGCAGTGGTCGCTGGCTGGTACGAATCATCACCGCATCGCGTTCACGTTCGTACCATTGATTCATCACGCTGGCGCTGGCGGCAACCATTGCCGTTCCCACGCAGGCATGCAGCAGCGACAGCAGCGGTGCGTGTCCCCCAGCGGCCACGAAGGCCATGACGACTGAGATCAGGATCATCAGCAAAATACGAGGCTTAGTCAACTCGATGAAATAGCCCAGCCGTTGGCCCAGAGTTGCCGTTACGATCGCCGAAGCTTGTTCCACGTTTGACTTACCTGTCAACTTTTGAATTGGTCGCAATGCTTATTGCTGAAAGCCGCAATGGCCAGCACGCGGGTTGGTGGGCGCTGCCTACAACTTCTGGTGAACGTCGTTATGGGTACCATCGGCTGCGCCAAGCCCGCAGGGTGAGCATGGTCGCTAGGCTGATGACCAGTGCGCCTGTTGCTACGTGACCGGTTACGATAGCACTTTCCCAATAACCTTGAGCGCGAATCGTATACTGCGCTAGCCCACTACTCAACTCTTGCCAAGGCAACGCATAGCGAACCAGCCACGTTCCGCAGCCAAGAAATACTTGGCAGACGATAACTAACAGTATAAGCTTCGCCGGCCGCTTGACACCCCCAAAAAGCTGCTGGCGGCCGGTCAAAACAGCCGCAGTTACACTGGTCATCGCTACTAAGGCAGCCAGCATCAGGTGAATATGCACAAATCCCATGAACGTGCCAGGTTGCGTATCAACCGCTGCGTGACGCAGATGGGCTCCGGCGACAACTTGTGCGTAGGCGAGCAGCAGCAGGGCGCTAGCAATGATCGCCAAGCGGCGAGATGCTGATGCGCTCGAGCCGCCGCGCGGCTCGGCGGCGTGCCACCAACGGGAACTCATCACCGCCGTGGCCGTAGCCATCGCCAAAAACAGTTGCGCAATACAACCATGAATCAGCGCCACAAATCGCTCGTCCAAACGCACTCTCAGACCGCCCAGTACACCTTGTGCAATGACCGCTAGCAGCACGATCACACACCAGCGCCGGAACCAACACCGCTGGTCCCATCGCATTGCAGCGACGACGAGGGCAATCGACAGCATTCCGGCCAATGACCCCAACAACCGATGACCATGTTCGACCATCAGATCGAATCCGCCGTACAACCAAGTCGAGGGCGGATACAGAAACATATTCCAACCATAGGTCCCTGGCCAATCGGGAACCGCCATTCCTGCGCCGTAGGTGGTCACCAGACCTCCCACCCAAATCAACGGAAAGACGGCAATTGTCAGTGAAACGGCCAGCCCATGGACGATGCGGCAATAGCCGCTATCGACTGAATTGCAATGGCGAACCTCCGCCGTCGGCTGCACCTGTCGTCCCTGGCTCACAGTGTGGTCTCCTGACTCAAGTGTTCGTCGGGATTCTGCCGTGCAGCCTGCGTCGGTGCATCGCTGGTGACATGGGGAGTGCTCTTGGTCAGGCTCAGTAAGTAATTCACCACATCCCATACCTGCTCGGTCGTCAGTCCCTGGGGTACAGACGGCTGAACTGCAGCCGCCGGCATGGGTGTGCCTTCGATGCCATGCACGATTCGGTTGTACAAGTCGGCAGGTCGTGCTCCACCGCGAAAAACCCCCAATGTCAAATCGCGAGCTGAATTGGATATGGGCTTAAATGCACCAGCGCGGAAGAATGGCTTGAGGGAGGCTTTATCCGTAGTGTGGATACCGGTGGCACTGGTCCAGTCTTTCGTCCAGTCGTCGAAGTCTCCTTGCCAGCGACCACCCGCACCGGTTTCACCGTGGCACTTGGCACACCCGGCCAACTCACTTTGAAAAAGTTGCCGCCCACGTTCTACTGACTGACTTAACCGACTTTGTTCTTCGGAGCCCTTGGCCGCCTGACCCCAGGCGACCCAACCGGCTGGAGGTTCAGATTCGGGCTGCGATGGAACTCGCCACTGAGTCAACAATCGGGCAACAATCTTGTCGGTGGCTACTGTGTCCGCTTGACTGTCGGAATTGTAGGCGATTTCGTCCAAGAGCGCTCGTTCGGTTTGACCGCGAACGCTAAGGTAGATTACATAATCTACCAGGGCCTCGATGTCTTCGCCCTTTAGCAAATCAAAGGCAGGCATGCTGGTACCAGGGATGCCTTGGCGAAGCGTGCGAGCCAGGTCTGCACGAGTCGGCTTGGTGCCGATGGGCGTTGATTTGAATTTGAATTTTCCCATACGAAAGTCGCGCGGATAAGGAGCCAGCATTCTTGCCGCAGCACCTCTTCCATCGCCGGTTAGACCGTGGCAGCGAACGCAATGCTTGCGATACAAACCGAACTGCGTATCCTCCTCGTCGCTCGAAACGGGGCCTGCAGCACGCTTCAAATTAGCTAAGGATAAAACAGATGTTATTCCTTCGGCAGGAAATCGCGGATCGTTTGGTGTACCAAAGATGTCCTCAAGAGAATGGGCGATGTCTGACAGCGCTTGGCTGGGCAATGCCTGGCCAATTTCCTTTTCCAGTCGAAGGACTTGCACGCCGTTGGTCGAAAACGCCGGCTCGCTGCGCTTGCATCCCACAGCAAAAACGATGGGGCATAAAACAGTTGCGCAGGTCACCCAAAATCGTATGTTGTCGGATGTCGCTCCGCTAACCGGTGCGTGGATTGTACGACCGGTTATGATGCCGTCTGCGAGACGAAGGCTAAGTGACGCTAAGCTCGACAGAACCTGAAAAAGCAACCATCCAATGAGTGGCAGCGCGCCAGCGTAGGCTGGACCTCTGTAACCAGGATGCGCCAAGTTCCCGTGAAGTAGAGCATTTTGGTTTTGAACTCTTCGCGCACTCAACGCAATGGCCCGCGTATTCGAAACATACTGTCCGACTGAGAGTACCGCCACGAGCAGTGTACCCGTGCAAAGAACTGGCTTGAGGGGCATCTTGAATCTGTTCAAGCTGAAGCTCGCGACTCTAAAATCGGGATCCGCTCCCTGAACGCGTTAAGCCGGCGTTTCATCGCGCTCCGACAAGATGGCAGCCAGTCGCCGAATGGTTTGCGGTGACGATAGTGCTAGCTTTCCAAACCCAGGCAGGGCTCCGAGCGATACCGCCTGTTGTTGATGTTCTTCGTAGTTTGTTATTAGCATTACAGGCACCGATCGAAATCGTTCGTCCGCTTTAATCGCCTTCAGCACTTCAACGCCGTCGGAGTAGTCCTGGTCGAGCTTGCGGTTGATGAGCACCAAGTCAATTTGGCGGGTGGCAAGGATTTGAATCGCATCCTCAGCCCCGTGCGCCTGAATTACCTGAGCTTTGAATCGGCCAGTAACCAGATTGCAAATTGAGTTGTGGTCTGGACCGCAATTACCCACATCGAGAACTACTTTGGACATGGCTTGACTTGCACTTACGCACTCGAAAATCGCTACTTAGCGATCTGTTCAGCGGCAGCTTGTGTTTGAGAGCCACCGTCACATCCGCTGGTGGCCGCTGTTAGCAGCATTCCGGAGACGAACGCAAAAAATATCAGTGCTGCGGCATACAGTTCACGTTTCATGGCCCTGTCGATTCTCAGTCGAAGTACTCGTCGCTTTCATCAAATTTCGGCGAAGCTATTATAGCGACTCTCATGGTTCCCACAGCCCTATGGCGGGTTCCCGGATAAATGACAAGTGCGGTTTGTGGTCGCACAGGCAACAACCGTCCGTCCAGTTCCATTTGAGCGTCTTGGTCGCAGGCCAGAAATAGATAGGTCTCGGTGGTTTGCCGGTGGTAGTGGACACGGGCATCCTTGGATATGTCCGTTATATGCAGCGAGTATGGCACCTGTAGTTGGTCCATCAAACCGCGTCGAGCTACTCCACACGGACACTCGACTCCGGGCAGCGCTGCGAAGTCGATGAATTCAAACGGCAAGCTGGCCATAATCTGGGGCTACCCGGACAAAATTGCAGTCAAATCAGGCAATATAAGCCGTGCGTGACGGTTGTGTGGAACGCTGTGAATGGACCGAAAGCGGGAATTTTCAACACCTAGATCCTCTAGAAAGAGTGTACGAATGTTCCCTATCAATGCAATCGTGGGGTAGTCTGTACTGATTACTCTTTGTAGGTGTGTCCGTAAATATCTCCTAGCACGAAAAGTCTACGCAATCGAAACAACCGCGCCGGCAAAATGCCGTAACTCGTTTCTCGAAAAAGGCTTGCGGTTGCTCAACCTTTGCTTTCTGATCGACCGATACCTGAAGCTGACTCAGGCGACAAATGCGTCCGCGTTTTCCGCTTGAGTCAGGAAGGGATTACTGAGTCTTGGAAAGATTCGTCCCTTCTTCGGTGCGGTAGACCCAGGCAGAAAATGGGAGTGAACGCAGGATTCGAGTCATTCTCGGGTTTTGCATCCGTAATCGGCACACGAAGTGGAACAGGCGGCTGAGCCCCTTACTCGGCCAGTCTGTTCGTTGCCACCCCGGTCGGAGGGCGATTTCGGCGGCGACTTCGTACGTCGAAACCGGTCTCGGCCATCACCCCCAATTCGGCCAAACCGCGCCAATTACCAACGGTTCATCGTTTAGGGAGTTGAGAATCGATGAGATGGAACAAGTTACTCGGATCCCTTCTATTAGGCGCTAGCCTATGTACGCCATCCTTTGGCGGGGGACTACTAGACCGAATGCTCGGTCTGAATGGATGTGGGTGTGATAGCAGTTGTTGCGACACTGGTTGCGCTGCCGATCCCTGCTGCAAAGCCGATCCAAGCTGCGGTTGTGAAAACAACTGCTGCGACAACAGCAAAGGCTGTGGATTGTTAGGCAAACTGCGAGGCCCATCGTGCGGCTGCGAGACTGCTTGCGATCCTTGCTGCAAAGCCGATCCAAGCTGCGGTTGTGAAAACAACTGCTGCGACAACAGCAAAGGCTGTGGATTGTTAGGCAAACTGCGTGGCCCATCGTGCGGCTGCGAGACTGCTTGCGATCCTTGCTGCAATGCGGCACCTAGCTGCGGCTGTGAAACCGCTTGTGATCCTTGCTGCAAGTCGCGTCGCCGACCGATGCTGGAACTGCTAGGCAAGATCGAAGCTCGCAAGCGACAAATGCTGCGAGGTTTGTTAAGCTGTGGCAACAAGTGTGATAGCTGCTGCGACGCTTGCGATCCTTGCGCTAACTCCAGCTGCTGCAATGCTGCTCCCAGCTGCGGCTGCGAGAGCAACGCTTGCCATGCAGCTCCAAGCTGCGGTTGCGAAGACGCATGTTGCGATAGTGGCTGCGGACGCTCAGGCCTGTTGTCTCGCCTGTTCCAGAAGCGCAATGCTTGCTGCGACAGCGCTTGTGACTCCTGCTGCCAAAGCTCCGGTTGCTCGAGCTGTGCTCCGGCTGCAGCTCCTGCTGCCTCGGAAGCAGCTCCGATGCCTCCAGCACCAGTCGTTGACCCAAGTGCTTACCTGAAGAGCAATCGACGTGTCGTCCAAGCTACGAGCTACGTTCGCTAAGCTTCGGCATAGTAAACCGCTTGAGCTTCAGATACGTTAAACTTAAACGGCTCGCCAGTGAAAATTGGCGAGCCGTTTTTTGATGAAGCAATCCCACGAAATTCACAAATGTAGTAACGCCCCGTCGCCAAGCAGTTGTTGTTCTCCGCGAGCGGCCCTGAATCTGAACGAACGCAATTGAATGCTGTCAAACCTAACTTCAGCCACGTTACAACTTGTATGCGCTTTTCGAGCAAGCCGTGGAGTTCCCCACGCATTGCGTGCTAAGTTACAAAGTAAAATTTAATGGATCGTATCGGCTGTCTGGCCGACTATTACTTACTGGAGGAAATGACATCGCATTTTGGCGAGCCGTCGCAAGCGTCACGATTGATGCAAGCATAGGCCAATATCGATTCGTATTCCACGATCATTCTCGCAACTCAAGGCGCCAATGTATCGAATCGTTGTTGGACTGATCTTTATCCTGTCGCCATCGACTCTACTGATGGCACAGATTTCTGACGGAGGCTATGGATCTTATGATGAACCGTGGTTGCCACCGCGCTGGAACCAAAGCGACTCCGGCGGGATAGAGCTGGCCGGCGTCGAATTGTTTGGGGCTGATAAGCTCCGCGACAGTGATAATCGCCCACGCATTCCGGAACCGATGGTGTTCGATCTTGTGCGCCCCCTGGGAGCCCAGCGCGGCGAGGCGGAGATCAATGTGTTGGCAATCGTGCCCTGGCATCAACGCAAGCGACACGCCGAATGGGCACCCGAGATCGAGTTTGCTATTCGTGATGGAGTAGCTCTGGAATTTGAGCTGCCTTTCGAAGAAGGCACACTGGAGTCCTACAAATTCGCTGGACAGGTGACGTTTGGGACCGCCCTCGGTGATCGATTCATCCATGGCGCGCAGTCAATCCTGCTCTATAACCGTAAAACTCATAATTGGTCTCCCACCATCTTGTATCTGATGGGCATGGAATTTGATCGCTATTGGTCAGCTCTGGCCATGGTGGGTGTCGACACTGAGATCAATGGGCCTGATCGACAAGACAGAACTAGACGGCTGTTTAATTTGTCCGTGTTTAGACATCTGACCGACCATGCAACGCTGGGATTTGAAACCAATGGTGCCACCAGCTTGGGAGGAAGAAATTCTCTGTTGTTAATGCCTCAATTGCACTGGGAATGGCGGGATAACATTATGCTACAAACCGGCACGGGAGTGTTCTTTAATTCCCAAGTAACCTCCCCGGAGTCAGCTTTTCGCTTAATCTACACCTTTTGACGAACGCTTGCCGTTTCCTCAACATTCGTGACCCCAGCGAGTTTATCGGATTGGCCAAAGATTTTGGAACGCCGGGTGACTGTTTAACTCGCTGCCTGCAGGGAGATACTTGAGAACTGAAGAAACGCCGTGCGCGAAACATGGTTCAACCTGCATATTCTGAGAAAGCTTACTGCGCTTCTCGCTTCTGTCCTCACTGAACGTATCACAATTACATGCGCAAATCGAACTCGGAAGCTTCTAATAACTCAATGTCGCCGGCTAAGCCCGGTGCACAAGAAGTGGATTGGAAGAGTGTGCTGGGGTCGGATCAGTTAGGGCTAGATGGCGTCGAGTTGGAGCAGTTTTGCCAGTCGCTAATACAGCACTCCCGTCGAGGTTTGAGGTTGCGCGATGATTCGTCGGTAATTGTCCTGCCATTTGAGGTACAGCCTGTTCCGTGGTATCAGCGTGGTCGCTGGGTGGCGAATGACGCGATTCGCCCAGGTGCGTTTTTGCATCATGCCGCAGGCGATTACTACCTGCAAGATGCCGCATCCATGTTGGCCCTAGCGCTGTGCCAAGTTCAGCCGGGACAGCTTGTCTGTGATCTGTGTGCGGCGCCGGGGGGCAAGGCAACCGGGCTGCTCGAACAATTAGAGGGCAGGGGGCTGTTGGTCGCCAATGAAGTGATTGGTAGCCGCTTGCCGGTCCTGCAGCATGCGTTGTACCGAACCGGCTGGGCGAATCATGTGACTACGAGTTCCGATGTCGAGCGGTTGTCCAGTCACTGCTGGCAGATGTTCGATTGCGTTCTGGTGGATGCTCCCTGTACCGGGCAATCGCTGGTAGGGCGAGATCGACAGTCATGGTCGGCATTCTCCAAGCTGCAGATCGAACATAGCGCCGCGCGACAGTGGCGCATTCTACATGCGGCCAGCAAGCTGGTACGCCCTGGTGGGCGATTGGTCTATTCAACCTGTACCTTTTCAGTGGCTGAAAACGAACAGCTGATTGAACGATTTCTGAATCATGAATCGCACTGGGAAATGCTGGCGACTCCGGAACTAGCCCAGTGGAGCAGTCCGCGTCTGCCTGGCAGCTATCGACTGTGGCCACACCGAGATCATTGCGATGGTGGCTTTGCAGCCGCATTGCAGCGCCCACGTGGTCAGGATGATCCCCCGGCAATAGACAATGACTCATCAATGGGTGCGCGTAAACGATGGCAAGGCTGGCGTGGCAAACTGTCTCAATTGCCATTTTGGTTACCAAATGATTCTGTGGATGATTTCGACCTCCGGCAACAAGGTAAAGTCATCCATCTGGTTTCTAAGTTGTTTCCAGCTCGATGCAGCGCCATCTTGGAATCCGGTGTGCCGATGTTTGAACTACGGCGAGCGGTCGCCGAACCCTGCTATGCCAGTTCCGTATTGAATTCTGCACTCCTTCAGCCAGTTCAACAGGTAGTGCTGTACGATACTCAGGCAATTCGTTATTTTGCTGGAGAAAGCGTTTCCGTGGAAGCAGCCAACATCAAGGCTCAAGTAGCGGAAGCCGGCGGCTGGTGCCAAGTTCAGTGGCAGGGGCGTGCGGTAGCCTGGGGCAAGCTGGTCGCTGGCACACTGAAGAATCATCTTCCCAAATCGCTGCGACAGAATAACTTGATAGCTGCTCAGTCAAGGACTCGCTGCATTTAAGGAAGTATTCACGCGAAATGCTGTTCAGGCGTGTAGTCGGCGGGCGCGAGGCACAGCCTACGGTGATGGAGGAGCGTTCCTGGCAATCCACTCATTTAGTTTAGCCTCTGTCAAACGGATCGCCGGCGCCTCGCTGGTCCCTCTCTCCAAATCAACCTGCAAATCAGGAATTGCTGAACATGACGACAACTCAACTTAGAATCGTAATTGTCGGCGGTGTGGCCGGTGGTGCTACCGCAGCCGCCAGGGCTCGGCGAGCCAATGCCAGGGCCGAAATTACGATTTTGGAAAAAGGGCCTGTCATTTCATTTGCGAACTGCGGACTGCCCTATCATCTGGGAGGCGAGATTGCGCGCCGCGAGTCACTCTTGGTAGCCACCAGTAAGTTATTTTGGGATCGTTTCCGTATTCGCGTCTGCACCGGTCACGAAGTACTGGCTATTGATCGGGCCGCCAAATGTGTGGCTGGAAAAACCAGCCAGGGCGAGACTTTCAGTTATCCCTACGACAAATTAATCGTGGCCACTGGCTCTGAGCCGATTCGCCCTGATTTTTGCAATGTCACGGCAGACAACCTGTTTCAGTTGTGGACACTCAGCGACATGGACCTGATCGTCGACTGCCTGTCAAACCGAACATGCAAACGCGCCACCGTGATCGGTGCGGGCTTTGTAGGGCTGGAGGTGGTCGAGCAGCTAGTGCAGCGCGGGCTCAAGGTCGATCTGATCGAGCGGCTGCCCCAAGTCTTGGGGCCTCTGGATGCCGAGATGGCCCGACTAGTACAAGCCGAATTAGAGCGACATGAAGTCAACGTGAAGTTGAATACGAGCGTACGGCAATTGCGCGTCGATCAGGGGCGCGTCGTCAGGGTGGAGCAGGACGACGGCCAGTTACTGGATACCAATTTGGTAATCGTTGGAGCCGGTGTAAGACCTCGCACTCAGTTGGCAGCTTCGGCTGGTTTAGAAATTGGCTCGGGCGGAGGAGTGGTGGTGAATCGGTTCTGCCAAACCAGCGACCCTGATATTTATGCTGTGGGCGATGTGATTGAATATCATCACGGCGCGCTTGGTCAGCCGATGCGAGTGCCGCTGGCCGGCCCCGCTAATCGTTCGGGTCGAGTAGCTGGAGGTCATGCTGCCTGTGGTCATGGCCCGCTGATGCCGCCGGTTCAAGGGACTTCCATCGTCCGCGTTTTCGACGTGGCGGCTGGCCTGACGGGACTGAGCGAACGGTTGTGCGCTCAGCGTGGCATCGCGTACCGCTGCGCTACGATTCAAGCTGGTCATCACGCAGGTTACTTTCCGGGCGCTAAGAATCTGACGCTCAAACTAGTCTACTGCCCGCAAACTCGTCGCGTGCTGGGGGCTCAGGCCGTGGGTGCTCAGGGGATCGATAAGCGGTTGGATGTGGTGGCGACGCTGCTGCATTTTTCCGGCACGGTCGATGATCTGGCCGGGCTGGACTTGGCATACGCACCGCCGTTTGGATCAGCCAAAGACCCAGTTCACATGGCGGCCTTTGTGGCGCAAAACGATTTGGCTGACTATCCCCAGCTCGCACCTGCTGGCGCGTCTCTGGCCGGTATTCAAGTTGTCGATGTGCGCAACGATGACGAAATCAGCAAACTGCCACTACCCGATGCGATTGCCATTCCGGTTGACTCAATCGTCGAGCGTTGGCAAGAGCTAGATCCTCACCGCCAGACCATCGTGGTGTGTCACTCCGGCAAGCGGGCTCACGTGGCAGCCAGTTGGCTCAAAGGCCAGGGGTTTCAGGACGTCAAGAATCTAAACGGAGGCATGTCGATTCGCCAATTAGTAGCGCCCACGACTGAGCGGGTTGATGGCGGTAGTGGCGGCACCTGATGTCTGACCGGTGGCTACCCTGCCAGAGGCATCGCCTTTGTACTCGATTAGCAGCAAGGCTTCGGCGCGATTGCCAGGGCCGATGGGCAGCAGTCGATCCAGCCCCAGGATACTGGTGCCTTGTCCCAACAGCGAATTGTTAGGTGTGCCCTGTGGTGCAGCGACGATGCCGCAACTGAGAATCAATACTTGATCGCTTGGCCAAGCAAAGCGTTCATGCAGTCGCCAACTGACTACTTGCGGCACTTGGATTTGAGTATTCAGCGCCTGGCCGGTTGCTGTCGGCAGCTCCAAAGCAACATTGGTCAATCGTTCGACCTGATCGATGTCGCATTTGACAACTAGATCTACCGACTGGCGATCGACGCTTAAGAGTGGACTGAGTTGCATGCGATAGCCTTCTTTGATCTCGCCGGTGACCGGCATATAGGAAGGAAACGCACCGGCGATTGCCTGGTGATTCTCGACGAAGTTGCGCCCACGCAGTTGTTCAAAGACCTGTGCCTGGCCGTTGTGAACTACAACATCTGATGCTGTCAACTCGCGAAAGTCGGTGCGCCCGCGCAGGAGCGCTAATAGCAGCGCGGTGTTTTCTTTGGTCAACAGGAAGGCGTTCACACCGGGAGACTGAGCTCGCTGGATGCGCATCAACGAGTGAGCTCGGGTGCGCCAGTTAGGATTTCCCAAGGCCATTAGTCTCATGCCATACAGTTGTGGTGCCGTAGTTCCGTTGACGAATCGTTCGTGGACACGGCGAACGATCTCATGCATTTGTTGGTTATGGTAGACACGCAGTGTATCGCGATCGGCACTGATAAATCCAAAGGGATCGCTGAACCAAACATCCGTTCCCGTCTCTCGCAAGATCCAGTCAACGATCGCTTGTTGTGGGCGTTCCTGTTGGTTCAGCTCTTTGGTGTAAGGGCGCAAGTCATATTCTTGCCAATATTGACCGGCAGATGATGGAAGTTGTGGAGTGGTGCCTGCCGGACGGGAGCTGGATAGACCAGTGCTGGATGCCGGAGCTGGGCTAGTCGGCAGGCTTTGCAGACTCGGGGCCTCGGATTGAGCACCGGCTGGCAGGGCCGTCAAGCAGCTGCCGCAAACGGCTGCGCAGAGTCCTAACCAGACTCTTGTCCGGTCGATGACTGATGGAAACATGAGTGCGTCCTTGTTATGTTCTTCGCTGCGTTTGTAACCTACCGGTCCAGAATCGGACTTATAGTGCAATCGGGGTTGCCTAGCCAAGGCCAGTAAAGGCTAGCAACGGAGGCAAAGCACCGGCCTGGACCAATTTTAATTTCACCAAACATTTGACAGCGGGCTGCGAAACTGGCAGACTAAGCAACCTCACAGCCATTCGACAGCTTTTGCGAGCGGTGAGGTTCGACTGCCATGAATCCCTTGCCACTGGACTCTAAGAAGCCATTGGACGACAAGCAGGTTCGCCTGGACAGCGACCATGGTCTGCTGGAACTTGGGCGTCAAACTCTCCATCAGTTAACGGCCCAGGCTGAGGCCGCACGCACCGAAGCGCGGCGCATTGAACTCGAACTACTGCTGAATCAAGCCGACAACGGTGACATTGAGCCCCTGCGGCGGTGGTTTCAGACCATTTCAACTCTGTCGACGAAATACCAGCCAACACCCCGCCAACCTACAGATTCACAGGCTACGGATTCACAGGCTACGGATTCACAGGCTACGGATTCACAGGCTACGGATTCACAGGCTACGGATTCACAGCCAGGTGATGGGCCCCTACCTTCAGTGGAGAAGTCTACGGTTGTTTCATCTGGCAAAGTGGTACGGCGCGATTCGGCCTCGTTCAGAAACCGGCCAGCCACTGAAGCCAGTCCTCGCCAGCTTGCGCCAGTAGATGCCTCAGCGCGGGCAACTAGTCCAACGGCTGAAGTGGCCATCGAGCGAAAGCCAAAACGGAAACGATCAGGCGTTGGCGGACTGATTTTCAGCACTTTGGTTCACTTACTATTAGCCATCGGTCTGGGGCTGATAACGATACAAATTCCGGCCAAAGAGATACTCGGGTTGCAATCGAGTACTTCCCCAGAGGCGGAACTGGATACGATTGAGGTTACCACACCAGTCGACATAAGCACTCCCAATGAGCTGACTGAGCCCGCATCGACCAGTCTGACCAGCGACATGGCGAGCGCATTTTCAGATTTAGGACCAACTACCAGCCAAGCTCTCGATTCATTATCGGCAGCCACTTCAGTAGCGACCTCTGCCGATCGCGCCATGTCTGCGACCACATCGGACCTTCCCAAGAATGCTGGTGTCACGTTTTACGGAACGTCCGCCGCCGGTAACTGTTTTTGTTTTCTGATCGACGGTTCTGCAACTCTCAGGGGTGCTCCGTGGGAAGCGGCCCGTACCGAGTTGTTGCGGTCGCTGATGTCACTTCAGGAAAAGCAGCGTTTTTACGTGCTGTTTTACAACAAAACCATTCACCGCCTTCCGGATCCCCTCTCCAATCTGCCGTCAAGTTTTCCCCTCTACGCTACACCTGAGAATCTGAGATTTGCCACCGCTTGGATTCAGAGCCTGCAGGTTGAACCGTCGATTCCAGGTGGTAATCACAAAGAGGTGTTGCAGGTTGCCTTGGAGCTGGAACCGGATGCAATTTTTTATTTGACCGATGGCCAGATGTCGCCAAAAATACTCACTGGTGTCTTGGAGATGTTGCGCCAATCGAATCGAGTGGATGATTTGGTCGAAGGGGAAATCGTTCGTGTTCCCATCCATGCAATCGCTTTCTACGATCCCCAATGGGCTGTCAACATGCAGACGATTGCAGCGGAGAATCAAGGGCAATTCAACTTCGTTCCCGATCCCAATCCAGATTCCAAGTCCAGCTTCAAGTTTAAGGCACGCAAATAAGCACCCAGTCTTGAGTGTACAGTCGGTGGTTCGTCCATACTGGAAAGTCTTATGGATCGCGAGGATGGTAAGTTAAGCTCCGCTCGTGTTGCCGACAGTAGCGTTGCCGTGCTCTGTAGCTTGGTGGTGCACCTAAGCCTGCTATTGCTGTTGGCCTGCTGGGTATTTGCCAGCGACAACCTGCTGCCTGGGATTCACTTGTCAGCACAGATGTCCACCTCTTCCGAAACTGCGTTCCAAATGGCTGCGCAAGTAGAGCCGGCTGAGGAGCAGGATCTAGCAGTAGAACCTTCAGTGGTTGAAATCGCGGAAGCGGATGAAGCTTGGATCAATGCGCTCCAGGATTTGTCCCCAGAGCCGTTTGGCCACGACCTAACAGCCGCGCCCAGATCGCCAGACGGCAGGGCCCTTGCCGCCATTGGGGGAAAAAGTGAACAATCCCATGGCGGAGCGTCGTTTTTTGGGAGGTACGCCGGCGGAAACCGGTTTGTGTTTGTCGTCGATAGTTCACAAAGTATGGAAGGTGAGCGCTGGAATATCGCTCGCAAAGAGTTGATCGAATGCCTGCGCGGACTGCGTCCAAACCAAGAATTCTTGGTGATCTGCTTTGATCACCGAACAACGCTCATGTTTGGCGACGATCTGTCAAACGCCCACTACAGCCCGGCGGATGGAAAGACAGTGGCTCAGGTTGCGCGCTGGCTGCGATCGCATCTTTTAGGGCACGATACAATGCCTGCCATAGCGATGGCGCTGGCACTGAGTTTAAAGCCGGACGGAATATTCTTGCTGTCTGACGGTGAATTGCGGGATAATACCGTAAGCCTGTTGACGGGGCTGAATGCCCGGTCCGCCTCTCGACCACAGGTTCCCATCCATACGATTCACTTGATGAGTCCTGTAGGCTGGGAAACGCTGCACAGGATTGCTGAGGAAAACAGTGGCTCGTTTGTTCATCTGCAGTCAATGAACGGTCGGGTCGTGAAAATACCCTCCGTCCGGACGGCCTCTGGAGTGCCGCTGGCAGACTACCCGTTTGCAAACCGCCGCCCGTAATGCTCCAGCGGCAATTGCTTTATCGGGAACTTTCTAAACGCAGAGTCCCTCCAACCGGAAGCCGCTGGGTCGGGACTGGTCGCTTTGACCGGTTTGGACCGGTTGGGTTGATTTTTTCGGTTGTTTCGCCCCTAACAGCTATAGCGCACAGTCGTGTTTGGTAATCTCGACCTGAGTCGTCTAGGGGTGGCCGTTCGTTGAATTCATGGTCCAACCGATTAGAATCCAAGCTCCATGCGCGCATTTTCTCCAGATTCGCCAGCTTTACTAATTGCCACTTTTGGGTGGCATGGCCCTGGGAGCTACGAGAATATGTTGATTGCAGACACATCCAAACGAGCTACTGCCGCGCAACTCATTGCAGTTTCGCACTACATCAAGAGGTTTTCATAGATGGCCAAAGGTGGTTTCTTCAAGTCGCTGAGGCTGCCGTCGGTCGGTCGCACAGCCAAACGCGATAGTGTACGCCGCGTGCTGCTAGAGGCATTGGAGACGCGCCAATTGCTGGCGGCCGGTCCGCAGTTGATTGGGGTCCAGCCCAATGCGGGTTCCTTATTGGACAGTGGCGACGTTCTGAGCGTCTCCCCGCGAGAACTGGTATTTCGCTTTGACGATGCTGTGGGCCTCGATCCCGAGACTCTGTCTGGCATCCGAATCGTCCGCAGTGGCGCCGACGGCCTCTTCGAACGCGCTGCAGTGGCGACCGATTTCGGAACGAATGGTCAAACGTTAGTTGAATTCTATGCCCGCGAAGTGGGCGAGGCTGGCAATGGAATCAGGTTGCACTTTACCACAGCGTCGCGATCAGATTCTCGATTGCCACGAGTTTCTGTGGTAGGGCGTACGATCAATGTTGAATTGAATAACAATCCGCTGTTGCAAACGCGAGTACAAGACTTGCTGCAAGCATTTAGTTATGACGGCGCAGTCACCGCAGCCAGTCCTTTAGTGTACGCACTGCGATTGCGTGGTTCAGACACCATCGCGATTTCGCCGACCGCCGACACGAGTCGCGATTTTGTGTTGGCAGGTGCGGGTGCTGGCAAGGCTGCCACCGATTTTGGGCTCGGCAATACCGTTTCCGTGGATTTCGTGGCCCGCGAGCCGGGAAATGCGGGAGTCGGCATTCGCATCCATGTTACCTCACGAGATCGTGGCGGAGCAGCCAACCCCATCGTGACGGTCTCGGGCAAGACCATCAATGTCGAAGTCAACAGCCACAGTCGTTTCCCGACGACCATCCAAGAATTTGTCGACGCCATTAACTCCAGCGATTCCCTATCCTCGACACTGATCGAAGCTCGGTTGGTCAGCGGTGCTGGGGCGATACGCATCGGTGGGCAGCCGACAACATACTCGCCCATCGTATTGGGTGGCGTCAGCGAGGTTGAGATTCAACCAGGTTACGTGGGCTTGGGCGATACCGACCGCGAAGTTGTGCTGCGGTTTGCCGAACGGCTACCGCAAAGTCAATACCGCATTGATATCCTGGGTCGAGGCACGCGCGCTCTGCGAAACGTGGACGGCCAGGTATTCAACGATGGCGTCTCGCGAACCATTGTCTTCGGCTTGAATTTGGGGGCCAGAATTGAATCGGTCGTCCCTCAGCCGGTCTTTCGCAATTCCAGCGGACAACTAGTTCAAAACCGCAATCAGATCGACCTGTATTTCAACGACGATGCGCTGATTGATTTGAGTGCCATCGCTACGGTCAATGGGACACCTCTGGCAACCCTGCAGCAGACCCGTGTTCCTTTCTTCCTGCAAAGCGCTGACGCGATTGTGCTCAAGTCCGGTAGCACGCTGGCTGCGTCCGTACTGGACCCCAATTTCTACCAACTGATTCACACCAATGACACACTGGACACGCGAGACGATCAGCCACCTTTCAAACCAGCGGCGATTCGCTATTTTCCGGAAGCGGGGCGAGTCAGTTTGATCTATGACCGCAATTTAGACGAGCTACGGCACCCAGTCACTGGCGTGATATTGCCGGCGGTTGACCTGCGTTTGCGAGTGGGCACCAATGAATCCGCACCGTTACCTCCCGTGGCCGTGAATGCTTTGGCGGTCAATCCAGGCGATACCTTTGGCACTGCGATGAACCTTGGTAGCACCTGGACACCCGGCAATGGCGGCTCGCAAGCCATATTAATCGACGCCGAAATCAAGAATCAAACTCCATTGCTGCTGGATTTTCCAGGCGGCAGCGACGAACCGGGAGGCCGCTACAATCGTTTTCAAGACAACCTGCGCCTTATCGCTGATAACGTCGATGGCACCAGCGTTGTCTACTACAACTTCCAAAGTCTCCTAGGGCGTTTGGGAACCACCAATCTATCCAATGCCATTACCGAACAGCAGCGGCTGCGCGTGCGCGAGGTGATGTCGTTGTACGAGCGCTATTTAGGTGTGCGCTTTGTCGAGAGCACCAATCGTGGATTCACAGTTGCCGTGGGCGATCATCGCGCGGTTCGACCGTTCGAGGATGTCGCGGGCAGCGGGCAGCCCGGCGTGGTCGAGGTGAATGCAGTCGGTGGCACCTACTATGAGGCTGGCTATCTGCAAAATGGACAATTAGCGGCGGTGCTGGACATCCAAGATTTCAGCAACGCAACGCTAAACGAAGTCGGCGGTCCATTTCAACGAGCCGCCATGCAGGCCGTCGGTCGGCTAATGGGACTGGGGTTAGCGGATGAAGTTCACGGCTTCACCGTGCAAGCCTTCAACTCAGCTTTAGTACCCGGCGTCGGTTCCGACATCGTCTTACCGGGCGATGTAGACATCGTGCATGGCCAATATCTGTATCGTCCCGATAGCAAGGATATCGACCTATATCAGTTCCGCTTGCCGGTGGCCGGCCGCATTACCATCGAGACATTCGCCGAGCGCATGTCACAGGCTAGTTTGCTGGATACCACGATTCGATTGTACCAGCAGAATGCACAAGGTGGCTGGGTAGAAATAGCGGCCAATGATGATTACTACAGCTCGGACTCGTTCGTCCAGTTGGATTTGCAGCAAGGCAACTACATTGTTGGTGTCAGCGCCAGCGGCAACAATACATACGATCCGACGATTGCCGATTCGGGCCTAGGCGGGCGCAGTCAAGGTTCCTACCAACTGAGAATGGATTTTCGTCCACCGGCGCAGAGCGTGCTGCGCGACAGTACAGGCCTGCCCATTGACGGTGATTCAAGCGGCGAAGCGGGCGGCGTATTCAACTTCTGGTTCCGACCAGCCGGGCCAGCCAATACTAAATTTGTCGACAAAGTCGCACCAGTCGGCGGTAGTGGCACGCTGGCAGCACCTTATCGAAATATTCATGAAGCACTTACGGCAGCTCAGCCGGGTGACGTAGTGCGAATCGTTGGCAATGCCGGAGCTGATGGGTCGCTGGCGACATTAGCCGATAACTTGGCCTACGAAATCGGCTTCGATAGCTTGGGACGCCCGCTGCCCGACGGCGCCACATTTGATGTGCCGCGCGGCGTAACGGTCATGATCGACGCGGCGGCGGTTCTGAAGATGCGGCGTTCACGAGTCGGTATTGGCAGCAGTTCGACGAACGTGGACCGCAGCGGTGGTAGTTTGTTGGTGCTGGGCACCCCCAAGCTGGTCAATCAAGCTGGGGGGCTGGTGCGTGACGCCAGCGGTCAACCGGTCATTGGCAGCGTCTATTTTACCAGCGCCAGCGATCCATTAATCGGTAAGAACGCTAACACCCTAGTCGTTGGTTCAGCTGCCAATGCAGGCGATTGGGGCGGCATCGACTTCAGGCACCGGGTGGACAGCTCCGATCCGGCGCGGGTCAATAATGAAGCTCAAGGGCAATTCTTGAACTGGGTGGCGCACGCAGATGTGCGCTATGGTGGCGGCCAAGTTGTCGTTGACGGAGTATCGCAGGTTATCACGCCGATCCAAATGATCGATGCGCGGCCAACGATTGGCAATTCGCGAATAACGCATAGCGCCGATGCGGCTATGAGCGCTACACCGAACAGTTTTCGAGAAAACAATTTCCAATCGCCAGCCGAGCAACATGGCAGCGGTGGTACCTTCAGTGTGGACTACGATCGAGTCGGACCAGCCATCCACTACAATCAACTGGTCAACAACTCGATCAACGGCCTGCAAGTTCGCGTACGCACCAACACCAGCACGCAATTGGAAACGATGACGATCCCCGGTCGATTTGACGATACGGACATCGTCCACTTTGTGCCCGAGAATCTGGTCATCGCAGGCACTCCCGGTGGAGCCGTGTTGATTAACGAAGCTCCGTCAATATTTAGTGTAGCACCACAGTGGATTTCGACCGGTAATTTGTTGCCCGGATTATACAACTATCGAGTCACGCGCGTGGTCGGCGGAGTGGAGGGGGCACCATCGGAGCCGACTTCATCGGTGTTCCCGTCTAACACGTTGATTCCGGTTTTCACGTTGGGCTCGGTTTCGTTGACCAATCTGCCGACCGGTTACAATCGCATCTACCGTAGTTCGGCTGACGGCCAAGGTCCTTATGTCTTGGTTGCTGATTTTAGCCATTTGAGTAGCGGTCCCAGCAGCTTTATCGACACCGGTACCGATCTGGGCCTTGAACTGGCCGACGATCTGGAGCGCTTCCGTACTCGGCCAGATGCTCGACTGGCAGTCGATCCGGGAACGATCGTCAAGCTGCAAGGTTCCCGTATCGACGCCGCATGGGGTGGGCAATTGATTGCCGAAGGTCGCGACGGACTTCCGGTAGTGTTCACTGCTTTGATGGATCATCGTTACGGTGCCGGTGGTACGTTCAATACCGGCAGTCGATCCACGCCGGTCGTATCTGGTGACTGGGGCGGCATCTACGTCGGCCAAGGCTCCAAGACGAGTCTGGACTACACGGTGGTCGCTTACGGCGGTGGGGCAACTCGCGTCGAAGGGGGGTTCAGCGATTTCGCTGCGGTTGAGGTGCATCAGGGCGATTTGCGACTCACCAACAGCCGTCTAGAAAATAACGCCAATGGAGCGACGGCCAGCAATGATCCTCTGCGATCGGGGCGTGGCTGGAATTCGCCCGCCACGGTCTTCATTCGCGGCGCACAACCGATCATTGCTCAAAACATCATTCACAGCAACTTAGGGCCGGCGATTAGCGCTAACGTGAATGCACTCAATTACCAAACAGTGGTAGATTCGGGGCGCAGTCGTGGACTTTTGAGCCGCGTTGAATCCACCGGCAATTACGGTCCGCTGGTCACTGGCAATCGATTGGCTGACAACGCCATCAACGGCATGGTAATTCGCGGTGGAGTGATGACTACCGAAGGTATCTGGGACGACACGGACATCGTACATGTGGTATTGGATGAGATCATCGCTTCGGATCACAACCACTACAGCGGACTGCGGCTAACCAGTCGGCATGGCCAGAGCCTAGTGGTCAAATTTAAGGGTGAGCAGGCCGGGCTGACGGCCACTGGCTTGCCGATCGACAACGCCCGACGAATTGGTGGCTCGGTGCAGATCGTGGGCTTGCCCAACTACCCGGTCGTTCTGACCAGCTTGGACGACAGCACGGTCGGAGCTGGTTTTACGCCCAGCGGTGCGCCGCAGCGCCACACGGTGCCGGTAACCCAAGCGGTTGGCGCTAGATTGCCCACCGGACCAGAAGTCAACAATGGATTATTGATCGATAACGATGTGGACCGCAACACGCCGGGCTATTTCGGATTTGACGTTGGTCCGGGTGGCAGGTCCAACTTCGCGGGCAGCGGTGGCATCACGGCCCTTGGCAACTCGCGGTTGTTGATCAACAGTAACGTGCTGTTTGCACACACAAATTTTATAGATGTGGGTGCTAATGGCCAAGCGATTGATCTGGCTTCAACCACCATCACGACGCCTCCCACGCTGATTTCCCCTGACTTTGTGATCAGCGAAGGCAACTTGACAGGTGCCAACGGATTAATCAATTGGCGAGTCGAGACTTGGATGGATAACGGTATTGCGCGGCTGAATAATCGAATCATTCTGACCAGTACGGGAGCGCTGGGCAGCGTGCGGGTGATCAACTATCTGGATGAAGATGTCGAGGGCATTTCCGACGATTTACTGTACGTCACAGGGACACCGGGAGAGGCCGATTTTCGAGTGTTTACCTTGGATGGTCCGGAGCGAGTTGGCTTCAGCCACGGTGGAGTTTACTCCACGACTCCAGGGCAATTGGAAAATGCAAATTACGTGGGATGGGCGGCCGATCGCTTTAATAATTTGCAGACGGCCATCGTGGGGACTGGTGCTTCCTACAGCCTTGCAGGTAACATCAACACCGCCAATTTAGTTCCGTTTATTGACGCACAACTGGGGCAGGTCTACGGATTGGCCGACGTGACCTCGGCATTCGCGTGGGACGTCCAAGCCACAGCCAATCGTTCGGTAGTGACCTCTTTCCTGGAATTGATCCCGCGCAACCCCAGCTCGTCAGCATCGGCCGGTGATTGGCGCGGTATTTTGCTGGACACCTACAGCAACGACCGTAACCTAGCGGTGGTTGTCGAGAACGAATCCAGCGGTTCACGCATTTCCGGGACGAATAACACCACGTTTTCGGCCCAGTATCTAGGAGGCATTGCTCGTCGCGAGAAGAGCGATGACGAGAATCGTAGACTGGGCTTTCATGTATTGGGCAACATCGCTCACCCAGGCGATGTCGATGTCTACAGCTTTTTGGCGGATGCCGGTTCTGAAGTCTGGCTGGATATTGACCGTACGGATAACTCCTTGGATACGGTCGTCGAACTCGTCAGTGCCGATGGGCGCACGCTGGCCCTGTCCATGAACTCGCTAGCCGAAGAGGCCGATCCGTCGCTGTTGTTCCGCGCGGCCGACATGCCACAGTTCAGTGTCAATCCGCTGCGCAAGAGCATGCCCGAGTTCTATTACGCGTCTGCTCAAGGCGCTCCCAAGGATTTGAATAGCACCAATCCACGAGATGCAGGGATGCGCGTTGTCCTGCCGGGCAATCCAGGCGGCACGAATCTGTACCATGTGCGCGTGCGCAGCAGCAGCCTGCGCGATGGCGATCCGATCAGCGATCTGCTGACATCTGCATCGGTCGGACGGGGGCTGACTACGGGTAGTTACCTATTGCAAATTCGCCTCGGCCAGGACGATGAAGTACCCGGCTCGGGTGTCAGCTATGCCGACATTCGCTATGCGACCAACGGCCTGCACCTGCGTGGCGTTCCCAGTAATTCACCGCTGCTGGGCGAGATTGGTGAAATCGAACGCAGCTTAACCGGCCCCCGCAACGATACATTTGCAAACGCGCAGCCCATCGGCAATCTGCTGGCTACCAATCGACAGGCACTGAGCGTTTCTGGTGCGCTGGACAATTTGAACGACGTGGACTGGTATCGGTTTGATCTGCAGTATCAACGGATCACTCCCTCTGGCCTGCGCGAGTATTTTGCCACGATTTTTGACGTGGACTATGCCGATGGTATCGGGCGCCCGGATACCTCGATTTACTTGTTTAACGCAGCAGGCACCCTGATTTTGAGTGGCCTGAGCAGCGGGCACGTCGATGACCAAGCGTCGGCTGTGGCTGGACAGAATCACTCCGATTTGTCACGCGGTTCCTTCGGGAATCTCGATCCGCTGGTCGGGGCCTACGAACTTCCGGTCGGTACTTACTACGTAGCCGTGACCAATCTGCGGATGGTGCCGGCGGTGATGTCCCAGTACACCGATCCCAACAGTCCCTTCAGCAGGGTGCGACTGCAACCCATCGACAGTCTCCAGCTTATTGCCGAGGACCATGTCAACTTTAGCATTGGTTCGACCGGACTACCGCCTGTGATGGATGTGTTGTTTGATCCCATCCAGTCTGTCGTGCCCTTCGATCTGTCAGACATGGTGATGTATGTGACGCAGAATGTGGGACGATCCAATGGCGTAGAGTTAACGAATGTCTATTTGGTTAATCCATTCACCGGCGAGGTTCGTAATCAGTTTGGACGAGTCGCGGGTGACATTCAGGACTTAACTATGCGCGTCAACGGCCAGATGCAGGCCTTTGATCGGCCGCGGACTGCCGTCGTCACTCAGAATGGCGATCGCGATACCTTTTTGAACTACTTCACGGTCAATCCCATCACCGAAGAGGTGTCATCCGCTGATGCCACACTGGACACGTTTAGTCTCAATCAAGCTTTGGATGCCGTCATCGACAGCAATGACGGCTGGAATCCAGAAGCGCTGACCTTTGGCCGCTTGGGAGATCGGGAGCGAGGCTTCATCGTGGCCAGTCGGCCGACGCCCGCAGGTGTCGAGCCAAGCTACTCGTCCCCGC
This sequence comes from Pirellulaceae bacterium, assembly GCA_019636385.1. NCBI lineage: Bacteria > Pseudomonadati > Planctomycetota > Planctomycetia > Pirellulales > Pirellulaceae > Pirellulaceae bacterium. The sequence goes on along the minus strand of JAHBXT010000004.1, from coordinate 31,638 downwards.
GGTTTATCACCGATAGTGATCCGCCACTGGGTCAGACGCGGCCTGGTGTGACTCGATTCACGAACGTGATTTTTGAAATCAATCCTAACGATGGTCAAGCGATCAGCTTTGACAATGACCCTGGCTTCCGTCGCGAGGGCAATGCCCGCGGTGTAGGCGTTGGCAGCAGCGTTGTTGAGCGTGGCTACATCGACACCTTTACACGCGACCTCGCGGGGAATGCTGTCACTCGCGCCTCGCAGTTGGTCGGCAGAGCCACAACCGCCGGTAGTGCCGGTTCGTCTCCAGATCGCATCATCCGAGATGGAAACGTGGTCAGCCTGATCGACAGCACAAACTTCGTCACGCGATTTGAGTTCAATTTTGGTCCAGAAGTCGAAGTGCGTTACAACCCGGCTCAGGGCATCTCTGTAGCCGATGGCAGACAGTTCATTCTGGACGGTGTGACTTATGAATTTGACCTAAGTCTCGGCGGACCCTCGGTGACGCCGGGTGCTGTGGGAATTCGATTAGCGCCCGGCGCATCGCTGCAACAATTCGTAGATGCAATCGCCGCAGCCATGCCCAGCAATATCACGGTGAGTTTCCACGCCGGCAGGATGAATTTTAGTGGGGCTACCACGGGCGCATTTACGCAACTAGTTCAGGATGGAGTGTTCGTTGATTTTGGTAGCAGTGGGAACGTGGCTGGCGGGAATATTTCGGTCAATGTGTTGGCGTCGGACACGGCTCAAACGGTTGCTCAGCGTCTGGCAGTTGCCATTAACCAGTCCGGTATTCCCGGTTTGAGCGCAACCACCAGCGGTGATACTCTGCAATTGGTGGGAGCATTAGTATTGAGTGCAGGACCACTGCATGCTCGGGGTGTGGCTCCGGGAGGTATCATTACCGGGGCGGCTATGATCGGCAACCGGATGTACGCGGTCAGTGACACCGGTGGTCTATTCTTTGTGGATAATCCATCGATACCGCGCACCGGTAACGTCGGCACGTATGTGAATAGTTCCTACGCGCTGACAGGCATTCAGTTCTCGTCACTGGTGGCTGGCCCGGCCAACGTGAGTGGCGGACAACTGACGCAGATACTGTTCGGGTTGGACACATCGGGGAACGTCCATGCGTTCGATACCAATGGAGTTCCTCAGCGCGTCTTCGCCAATGGAGCTACCAGAATCTCGACTGGCCTGACCAGTGCTACCGGCTTGACATTCTCGACACTCAACACCAACTTGTGGCACACTACAGGGCGGCGTGCTGATGATCCTGGTCATGGTTTGGAGCAGACCAGCAATAATTCCCGAATCGCCGAAACGGGCGGCAGCAGTTTCTACTTTGGCTTGGAAAATACCGGCAGTCCCAACCATTTGACTTATAACTTTCCCGGTGGTGCAGCGGGTGCTCTGGAGAGTCTGCCGTTCAACCTTCGAGGAGTCAGCGCAGGTGACCAGCCGACGCTCTATTTCAACTATTTCTTTGCTTCGGAAGGCGCCGCCTCCGATTTGCCACTGGGCAGCGATGCCAACGACTACATGCGGGATTCGTTCCGTGTATATGTCGCTGGCGAAGATGGCCGATGGATTCTGACGGCGACCAATAACGACCCTGCGCATAGCATTCGCAATAACCGCAATTTCGATGATGAGCTGGACTTGTCGGTTTCGGGTAACGATGAAGTTCAACGGCTGTTCGACAACACTGGCCAGTGGCGGCAAGCGCGCATTCCACTGCATTTGTTCGCTGGACAGGACAACGTCAAGATCCGGATCGAGTTTGCATCGGCTGGCGGTTTTGGATATGGATTGCGCGGTGGCAAGGGACCGGAAATTCGCACGGTCGGTGCCAACCGGTTGTCCGACGGACAGGCGTTACTTTTGAATGGTCAGCGGTTCGAAATCGAAATGGGTGTGTCGCTAATTTTGCCGTCGGGCAGCGCGGTACGCCAGGGTGACGCGGTAACGATCGACGGGACTCGCTTCGTCTTCACCACAGGTGCTCCCGTGTCTGCGCCGGATGTGGCGGTAGTCTATAGCCCAGCGATGAGCGCTGAGCAACTGGCAACCGCTTTGCAGCAAGCCATCCTGACACGCCCCGCCTCGGGTAGCGTGATCAGTGGATTGTCATTTACGTCAGAGCAGAACGACATCATCACTAAGGCTCAGGCCAGCGGAGCCGACGGTAGCTCGATGCTGATCAGCGGTACTGGGCGCATTGGCGATAATGCAGCGCTCAGCAACGCGGCCATGGATGTGGATATGGTGCGTGTTTTCGCCCACCGCGGCGCCACGGTCATTGTGCAAGCTCAGGCAACTCCAGGCAGTTCACTTGACACATTTCTGCGAGTTTTCGACGGGCAGGGGCAACCATTGCGTCGGACGGATGGCTCATTAGTACAGAACGATAACGCTCCAGGAACGACAAATAGTCTACTGAGTTTCACGGCTCCAGCCGATGGAACATACTTCATTGGCGTTAGTTCCGCAGGCAACTCGAACTACGGTGCAACCGTGGCCGGTACCGCTGCAACGGGCAGCTCGACCGGTGACTATGTCCTGCAGATCGGTATTCAGAGAATGCTGTCTCCGGTTGTCGCTGGCAGTCGGTTGCAATTGGAAGGTGCCAGTACGGTACAAGTTGCGCCTGGTGCAGCCATTGCGACTCAAGGCGCCTTAGGCAGTGGCGGAGTGCCCGTGCGAATTACTGCTGACATGAATGCAGCCCAAGTGGCCGTCGCGCTCCAACGAGCTTTGGCGGACCACTTTGCCGGCGGGGCTACGACGGCCTACCCGATTCGCGGTGGTGATACTCTGTCGGTGACCGGTCTAGTGCAATACGATTCTTTCAATCCAGTCACTTTGCAGCCCGAACCATCGTCGTTTTCTTTTGATCCCGGTCCCTTCGGGGCCAACACAACGTTTGTCGGAGATGCATTCAGTGCCTTCAATGCGGGTACGAGGTTCGACGGCACCACCGATCGCTTTTTCCCCGGTTCATTGCAGGGTCGAAACAACGCCCATGAAGGCGTACTCGTGGACGATTTTATCATCGGCTTGGCAGGTCGCGGTGAAATGGTGCTTGGTCCGATCGTAGGCAGCACCGACTTCATCGTGGATCCACAGTACGGTGTTACCAATCCACGGCGCGACACGCGTGGTATCGAACACATCTATACCGGACCTTATCAACTGGAGGTTCGCGGCGGTGACGAGTATGGTGTGCCCAGATTGCCCGGATTGGAAACCACGATCCGATACGTTGATTCCAAGGCCATCGACAGTTTGTTGAGTCCAGGAGTGGCGATCAAGTTCAATGACGCTGCAGCGCTGATCGCTGGTACGACATTCACTGTCAGCGACGGAACGCGCGTGGTTACCTTTGAGCTGGATGATGTCAATGATTCCCTGAATGTCCAGCCAGGCCGGGTTGCGTTTCCTTTCAATACGGCCGTGGTCAATCAACTGACGGGATCTGTGACAGCCGAGTCAGCTCAGACGATTGCCGCCCGATTCCGCGATCTTGTCAACGGTACCGGTATCCAGTCTTTCCTGGCTGATGTCAGTGCAAACCTGTTGAACAACGATCGCATGGGTGCGACCAGCGACACCGTGGTAATGATCGGCCAAGCGGTCCTGCAAATCCCTGATTCGTTGGGCGAACTGATCATTTCTCGAGGTCGCGGCGGAGCCAATCGCGAAAGACCACAAGGCCAGATCGTCATCGAATCTGCCCGAGTTTCAAATTCGCTGGAGTTTGGAGCGTTGGTCACCAGCTCGCTGCGCGACCCGATTACCAATGCTCCGATCACTGGCACGCCGCGCAACACCGTCACGATCAACGATGAGCAGTTGGTTCCGGGTGCGGTGATTATGAATAGCGAGTTCTTGTTTAATCGCAGTGGCGGCATCAGCGTCGTCGGCGATGCTGGCGGAGCCAATTTGCCACCGGCTTCGGTACCGTTTGTGCGGCTGGTCAACAATACGATCCTGGGCGGCTCCCTCAGCGCGGTTGCTGAGTTTGTGCCGACGATCCACAGTGGATTCGTGTTTGACATTGGAAATCTGGCCTTCGCCGACGCCGTTGTGCGCTATTCGCCGCTCATCGGTGGTGGGCCCGGCCCGATCGCAGGGCTGGACGATCCCAACGTTGCGTTGGGACCTCCCAGCGCGGCGAACAATGGTGAACCGGCACCGGGCGGATCAGCGGTCAGCCTGGGGCGTGGTGGTCAATTGGTACTGCAGTTTGCAGATAACTTGCTGACTGGCTCAGGCAACGCCGATCCCGACTTGGTCGTGTTTGAAGTGGGCGATTCTGAAGAGGTGCTAGTGGAAGTTAGCGCTGATGGCCTAGCTTGGACTGCCGTGGGACGTGCGTCGGCTGCGGTACCCGCATTGGATATCGACGCCTTTGGGTTCAACCGCAACAGCCGACTGGCTTTCGTGCGTTTGACCGACATTGCCGGTCAAGGAACGCAGTCTGGCAATTCCGTAGGTGCCGATATCGACGCAGTGGGAGCTTTGTCCAGCGTGGCCGTTGATCGGTATGCCGCCGGAGGGACCGGCATATCGGTCACAAGCAATGCCACCGCTACATTGTTGAACAATGTGCTGATCAACAATGCCGCCGGTATCCATGTGGATAATTCCAGTCGATCCACTGTGATTGGTGGATCGTTGTATCAACGCAACACAGCCAATGTGACCGGGGTAGCCGACCTGGGACGGCTGCCCATCGTATCGCCTAACACCGCTACGATTTACATCAGTCCCGGAATTGGAAATCTGTTCCCAGCGATGGGATCGCCGGTGATCGACAGCTCAATCGACTCGCTGGAAGATCGTCCATCCCTGGTGGCGGTCAAGCAACCGCTGGGCTACACCGCCTCTCCGATCCTGGCTCCCCGGCTGGACATCAACGGACAATTGCGAGTAGATGACCCCACTGTCGAGACCCCGGCTGGTGTCGGTGAAAACGCATTCAAAGATCGTGGCGCTCGCGAACGTGGTGATTTGGCAGGTCCGTTAGTGGTCATGTTGAGTCCCGGCGATAACGATGTTGCCGGTTTGGACCGCAATAGCGATCCCACAATCGTCGAACTGATTGGCGCGACTCCACAGTATTTCGATCTTCGATTGATCGATGGTTTGGAACCCACCGACCCGATGACCGGTTCCGGTATCAATCATGATACAGTTAGCGCATCGTCGGTGTTGGTCTATCGCAATGGGGCGCCGCTGGCCGAAGGCATTGACTATCGCTTCGGTTACGACTCGACCAACGGCGTCATTCGCCTGCAGCCATTGGCTGGTATTTGGCGCGGCCAAAGTGTGTATACGATTCGCCTAGTTAACTCTAAGGAGGCTGCCGTCGTTGCCCATCCCGCCACGGCCTATCAGGATGGCGACCAGTTTCAAATTGTTGACGCAGTCGGCAGTTTGACCAAATTCGAAATCGACTTGGGTCTTCGGGTGATCATCCCCAGCAGTAACGGCGTAGATGCCGCGCTGGAAGATGGAGCCACCTTTGCCATCGATGATGGGACGCGGCGCATCGTGTTTGAGATCGACAATAACGGTCCCGTCGGTTCAGGCAATCGCGTGGTTACCTTGCCTGTGGGAGCTTCGCTTCTCCAGGCAACTCAGGCGCTGATAGCTGCAATTGGACAGTCTGAATTACAGCTTGATGTCCGTCAGATCGCTCCTGGACGGTTGCAAATTCAGGGTGCTTCGGCAGTCAAATTTGAGACGCTCACCAGCGGCCTGGCTGTAACAGGCCAGACAGGTGTCCAACGTGCGTTCGGCCTGCAGATTCCGTTGGTTGCAGGCGTGCCGAGCGGCCTTGCTGACGGTCAAACATTCACGATCGATCGCAGCGGAAGTCCAGTCACCTTTGAACTGGACACCAATAACAATGCTCAACCGGGCAATACCCCGGTCCGCTTTACACCAGGAGCGTCCGCAAATCAAATCGGTGCTGCGCTGGTGTCGGCCATCAATAGTGCGGGACTCGGTTTGGCAGCCAGCTACGACGGGAACGGCGCGGTACGATTGGGTGGAGACGCCAACACCAAATTGAGTTTGTCGAACACGGTTCTTACCCAGATAGGTATCGCCGGACAACCGCCGGCGGTGGCGATTTCGGTTCCCGCCGATGCCACGGCGTCTGAGGTGGCAGCTCTGATTCGCCAGGCGATCACCAATGCGGGATTGACCGGAGTTACCTTGACCACTTTTGGCAATCGACTGCTGATCGAAGGCGCTCAAGGGGTTTCGGGGGCTGGGGCAGGGCAGATCGGGGCGATTCGCGACATGGCTGGCAACGCGCTCAGGCCGAATCAAGTGGATGGCACAACCATTCTGACCGTCTTCCTGGGCGAAGGGTTCGACTATGGTGACGCGCCGGCGCCCTATCTGTCGTTACACGCTGACAATGGACCACGTCACCAGGTTGTCGATGGCCTGAGCCTGGGAGCAACTGTGACGGCGGACGCCGATGCTCGTGTGCCGAACGCCGATGTGGATGACGGTCTGCAAATAGGTGTTTTGAACACCGCTTTCCAATCCAGTGCTCAAATCAGCGTTACCAACACAACGGGCCGTCAGGCTTACGCCTCGCTGTGGATCGACTTCAACGGCGATGGGTTCTTTTCCGACGCAGAAAAAATCATGGACGCTGAGGCTGTTGGATCTGGAGTGACCACCGTCTCCTTCCTAGTGCCGGCTACAGCCAATCGTGGTAACAGCTATGCCCGCGTGCGGTTAAGTACCGATCGAGACGCTATTGGTTCACCCATCGGTGAGGCCTCAGATGGTGAAGTCGAAGATTGGCCAGTCGAGATTCGCGCTAACCCGTTTACCAATCCGGTCTGGAATCTGGATGTCAACGCCAGCGGACTTGTCTCGTCGATCGATGCTCTGCAGGTCATCAACTGGCTAAACGATCCAGCTAGGCCGAATGATTTAGCCAGCGCGACGGTGACCAATGCCCCGCCTTACGTCGATGTCAATGGCGATGGTAGAGTCACCGCCCTTGATGCTCTGCTGGTTATCAACTATTTGAATTCTCGACCAGCCGCTGCCGGTGAAGGCGAAGGTCTGGGCCAGGGCGAAGGTGAAGCGGTACTTCCGCCTGCGACCGGAGTGCAAATAGCTATTCCGACGTCGTCGTCACCAAGCCCAACTGCCAGCACCTCATCATCACAGGTGGTTATGGCCGGCGATTGGATACACGGGCTATTGGCGGGCAACCAGGCAACTCCTGGCCAGGAACAGACCGATGCCAGACTAGTCCGCAATCTAGGAGATGTAAATAATGACCTGCACTGGCTACCCGAGATTCAGTGGTCGGAGGCGACTGAGCCCTGCGACCTGCTGTGGGAAGAGATCGGTTCTCAGGCAGGTACCGCGCAACAGCTTAGAACGAGCCTGTTTGGCCCCATGCAAATCGGTGACCGCGCAGCTGTCGCCTTGAGAGGTGAGCTAGAGGAGGCGATACTGGACGATTTGCTGCAATAACCCCTACATTCGACTACGATTGAGAGGGTTCATGGACCTTCTGCAGTAGGCGATCGTTGAGCGGTCCAGGTGGTTAATTACAGTCGAGGGATGGCCAGCCAGCGCTGTTCATCCACTTTTTTCAAGGTCCGCTAACCACATTCCACCGCAAAGGGCTCCGAAGATATGTTCTTTTGGAGGCGATCCCAAGGTGCCAGCCCTTGTAGGACGGCTTGTCAGACCGCCTGGCTTTCGTACCACCGGCGGTCGTACCGTCGGCGACTGGTCTGCGAAGCGCTCGAAGAGCGGCGATTGCTGGCCGGCCTTCCCTTTGGTGCCCAGCCCAACGATACGGCCGAATTTATGTTAGGGTCGGTGCTGGTTACACCGGTGTTTTTGGAGAGCAACGGTCGCGTTGACGCCAGCTCCGAAGACTGGAACAGTCAGCATATTCAAGAAACGCTTGGAAAGATTGACCAAGCCATGGACTGGTGGGTTGAAAGCCTCGCTCGGCTGAATACCGTCCACCAATTGTCGTTTGTGATAGACACGACCTTCGCCACCAATCCCGTTTCGACCGACTACGAGCCCATCAATCGCATTTCCAATCATTACACGTTCTATGTCTCCGAATTTTTGGATAACCTGGGCAGGGCAACGGGCGACATTGAACGTGACATTCGGGCCTTTAATCATTCGCAACGAATGAAGTTCGGTACTGATTGGGCCTTTACGATCTTTGTGGCCAACAGCCAGCGTGACTCCGACGGTCAGTTCGCTGCGGGTGGTTCGTTCAACCGCGCCTTTGCCTTTGCCGGCGGGCTGTTTATGGTCGTGCCCTCGACGCGACCCGCCTCGACGTTTGCCCACGAAACCGGCCACATGTTTTGGGCTCGCGACGAGTATCCTGGAGGTGGGACCTACAATTCGTTTCGAGGATACTATAACACGCAGAACCTCAATGCCTGGGACAATCCCACGCCGGGTTTTGTGCAGCAGCCCAGTCTCATGGCCGCTGGTACACTGCTGGAAACCGCATATCAGAATTTCACTTCCGCAGCCTCGACATTCGCTCAAATCGGCTGGCAGGACAGCAATGGCAACGGCATTTTTGACGTTTTGGATGTGCCTAGCGAGCTAACCGGTACCGGGAGCTACGATTTAGACACCGGAATCTATCGTTTCGTGGGTCAAGCAACAGTCAAGGCACTGGCCAATCAGAATTCTTGGGGTTTGCGGAATAACATCACCCTCAATCGCATTGGCCTCATCGAGTACCGATTGGACGATGGCCCATGGCAGATCTATTCTCAGCCGAACCAGTACCAAGTAAACCTCGACCTCAATATCGTTGTTCCCACTGGTACCAGCAAGATTGATATTCGCGCACGAGATCCGGCCACTACGGTCATTAGCAACACGGTGACGGATAGTTTTCGGTCTCCGTGGCAAAATCCTCGTAATCCCTTTAACGTCAATGATGACCATCGCATCTCGGCACTCGACGCGCTGCTGGTCATCAACGCTTTAAATTCGCGTGGCGGCGGAGAACTGGGAAGCTCTGGCATTTCTCCTCCACCGTATTTAGATGTCAGTGGCGATGGGCGGCTCACGTCTCGAGATGCGCTGCTGGTAATCAACCACCTTAATTCGCGTAACTCGGGGAGTGGCGAAGCGAGCGCAGCCACTCTGGAAACTGAGAGCAGCCAGACGTTTGGAGAATCCCAATTGCTTGCTGCTCCACCAGTCATGTCAATTACCGTTTCAGGATATTTGGGAGAGGAAGCAGAATCAACCTCAGCCATCACACGGGAAATCCAATCCAGCTTTCACCGCCAGTCCACAGTCCCTGCTGTAACGACAAGTCAAAACGGTCTTGATCGCTATCTGTGCGACCATGCCCTGTCGGAGCTTGGCGGACATGATGAATCCGAATACGGCGAATACACCGAACCGGTTGACGCCTTAATTCAAGTCCTCGCCAGCTCCAAGCTGGCAATCAAAGCTTAGCCACCGTCGTAAAACGTAGCCACCTTCGCCAGACGGTGGAGGGGCATGTCGGCCTGTCCACGCTCTGGCGAGTGTAGCGAACGCCCCAGCCATAGCCACGGTCGTCAGCCGGTGGACCTACCCAGCTCGGCCAGACGGTCGATGCTCCAAACCTGGTAACTTCTCTTGCCAGCAGCTGTCTCCAAGCGAATTTCCCAGCTCGACTCAATCCATTTCGGCCGTACTTTGACCAGTTTTAGGAACTATTCGATTCATTTGGTTTCCAAGGAAAATAGGGTCTTTAACGGTTAGTTCGTAAGCACCAACTACGCCGAAACCCTGAGAAAATGGTCGCCAAATACCGCATTCGATCAATTCTTCCTGAATTGATAAAATCACCCAGACTGACTAATCTAGTGATTCGCTAGAGGCGAGCATTTTTCCGTGTTAACTCAGCAACCTTGATAGATTTCCACGACGACTCGGTCGCAGTCGCCCCATCAGCTTCTGGCGAGTTCCATTCCGTTTCAGTCACTGAATTCCAAAAGTCACCCAGGCGAACGTTTATGAAGAATCGAGCTGCAAGAATGTTGAGGCTATTCAAGAGAGACGCACGTCCGGTCGTGGCTCGTCGGCGAGCACCGCAACTGGAGCGGCTCGAGAATCGACAGTTGTTGGCAGCTGACCTGCAGCCCATGCACAACAGTCTGATCGCGGAAGATACGAACCTGGACTTCCGAATCAGCGCGATGGACGCGTTGCTGGTGATCAATCATCTGAATAGTCGCGGCGCACCAGCCAAGGCCACCAGCACGAGTGCCACTCAAACTGCCAGTCGATACTACGACGTCAACAATGATGGTCGAGTCTCAGCGCTGGATGCCTTACGAGTCATCAACCGGCTGAACGCCGAGGGCGAGGATGCGCAATTCCTGGTCAATTATAACTATACCATCACCAATATAGTCTCTCCCAATGCGCCCGAGACCGGCACACCGCTTTCGCAGGTTGCCGTTGGCCAGCAATTTCAAGTAAATGTATTTGTTCAAGACCTGCGAGATATCAATTCCCTGCCCGAAAACAATGAAGGCATGAAAGTTGGCGGCGTCTATTCGGCTGGACTCGATATTGGCGTCAATTCACTCAATTTTGCCGATTATAACTTCACTCAACAAAACGGATTTTCGTCGGGAGTGCTATTCTCGAATCAGTTTACCAGTGGACGCTCATCGGCTCAGGGAAACGATGTGACCCAGGAGTTTTTTAATGAGATCACTGCATTTTCAGGTAATACTGTTCCACCGGACAACCCGGTCGGCCTCAGACCTTTTGTATCCTTCAGGTTCACTGCTACAAACCCCGGAGTAATGACCTTTTCCCCTAACGCACCTGAGGACATTGGCTCGGAACATTTATTGTTTGGCGTAGACAACCTTATTCCCAACTCAAGTGTGAACTTCGGCAATTCCTTCAGCATCACGATCATCGCGGATCCGACGACACCCATCGCCAATCCAGATACGCTCAGTACCAACGAAGATACCGCCCTGACTATCGTCAACGCGACGTTGCTGGCCAACGACACATCGCCGGCCATCCCGCCGCGAACTTTATCGGTGACTGGAATACAAACGATTCCCGGGACCACCGTGGGTACCTTGGTTGGTAATGTTTACACTCCGCCACAGGATTTTAACGGTAGTGATCGGTTGACGTACACGATCAGCGACACCAGCGGATTGACCGCGACGGGAACGATTACCATCAACATTGCTCCAGTTAACGATCCCCCAACTGCAGGCAATGACAATTTGAATGTGGTTGAAGATAGCAGCGACAACACGCTGAATGTACTCGCAAACGACTCGCCTGGACCGGCCAATGAATCCAGCCAAACACTGACCATTATTTCCGTAGGTACTACCAATAATGGAGGATCGGTCAGCATCGCTGCAGGCGGTCAGACACTCAATTACACCCCAGCACCTGGCTTTATTGGCACGGAGACGTTTACCTACACCATCCGCGACAGCGGCACGCCGCAGCTGACGGCCACCGCCACAGTGGTCGTCACGGTTGAACCTGCCACGTTGCCACGCGCTCGTCGCGACACCGCTACGGTAAACGAGGATAGCACCAATAATCCGATCGACGTACTTGCCAACGACTTGGCCAACGAAAATCAATCAAAGTTGCTGATCGATTTTACTCAGCCGGTCAACGGTACCGTAACCCGCAATGACAACGGCACTCCAAACGATTTGTCGGACGATGGGCTGCTGTACACACCTAATCCCGACTTTTTCGGGATCGATACATTTACCTATGTGATGAATGACACCAGCGATCCGCAAGGACCTAATTCCATCGGCACCGTGACCATTACGGTCACCAACGTCAATGACCGACCAACGCTGGTGGACGATTCGGTACAGGCTGAAGAGAATGTTGCCCGAACAATTACGTTTTCCAGTTTGACACAGAATGATTCGCCCGGAACCGGCGAGTCCGATCAAACCCTGACCATAACCACAGTCAACGCACTTTCCGCAGTCGGCGGCTCAGTTCGAATTGAGGGCAACAACGTCATCTACACTCCGACTGCCGGATTCTTTGGGACGTTTTTGTTCACCTATAACGCTACCGACAGCGGCACCCCGCCACTGACGGCACTCAATCCCGCTACAGTCACCGTGAGCGTCAGTGAGTTCAATGATCCTCCCGTGCTGCAAGGCGATACCGATACCACTCTCGAGGACATTGCCAAGACCATCGCCTTGTCCACCCTGCTGGCCAACGATTCGCCCGGTCCTGGTGAGAGTCATCAGACGCTAACCGTTACTGGGGTTGCGCCAATCACGACTGGTGGTGGCAGTGTGCAGATTCAGGGGACCAATGTGGTCTACACCCCCGCACAGGATTTCAATGGACCTTTCCTGTTCACCTACACCGCCCAGGACAATGGTTTTCCGCCCAAGTCCAGTACGGCCACGGTCACGATCAACGTCACTCCGGTCAACGATCCACCTCGGCCAGGAGCGGACAGCGTTCGCGCTTTCAAGAACAATCCGTTGCAAATTCCGGTTGCCGATCTGCTGCGGAACGACACCCCCGGACCTGCCAACGAAGCCACGCAGACGCTGACGATCATTGCGGTTGATTCCGCCACGGGCGGCAGCGTGTCGCTCAACTCGGCTACCGGAATCGTTACCTTCACACCAGAAGCCGACTTTACCGGCAGTGCCTCATTCCGTTACACGGTTCGTGACAACGGTGGCACCGCCAACGGCGGCCTGGACACCGCCGAAGGTTTAGTTTCCGTCAGCGTTGAAGAGTTCCAGCCTAGCACGATCGGCGGCAGAGTATGGGTCGATGAGAATCGCAACGGCCAGATGGACACCAAGGAGCGTTTTCTGGGTGGCGTTGAAATAACGCTTACCGGCACGACGCTCGGCCAGGCAATTGCACCCATCAAGATTCAGTCGGCATCCGATGGCAGTTATGAATTCAAAGAACTGGGCCCGGGCAGCTATCAAATCAGCTTCCAACAGCCCGAATTCCTACAAGGCATCCCCGGTTCCACCAGTGTCCGCAATGTTCAAATTGCGGCACCTGGCGGAGGTAGCGTGACCGAGCACTACGCTCTGGCCGGACTATCCGCCAAATATGCTACTTGGGCCAGCCAGTTGGTATCACGCTACTATTACACGGATCCCAGCCAGGCTGTGCGCGGTGCCTTTTTTGCCGTCGGATCGGATAATTCCCTGTTGTGGGGTATGAAGCTGGATGGCTTCGAGGAGGCCTTGTTCACCGAAGCGGTCTTTCAAGGTGACACGCTGCTCGTCACGCGCGTCGATGCTAACCGTCAAGTATTCACGGCGCGATTCGAGAAGGATGAATATTCTTTCACCACAGATGGCCAAGGCAATACACTGGTGCGAATCATTGGTCCATCCAGCAGTTTCCAGTGGGCTGGCGTCAATCGCAGCTCCCCAGGTGTCGGAACGCCTTCTCAGTATTTGGATGCTGTCGACGACTTTTTCGCGCAGATGGGTTGGCAGTGAGGACAGTAGTAGGTAGACCTCTGAGCCTGCACGATACGCACGATGTGTGACTTGCGGCACGACAGGCACAGTTGGCCCGCGCGGTCGTATACGCGATGGTGATTCTGGTAGCCGCCAGGGTCGTTCAGCGTATTGCGGTAGGTGCCATCGGCCAAGGTCGAACCTTCATATTTGATCGCTTGTCGCAGGATGTCAATCATGCTGCGATGTAATCGCTGAGCCTGTTGCCGGCTGAGCTGGTTAGCTGGCAAGGCTGGATGAATCCTCGCGGCATGGAGCATCTCGGATGCATATAAATTGCCAACTCCAGCCAGCAGCTTTTGATCCAACAAAGCAATTTTGATCGGTCGTCGCGTTCCCGTCATCCGCTGGCGGAATTGACTAGCGGTAATTTCGAGTGCATCCGGTCCGAGCCGTCCTGCCACGATCCGCTGCTCGACTTCTTCCGGAGGCAACAGCTCCACAGTGCCCAACCCACGACGATCCCAAAACTTCAATTCCAGTTTTCTGCGACCGCTGAATCGCAACACCAGCCGCGTATGACCGCTGTCAGGAACCTCGTCTAGAGCGACCAGACCGGTCATCTTGGGTTGCAGTATCAGTGTCCAGTACCTGAAGTCGATCAATACTCGTTTGCCCAATCGACGGACGCCTGTAACAGCCTGTCCGCGCAGCCGCCGATGAATCTGAGCCACACTCGGCTGCATCGAAATTGGCCGGCAAGGGCAGGGCGGGGCGGTAACTGATGCCACGCAGCAACCAACGATCGGTCGCAGTCCACGACACATTGTTTCAACTTCAGGCAATTCGGGCATTGCGCCTCCGGAGGAAATCCCAGTGATATCCAAGTCCACTGGGCAGCGAATCTCTGAAGTAGTTCGACTCGGCAAGCCAGTGGAATATGTCGCTACTCTCGCACTGCGGTGGTCCCAATCGCCGCACCGCCAACGGGTGCCAAGCCGTGTGTATCGAAGTGTACAAGCTCGCGGCGAACGATACTCAGCAGAGTCTGCAGTAAGCTGACCGCCATCGGGCCCACGACAATACCGATTGGTCCCAGAGCCTGAATGCCACCTAGAATACTGAGCAGTGCCAACAGGGGATGCAATTGTGACTGTCCATGCAGTACAAACGCCTTCACGAAGTTGTCAATCGTGGCTACGACCAACAGTCCCCAAGCAGCCAGCAGTCCAGCGGCTAGATAACGCTGTTCGACCAAAGCCAAAAAAATGCAGATTGGTACCCATACTGCCATGGGTCCAACGAAGGGAATCAGAGCGGCGATCGAGGTCAGCATGATCAACAACACCAAGTAGTCGATGCCTGCCACCGCATAGCCAACTCCTGCCGTCAGCCCTTGTGCTAGGGCTGCCAGTAGTGTTGCGAGTACCACCGCGCGGCTGGTGCGAACAAACTCGTCCAGTAACTCGCGGACATGCCCCATGTCCATCGGCAGCAGTAACATCAGCGAATGGATCATGGCTGGACCATCGACCAAGAAGAAATAGGTCGAGAGACTCAGCACCAATAGGCCAAATACCAGATGAAAGGTAATCATACCCGTTGATTGAGTAAACGACACCAACCGAGGCTGAACGTACTCTAACACTCGTCGCCGAACAGCTTCCATATCCTCGGCGGTTGGATTGGCCATTTCTCGCAGAAACGAACGCAGCGCTCCACCATGCAATTGCGTCTTCAAGGTGCCAAACTGTGTCTTGAGCTTCAGTACCAATTCAGTCAGGCTCGCGTCAGATGGATCGCCATTGTTGTCACTGTTGTCGGCGGGCTTTATCGTCGGCTGAACTCCTATCGCCTTGGCCAGCTCAATCAATTCATCAATCTGAGGAGTGTACGCCGAAAAGCTTGCATCACCGGCCAATTCTCGTCGCAGTTCGTTCAGGACTCTCACGACTTTCCTGGTTAATTCCGGTAGAGCGACAGTGCTTTGAGCCAAGGTGGCGATACTGGCTCCTTGAACCAAATGCTCCACATCTGCGTTGGCAGTCCGCAAGACTTCACCCCAATGCGGTAAATCCAAGTCTAGTGAACTGCGCAACCTGCCGAATTGCAGTTCAAGCGAGCTGACGCTGTTGTTCTGGAAAAACCGAATGCCTTGGACGGCGGCAGTTCCTACCAGAATACCTACGGGCAGCAGTAAGCAGGCCACAATGGCAAAAGTTGTCAGTCCTGCGGCCACATGAGAATGATTCCCAAACTTGCGGAGCATCCAGCGATGTAGAGGCTGAAACACGACTACCAGCACGATCGCCAAGAAGACCGGAATCAAGAATCCGGCTAGAACCCTGTAGAACAGCAAGCTGATCAGCAGAGTAATCGCCATCAGTACCAAAAACGAAACGATCCGTGACATACAACATCCAACTAATTCAACAGCCCTTCGACCCATCGGCCATTAGGCAACAATTCGTCGATGGTCGTTCGATATTGTAGCAATCTCCCAAACTTCGTCAGGCTGGGCATGACTAAGGATGGAACCGCTAAGACTCGAACCATCAACAATGGTACTGCATCGCAATCGAGGTTAGCGCCCCGCCTTACATGGATTTTTATGATTTAGCTGTTTTTGATTGTCAGGTTAGTAGCTCGGTCAGGCATGAGTCTAAAAGGTTGAGTACTATTACACCATCCGCCTTTGGCCACGGACGGGCCTCGGCAACAGCCTGTTGGCAATTTTGTCCCTCATTCGCAACCGGACCTCTTCCTCAGGCATGCATTGGCCGCTAGTGACGGCTAATCCGTTCAATGAGCATCGACAATTGGAGTTAACTATGCGAACTGCTCGGCTCTTCAACGGTTTCTTGCGGGCCATCGCCTGCTGGTCGCTATTGCACTTCACATGCCTAGGCCAGCAACCACTTGACCGGGAGGACGGGTATCGTGGCATCTGGTACTACAATCAGCCATCCAAGGATCAATATCGCTTCAAATACAGTGGTGGCTTTGCGACTTACCCACAACAACACATTCCGATCGCCTTTTATAGCCCTGAGGCCAATAAGACGTATTTTGTGTATGGCGGCACGTCGGCACGTAGTGACGACGACAAACAGGAACTGCTGCACATGGTTTCCTATTTCGACCACGCAACTGGCTTGGTTCCACAGCCGGTGCGGCTACTGAATAAACAGACCTCCGACGCGCACGACAATCCCACGTTGATGCTGGACGATGACGGCTATCTATGGATATTTTCACCCTCTCACGGCACATCCAGACCATCTTTCGTTCACCGCAGTCGCCAACCCTACTCGATCGAACAATTCGAGCGTGTGTGGCAGACGAATTTCTCATATCCGCAGTCGTGGCATCTTTCGGGTCATGGCTTTTTGTTCCTGCATACGCGCTACAATGTAGGTGCAGAATTTCGGACCGAAGCGGCACGGAGTCTATTCTGGATGACCAGCACCGACGGGTACCAGTGGAGTTCTCCTAATATGCTAGCGGCAATTGAGTTAGGAGATTATCAAGTTAGTTGGCGCCATGGCGGTCGATTAGGTACCGCCTTCGATTATCATCCGCGCCTTGGGGGCCTCAACGCGCGTGCCAACATCTACTACGTGGAAACGATTAATCAAGGGCGCTCCTGGCAAACAGTTGACGGACACCCCGTGACGACACCGATTACGCAGGCGGATGCTGCGGTTCTGGTATACGATTCGCGCAGCGAGGATTTGTTGGTCTATTTAAAGGACTTGAATTTTGACTCTGCTGGCCGGCCTATCATTCTGTTCTTGACCAGCCGAGGTTATCAATCCGGCCCCGAAAACGGACCGCGGCAGTGGAACACAGCGCGCTGGACCGGCGATCGGTGGTTGGTTCAACCGATAACGCAGTCCCTGAACAACTATGACCATGGATCGCTGTACATCGAAGAGGATTCAGTCTGGCGGGTAATTGCTCCCACACAAGCCGGACCTCAGCCTTACAATCCCGGCGGTGAGATGACCATGTGGATTAGCCGCGATCAAGGTGCCACTTGGCAATTGGCCAAGCAGCTCACCCGCGACAGCCTTGTCAATCACACCTATGCGCGTCGTCCGGTCAACGCGCATCCCGATTTTTATGCACTCTGGGCCGACGGACATGGACGCCAGCCATCGCGGTCACACCTTTATTTCACCAACCGCGACGGCACTCATGTCTGGCGACTTCCGCCTACGATGACCAGCCAATTCGCGGCCCCCGAAATAATTTGGTGAAATCTAAGCTCAAGCCAGCCTGAAACGCGAATTCGTTCCGTAGCTTGTCGCGGTTGCCTGCGGCGCCTGCAAGCCACTGAATTGGCTAGCGGCGTACCTGAGTGTATTCTAGCTGCAGTATTTGTCTCCGGGGATGCAGACGGAAGCCCAACGAATCAGGAGCGAGTCTGCAGGATTGGTGAATTGGCTCTGCGATGATCAGTGGCCTCCACGTATCAAGTATATTGCATCAGGCATGATTCGATTGTCGGAGTGTGCGTTTCAAGCTTCTCGCGCTGAACTTTTCGACTGACGTAACATACGAACAAACTCACGGAGGACGGCGGTGTTGTCTTGATAGCCTTGGCCGGTCACGAGTAACCCGTCGACGACACACCGCTCGCCAGTGTAAATGGCACCACCTTGATGCGCGTCCATGGCACACTTGGGTACGGTTGTGACTCGCTTGCCGCGAATGCAGTCAGCAGCAGTCAGCAGCTCAATACCGTGACACAGGCAGGCGATGGGCTTACCGGCCTGGGCAATGTCGCGAATAGCCGCCAATAGATGTTGGTCGTAGCGCAAGTATTCAGGGGCTCGCCCACCGGTGATGAAGGCACCGACAAATTCGTCGGGCTTCAAGTCGCGAAAAGCAACCGAGGCCTGCAAGTGGTAACCAGGACGTTCCTGGGTAATATCCCAGGGGACATCCGGATTGGGTGGCACTTCATGAAGGACAGTGTGATAGAGCCGAGCTTCGGGGCCCGCTACTACGACTTCATAGCCGTCCTCCGGCAAGCGATAGTAGGCGTAGAAGGTATCTAGGGCTTCTGTCGCGTCGCCAATGGGTAGTAGGATTTTCATGGAGCTTCCTGGTGGGTAGGTCTTTGGGCGGGGCGATGCGAAATGTGCATTGTGTAGTTCGCCCTGGGTGATTGGGGCCGTCTATCGGCCCCAGCCAACGGCGCTATCTTGGATGTTGTCGGGGATTGCCGCCCCAGCCGAGCTTATGACGTAGCGTGCGGTATTCGTTCTTGCTGGGTACGTTGACCATCATAAACGCGATAGGGGCGCGGCGAATGCGGTAACAGTCGCCATCTTGCAGTGGCCCAAGCACTCGACCATCGAACACGGCGGAGACCGAGCTGTGGCCCTGGCGTACAATCATGTCGAAGACGCGGTCCACCTGATCGACCACCGGTCGCATGGTCAGCGTGTGTGGGCTGATGGGGCTAATGACTACAGCTTCCAGGCGCCGATGCAGAATCGGGCCGCCGGCCGAAAGATTGTGAGCAGTTGAGCCGACCGGTGTGCTGACGATCAAGCCATCACAACTGTAGGCACAGGCAAACTGTCCGTCGATGTACAGGTCAATGTGCAGCATCGAATAGGGGGGACCGCCTAAGATGGCAGCTTCATTCAAGGCCAACTGCGCGGTCGGAGCCAAACCGCCGATGGCCGTATTGCTAGCCATATTGGCTCCGCTGGCAGGAGTGTTATCCAGCATGGAGGCGGTTGCCCCGTCGCGAAGGATGCAACACTGGAGCATAACGTGCTTGTCGACAGGGTATTCTCCTGCGCATACATGCGGCCAGACTTGTTCTAGTTCGTTGTCATCCAATGCGGCCAAGAACCCCAAGCGTCCAAGGTTGACTCCGATGACGGGCAGTTGATTGAGTCCCATGCGGCGCGCGGCAGACAGAATCGATCCGTCGCCGCCCAGCACGACCACCATGTCCACGTCTAAGGACTGCAGGTCCAGCGTTTCCGTTTCGTCCACAGCGACAATGTCGGCGGATTGTTCGAGGATCCGCAAGACGCGATCACGGACGCTGCTCACGCGCAGTCGATTGACAGATGCTAACACGGCGATGCGCGGCTTGCCGGATACCGATGCCCAGGGAGCCGGGATTTGCATGTTCAGCCGTTTCTAGTTAACTGCAATGCGCAGGGCTACCAGTTAATTCCAAGCATAATCCAACCAGCTTGTCAGGCGAAATGCCCAAATCGCACAACAGATCTTCACGCTCACCGTGGTCGATATAGCGATCGGGGATGCCCAAGCGTCGCATGGGCGGCAATTCCCAGCCATGGTCACAGGCGGCTTCTAACAGGGCGCTGCCAAAACCGCCCGCCAATGCTGATTCTTCGAGCGTCACAACAAACTTGCATTGCCGGAATACTTGCTCCAGCAGTTCGGTATCGAGTGGCTTGATGAATCGAGGATTGATCACAGCAATCTGGACGCCCCGTTCAGCCAACTGGTCAGCAGCTTGAATGGCCATTTCCAATAGTGGTCCAAGCGCGACGATCGCTCCCTCGGTTCCCCAGCGAACGATTTGACCCTTACCACGTTCAATCGGCTGACTGGATAACTTAAGGTCGCGGGCGGTTGCTTTGGGATAGCGAATGGCCGTGGGAGCATCTTGTTGCAACGCAAAGTCGAGCATGGCTGCCAGTTCTGGACCATCGGCCGGAGCCATCGAGATGATATTGGGAAACAGCCTCAGATAGCCAACGTCAAAGACTCCATGGTGCGTAGGACCGTCGGGACCGGCTAACCCCGCGCGATCCATCATCATGACAACCGGCAAGCTTTGCAGTGAAACTTCCTGGAAGATTTGGTCATAACTGCGTTGCAAGAAGGTGCTGTAAATGGCAACGATGGGTCTGACTCCGGTTTTGGCTTGTCCAGCAGCGAAGGCCACAGCATGCGATTCGCAAATGCCCACGTCAAAGAATCGTGAGGGGAACTCGTCTCGCACAGGTTCCAGTTTGTTGCCTTGGCACATGGCGGCAGTCATGACGGTTACATGTTGATCGCGGCGCATCGCACTGGCAATCGCGTCGCGCGCAAAATTGGTAAACGCGGGCGAACCGCCACTGCTCATAAACTTGGCTTGTCCTTGCTGGTCTTCAAAAGCCGGTGGCGTATGGAAGAGTACCGGGTCTTGAGCGGCAGGTTGATAACCGTGGCCCTTTTCGGTTACCACATGCAACAAGACCGGTCCTTCTTCCTTGTCCAGCATCTTCAGATACTTGCGGAGCAGGCCAATATCGTGACCATCGATTGGACCGACGTAACGAATGCCTAGCTCTTCAAACAACATTCCGCCATGCAAGCCGGCTTTGACGGCTTCTTTAATCTGCGCCAGCAGTCGCTCAGTGGGGTCTCCGAGAACGGGCACATGTCCCAGCATTTTGACGACTTCATGCTTGAGTCCGGTATAAAACGGATTGGAACGCAAGCGATCGAGATAGCTGGCCATCGAACCCACGCGCGGGCAGATGCTCATTCGATTGTCGTTAAGCACAATCAGCAACTTGCTCTTAAGTTCCCCGGCGTTGTTCAGTGCCTCGAAGACGATACCTGACGGAAACGCACCGTCGCCGATTACGGCTACGCTGCGTCGCTGGGGTTGATTCATCAAATCATCGCCGCTCTTTAGTCCCAAAGCGGTCGAGACACTGCAACCGGCGTGACCGGTCATGAACAGGTCGTAGGGACTTTCTGCTGGATTGGGATAACCCATCAAGCCGTCGCGTGTGCGAATCGAAGCGAATTGCGCGTAACGGCCTGTGACCAGTTTGTGCGGGTATATCTGATGGCCTGTATCCCAGATTAGCCGATCTGTGCGAAAGTCGTAGACGCTGTGCAGCGCGAGGCACAGCTCAACGACTCCCAGGTTCGATGCAAAGTGTGCCGTCCGAATGCTCAACAGGCCACACAGCACGTGACGAATTTCTTCGGCAGCCGTCTCCAATTCGTGCAGACTCATCGAATGTAGATCGAGAGCTGACTGAATACGCGGAAGAATAGAAAGTGTCATGGATTCTCGTCTTAGTGCGTTCGCTCGATTACAAACCGCGCCAACTCTTTTAGTTTAGTCGATCGACCGCCAAGTACCGATAGGATTTCGCAGGCTTGTTCGGCCAGTTCTTGGGCCGTTTGCCGAGACCGTTCCAGGCCGACCAGCCCGGGATAGGTCAATTTGCCGTGGCGGGAGTCCTTGCCGGTGGCCTTACCAAGCTGCTGCGGGGTGCTTTCCAAATCTAAGCAGTCATCCACGATCTGAAAAGCCAAGCCCAAAGATCGGCCAAAGGCCCCCAATCGCCCCAGCAACTCTGGAGCCGCACCGCCAATCACGCCTCCCATCCTGAGGCTGGCTTCTATTAGCGCACTGGTCTTGCGAAGGTGGATGCTTTGGAGCAGCTCTGCGGTCTGGCCGGCAGTGTCTGGCAGCTGACCAAACCGGCCTTCGGCCAGCAGGTCATCCATCTGTCCTCCAACCAACTTACTTGGCCCGGCGGCCTCGGCCAAGATCGCACAGCACTGGACGGCCATTTCACTAGGCAGCAATTTGCACAGCGTTTCGATGGCCAGCATCTGCAGGCTATCGCCAGCCAATACGGCAGTTGCTTCATCAAATTGAATGTGGCAAGTTGGCAGTCCGCGGCGCAACGAATCGTTGTCCATGCAAGGCAGATCGTCGTGGATCAACGAATAGACGTGCATCAATTCGACGGCAACCGCTGCGGGTATCGCCCGAGTCCACTGCCCAGAGACCGCTTCGCAGGCGAGCAGCACTAGTGCCGGGCGCAAACGCTTGCCGGGAGCTAATACGCTGTAGCGAATCGCAGCGCTCAATCGACTGGGGCAGCCATCACGATCGGCCGTACATTGATGCAACGCCTGCTGGATGGCTGGAATCAGAGGAGCTATGGTTTCATCGAGCCGGCTGACGGTAGATTGCTGCATGGATGGATTTGGCGAAGGAGGGCAATTCAGATTTTTACGAACGATGCGCTAGAAACTGGTTTCGTCGATATCAATGCTGTCAATGCTATCTGCGCTTCGACGACGGCTGCGATCGGCTCGTTTCTGCTCAAGCGACTTAGCTGTCTGATCAAGAGACTGCGCCGTCTGGTCGAAAGGTTGTGCGATTGGGTTGCCTTCGCTGTCTACGCCAGATAGCAATTCTACGGTCCGCTCGGCCTTGGCCAATCGTTGGTGGCACAGCTGAATAAGTCCGATCGCGCGGCTGTATCCGGTCAGATCCTCTTCCAATGTTCCGCCACCCTGTTCTAAGCGGCGTACAATCTGCTCCAATTCGGCCATTGCAGGCTCCAATTGTGGCGGCTCCTCGTCATTTTTTCGCTTCGACATGGCCGACAGACTAGGCAAATGGCGAATAGGGTATGGCGGTCAAAGTACCAAAATGTAGCTGGTAGGACCAGCATTATCGCTACGACCCCATTCTAGCCTAGTGGCCCTACACATGCCCAGCTCGACTGGAGCGGATCGGCTATGCGTCCCTCCATAAAAGATAGTAGGAATAACTGGAGAATTCCCCAATCATCTGCGGGAATTGCGCAACCGGTCTCGACACAAAATGCCCCAGAATTTTCCGATCAAAGCGAGCGAATTGGCCAATCTGGCTAGTTCGTTGAAAGAGCGCTTACAGCGCTTTTCCAGCGATCCGGAGACGGGTGTCGAAACTGCTGTTGGAGACCCTGTGCGGCAGTCTGGGCGCTGGGGCGAAGTGGGACAATCAGCGGCTCAGAATTTATCCTCCTGGAATAACAACTCGGCAACGGCTTCACCATCCCCCAGTCAACCGACAGCAGTGGTTGATAACGATTCGTCCACACTGGCCGTTCAGCAGATGAGTGAACTCATCGGCCAGACTCTACACAATTGGCGCACAGAGTTTCGGTTGCTGTTGGCCGACGCCATGAATGAGCAGAGGGCGGCGATGCGCCGCGATGTGCTGGAGATTCAACTTGATATGGAACGACGCTGGCAAGCCAAGTTCGCAGCCAGCAACTCGACGAGTCATACGAACGGATTGCGGCAGCGCGAAATGTCTGTGGTCCTTGAAGAAATAGATCGACTGGAGATCGCCATCGCTGGGATGAGGGATTTGGAAGACCAGCTAACTCAGGCCGAACGTGACCGGGAAATGCTGCGCACTCAAAACGAAGATCTCGCGACCAGATTGGCTCAACAAGCCACTGGCATAGCTGGCAGCACGATGGCTGGAGCATCGGGCTTGGAGCAATTGACTTGGGAGCAGCGCAAGCAAAGGATGCTTACGCAACTTGACTCAGATTCAAGCAGCGGCGAATGTTCGCGCAGCCAACGATTGGAAATCGAGCGGGTGATTGCGGCCACTGACGAGGAGATCGCGCGACGAGACGAGGAGATCGAAGATTTGCGAAGAATCGTGGCTGCTCAATCGGACTCACGAGAAGGTGTTGCTATTGGCGCTGTCGGCTTGGCTGGACTGCTGGATGCCGATGAACTTATTCTGCAGGAGCGGCAGAAGCTGCAAGAAATCCAGCAGGAGTGGGAGGCTAAGCTTCGGCAGGCGGAGATCGATCTATCGTTAGAACGTGCGAAGATAGCTCGCGAGCGAGCTGATATGGAGCTGCAGATTTCTCAGGCAGCTCAGCAGCAATCGCAACCGCCACTTGGGGATAAGCAGCGGCGGTGGATGGACTATCTTGGACTGAAAGAGGAATCCAGTGCATCAGCCACGGATGCGACCACGGATTCTTCCACGGATAAGTCGCGGAAAAAATGCTGACTAGCAACATCGTCACGATTAATGTCCAAGCTCCCGTGAAGCGAGTCGATTTGATGCCCGCAATGGCTAGCCAGAACCACAAGGGATACAACCAAAAGACCCAGCGCAACCCGCTACATACGCCTCCATAATTTCGATCGTCCACTGGCCGCATCCAATAGAAAATCAGCACAACAATACTGGTCATCGCAATTGCGACAGTTAGTAGAAAGCTGTCAGGAGTGAACTGCCGATTGGCCAGCCAGTGCCAGCCGATTCCAACCGCGCCGATCAAGCTGAAAATCCAAAATGGAGTAAGGCTAAAAATGCCATGGTGTCCAACCAGGCAGTGCATGGCGTAACGCACTCGACTGGGTTCACCGATATCCACACCCTGTTTCTTGCCATCCACCCAATAGCTGGTCGGGAAATCGTACCAATCTCCCCAGTGATAGATACCCACAGTTTGGTTTGCTAGATCGGCTTTCAATGCCAGTCGCCACTGAGACGACTCGTCCCACAATTCCCACAGTTGTGTATTGCGTCTGGCGCGACCGATTTTGGCTTGGGGACTCAGGTGGATGTTGTGCGGTGCCAGCGCTTGGGCCAATTGCGCAACGTCCAATTGCGAGACATCTTCGCTTTCACTTAGCGGTAAGGTTGTAATCGATGCTCCCAGGCCCCGCTGCGAATAAGCTGGTCGGAATGTGCCATGCGCCCAATAGTTGGTTGCAAAGAACGCTAGGGTGATAGGCACTAGTGAGGGCGCATAGACCCCCAACGTCTTTCGCCAATCAACTCCCAACAATATCAAGCCAACCAGCACCAGCCACGACAGTGCCGGCATTTCATTGGCAGCCAGAAAGCTGGTTGATAGTCCGCATAAGGCAAACCAGCGGCGACGGCGATCTGCGTGATGGATGATTCTTAGCAGGCAAGCCAACGACACACCTGCAGCGACTGCGGCTGGCAAGTGATTGTTGAGTGTGTTCGAGAAGGTAGACAGGAATGTACCCAGCGTTGCGAAGGCTGCCAACGCTCCAAAACGCAAGTCGTCCAGTTGAGCTCGCCGCGCCCAACTGATCAGCAGCCACCACAGTCCAACTAGCGGTAACAAGTTGACCAGCACAAGCATCAGGCGGGCCACCAAGAATGGCTGAGCCATCAGCGTAGCGCCTGTGGTAGCACGCACCAGCCAGTACACGCCAGCATACACAGTTGGCAGTAGTGGAGGTTTGCTGCTGTAATAGTGCTGAAGACCATCCCGGCCACGATGCTGAACCAGGTCAATCGTGTACCAAGTGCGGCGATTGGTTTGCGGATCGCGAATTTCAATGACTTCATCAATGGCGTAGCTGCCATTAACGACCAGTGACAGGATCGTGCACCAACGACTGCGATCATTGGCGCTGAGGAATGGTGTTTCGCCGGTGCTGGACTGAACAGTGGCGATGCGCACCAGTTGAACGGCTGCCGCGATCAATAGGACGCAAATTCCTATCCAGCCCTGGCGATTGGACCTTGAAGACAAATCACTAGCCAAGATTGCCTGCCTGCCGTGGAATGGTACTTCCTTGCTCAATTCTATTCCCTCGGTTTCAAGGTCGACTTGACCAACCGTCCGTTCGAAGCCTGATCGGACTGGTCGGTATCATTGGCCACGCTGTAGGGTGCCCGATCGGGGCGGAGCATAGCGGTAATCAACTCGGCCAGGAATCCCATGCTAACCAACTGAATTCCCAGCAGTACTGCTAAGATGCAAAAATAAAAACTGGCCCGCTGGTGCAGGTGAAGGACCGTCGCATCTGTCGCCAATCGACTGACGGCCCACCATACCGACAAGATCAACAGCCCTACATTCCCGAGGCCAAAGCTGATCAAGCCAAACGATCCCAACAGGTGCTGAGGGCGATTGCCGTAGCCCGTCAGAAAGTGAACCGTCATTAGGTCTAGAAAACCTTTGATGAATCGCTCCCAACCGTATTTGGAATGCCCGTGTTGTCGAGGTCGATGTTGAACGGAAATCTCCGTAACGCGAAATCCGCGCGCAGCTGCCAATACCGGAACGAAGCGATGCATTTCACCGTACAAGTGGACTTCGCTGAGCACCTCGCGGCGATAGGCCTTCAATCCACAATTGTGGTCGTGCAGATAGACGTTTGTCAGGCGGTTGATTAGCCAGTTGAAGACTCGACTAGGCCAAACCTTGTGCCAGGGATCATTTCGAATCTCCTTCCAACCGGAAACAACATCAAACCCCCTATCAAGCTCGACTAACAGTCGCGGGATCTCACGTGGATCATCCTGCAAGTCGGCATCCATCGAAATGACTACCGACCCACGGGCTCGATCAAAACCAGCCGCCAGGGCCGCTGCCTTGCCAAAGTTTCGCCGCAAGCGAACACCGCGCACATTAGCATGCCGTTGGCTTAGGCTGTGGATTGTATGCCACGATTGATCGGTGGAACCATCGTCGATCAGCAGCAGCTCGAAGTCCAGCTTGGCATCGTCCGCAGTCTCAGCAATTTGTCGGTGCAGTTCGACCAAGCTATCTTGTTCGTTATAGACCGGCACGACAATGGATATGCTCATGGCGACTTAGCAAGTTGAACTTGAGCGGGTAGACGTAAAAAATAGCAAACACCAACCATCACCAGTTCGGTAATCAACCACACGACGCGTAGCCAAACCGCACAGCACAGGGCGGCAGTTGGTCCGACGACTGGGGCCAAAACCATCGACAATATCACCTCGCGCACACCGGCTCCACCTGGTACCAACGACACAAATCCCAGCACGACGGCCAGCGCGCAGGCTCCGTAGACGCTCAACCAAAACTGCACCTGCCCTACGCCGGCTACTTGGGTACTCGGCAAACCTTGCAATACGCAACCTAAGCTTAATCCAAACGCTAACCAGGCGAAACCGAGAATCAGCCAACCGTAAAACATCAGTCCAATGTTCAGCCGACTGGACCACTGCTCCAGCGTCTCTTGGGCTACTCCAGGTTGAAAGCGTTTTAACAAATAACGCAACAGTGGCGGAGAGGTCGGGAGCAACATCGACAGCAATAGCCCAGCCGCTAATAGGGAGAACCGCCAGTCAAGGTTCAATAGAATAAGACTACCAGCCGCGACCGCGCCACCCACGGCCATCATGGTTAACGTCTCCATGAAAATGGTGAGCATCGTAGCCACCTGTCGCACACCATGCGCGGTCAGCACTGACAGTCTTACCACAATCACCATGGCTTTGCCGGGAACATACTTGCCAAGGCCACCATAGAAGTAAGCCCACAATGCCTGGCGCCAAGGTACGCGCTGCCCCAGGGCTCCCAGACATACCAACCAGTAACCAGCGGCAAACAGCATTCCAACTGCGTAGGCCAACCCGGACAGCGCCAAATATCGCCAATCGGCCTTCCAAAAATCACGTGCTTCAGTGCGGACTTTCGCCGCCTGATGCCGCAAAAGCGTTGCCTGTTGGCTGGCGGCGCTGCTTGATTCAGCCTCGGTGCCGGCCGCCGCTGACGCTTCAAGCTCTGTTGCCTCCTGCTCCAACCGGTCGGCCCGCTCGTCCAACTCGACCTGTTGTGCTTGCAATTGATTGGTTGAATTCTGAACCGAACGCACGACCCCCCAGACGACAACCAACCACACACAGGCGTGGGCCAACAACTTCGTCACATTCCTTGACTGCTTCATGGCATCCTTTGGTACGGCCTAGAGCTTGAGGTGATCGCCATAAGCGTAATCGACCGGTTGATATGCAATGGCCAACTCTGGAGTTTCTAACCGCCGAAATCCTTGGTGTCGCGACGTCATGAGTCGGTCCAGGGCACCTGCGGTCAACATGTTGCGCTCAACAGGGTAGGCGGGCTGGCCAGTATGAATCATCGACTCAATCCCTTTGAGCAGGCAGGCAAAGTGCGGATAGCGAGGTTCGGTGCGCTCATCAAAACGGGTTACGACTTGATCGCCGGTGGTCGTCTTCACTGCTGCGGTAATCGCTTTGGCCGAACCTGCCAGCATCAACACAGGAACCACTAATCCATCACGATAGCCCACTACGAACAAGGCGGTGTCCTGATGTTCAGACTCGGCAATTGCCACCGACGGGGCTTGAGCGCACTCAAGCGCATCCTTTAGCAACTGGGCGTCGATGAGCCCCTCGGCAATCAATGGCTGCACATCGGCCAACGGACGACAGTGAACGAACTGGATGCCCCGCTCTGATCGAGCCCGCCGTTCCACTATGCTCTGCAAGAATTCGAGCGTATGGATGCCGTAAATGTCTAATCCCGAATAGCCAATTGCAAGGCAGCTTTTCACTTCGGCTCCCCAGGCGAGCGTTACATCCGGTGTTCGATAGCCGACCGGAGCGGAAGAGCCTGCCATCCAAGGCACGTTTAACTCGCGTGCCCGCCGATACATCCACTGGGCGTCGTCCCACTGTGGTCCAGGATGCTTGTCGTTGAATACCGGTACGACGCTGCCGCATTCTGAGAATGTATCTAGTATCTCTTGGAAAAACCTCCTGCGCGGATAGAGGTGCTGGCCAAGTTCGTTGTACGGATAGTCGCCATGTTCACCAATACTGATCACTCCATCTACGGCCAGTCTTGAACCACCTAGGGTTAGCGCTTCACGAATCGACCGGCACATCCGAAAGCCGTGCTGCCTGGCAAAACCGACTGACATGTCATCGGCTGGGAATTGATCGACGTACAGTGACACCAGTTCCAAATTCGGTCCCAGGCCACCATCGTGCTTCCAGCCTTGCAAGATCTTGGTCAGGATGACGTCGGCGTGTGAGTTGGGCCGATAGATGGTGACTACTCCGGCGACTTTCTTCTTACTGCTTGCGGTCGGCGCGGCAGGTAACTGTCGCTGCGCCATCCAGCCTGCACCCATGCCGACGGTGGCAGCAAAGAACTCTCGGCGGCTGCGGCTCTGTAAGTTGACAAGTTCGAAGCTGGGGTATTGAGCCATGCCGAAATTCTGTGTGCAATAGAATGCGAGGGCAATCCACCTACTGGTGAGCGCAGCCGTTTGTTCACTGTGATCCGTAGGGCTGGTTATACCTTATCTGCTAGAGGATGCCATACTTGTCAAACGCCTGTTTGGCACTGAGGCCGGATTGAATCGCCTGGCGGACGCGATCTTCGCCGGTTACTTTGGCCAGCGCCCGAGATAGTGCTTCCTGTTCCACATCTTCGGGAATCACTACAATTCCATCCGCATCGGCAATGACCAATTCGCCAGGCCGAAAGACAACCGAGTCAATTTCCACGGCAACATCCATGTCAATCACGCGCTGGCGGTGAAGACTGTCGTAAACGCAAGTGCCCCTGGCAAATACGGGGAAGCCAATCGCTGTCATTTTTGCTGTATCGCGAACGGCACCGTCGATGATCGCGCCAACGCATCCATGCTTGAGGGCGGCTGTGGTTAACAGCTCGCCCCAAATTCCACTGCGTGTTGAACCTCCGGCTGCCGCAATCAGCACATCGTCTGACTGGCAGGAATCCACGGCGCGCAATTCCAGTTCGTATGGTCGTGAATCGTGGTGATACATGTCGGCCCACAGGGTTGTCTTGCAACGACCAATCAGCACACTGTTGTCCGCAGTTGGCATTCGAGTCTGCAAGTGCAGGGCAGGGCGGGGCGATTGATGGTGATAGCCCAAGCTGTCCAGTGCATCGCACACTACGGCACTGTACAGCAAGGATCGCAGTTGATGATAATCATGCACGTTGCCAATCTCCTGTGGAAAAATGAATTCTGCTCGTTGTGGCAATTCGGTTGTGCGTAACGGCTAGAATAGTTCACTGCAGCCGACTCGCAGAGCACGGCTGCATGGATTCCCATCCTCGCGTCTACTTAAATCATGTTGCGCATTGGCATTCTCGGTCTACTGCACGAGTCCAACACGTTTGTCCAACAGCGGACGACCCTGCGTCATTTTCAGGACGACTTGTACCTTGAGGGTAGCGAACTGGTTACACGCCTCGGCAGCAGCCATCATGAAATCGGTGGATTTATCAGCGGTTTACATCAATTGGCCAAGGATCAAGCTATACAGCCAGTGCCACTCATGGTAGCCCGGGCGACGCCCAGTGGACCGATCGCTGCCGAAGCGCTGGACAGCCTGGTCGATCACATACGAGCGCTGGTTGAGCGTAACAAACCATTAGATGGCTTGCTAGTAGCCGCTCATGGTGCGGCGGTGTCTGAGGCTCACTTGGATGCGGATGGCTACTGGCTCAGCCAAGTTCGCCAGGCATTGCCCGGTGAAGTACCAGTCATCGCGACCTTGGACCCTCACGCAAATCTATCCGCCCAAATGGTCCAAGCATGCACGGCTTTGATTGCCTATCGAACCAATCCTCATTTGGATCAGCGGGAGCGCGGACTTGAGGCGGCTCGATTGATGGTCGATACACTGACAGGTCGCGTGCATCCGGTGATGGCAGCTCGCTTTCCTCCCTTGGTAATCAACATCGAACGGCAGTGTACCGCCGAGCCGCATCTTCGACGACACTTCGATTTGGCGGACCAACAACTGTTGCAGCCACGAGTCCTGTCCAATAGTGTTCTGTTGGGATTTCCCTACGCTGATGTGTTCGAAATGGGCGCGTCAGCCATCGTTATTACCGATGCCGATCCGAAGTTGGCGAATCAATTTGCCGACCAGCTCGCCGACAGCCTGTGGTCACACCGCCACGAGTTGATTGGTCAACTGGTCAGCCTGCACGAGGCGCTACAGCTTGTCACACATATTTCACCAACACCAGTTTGCCTGTTAGATATGGGTGACAACGTAGGCGGAGGGTCAGCCGCTGACGGAACGTTCATCGCCCAATCGCTGTTGCAGCGTCAGTTGGGGCCGGCCTTGGTGTGCATCTACGACTTGGCGGCGGTTGCTCGATGCCAGCAGGCTGGCGTCGGAGCTATCGTGTCGTTGGAGGTCGGTGGGCACACGGATCAGCTCCATGGACCACCTCTGCAAGTGCGAGTTCAAGTTCGCTCGTTGCACAATGGCAAATTCTGTGAACCGAAGGCGCGGCACGGAGGCATCATCCAGTACGACCAAGGTTTGTCGGCAGTAGTTCAAGTGGTCGACCAGCCGCTGACGTTGCTACTGACTTCAAAACGGATGGTGCCTTTCAGCCTACAGCAGTTGATCTCGTGTGGCATTCAGCCTGGTGACTATCGAATACTGGTAGCCAAAGGGGTTCATGCGCCTCTGGCAGCTTATCGTGAGGTGTGTGACCAGTTCATTCGCGTCAATACGCCGGGCTCCACCTGTGCGGACCTGACGCAAC